>DATJJR010000080.1:0-12517 GCA_035492055.1 Rhodocyclaceae bacterium | reverse complement strand
TCGCCGGTCAATTCGATCAGGTAGGTCGAATCGGTCACGTCGATGATGCCGCCGCGGAAGATATCCGCCATGCGCTTCATTTCTTCACGGTCCTTGCCGGTGGCGCGAACCTTGATAAGCATCAACTCACGCTCAACATGCGCGGCCTCGGACAAATCGACAACCTTGACCACGTCGATCAGCTTGTTCAACTGCTTGGTGATCTGCTCAATGACGTCGTCGGAACCGATGCTGACGATGGTCATGCGCGACATCGACGGATCCTCCGTCGGCGCCACGGTCAGCGACTCGATGTTGTAGCCGCGGGCGGAGAATAGCCCGGAGACGCGGGCCAGCGCGCCCGCCTCGTTTTCGAGAAGAATGGAAATCAGGTGTCGCATGTTTTTACAAGTCCTCGGCCAAGATCATTTCGGACAGGCCCTTGCCGTTCGCCACCATCGGATACACATTGGCGGTCGGGTCGGTGAGGATGTCGAGGAAGACGAGTTCGTTCTTGTGCTTGACGAAGGCCTCGCGCAGCGCCGGCTCCACGTCAGCCGGGCTAACCACTTGAATGCCAACGTGACCATACGCCTCGGCCAGTTTCACAAAATCAGGCAGCGCATCCACGTAGGACTCGGAGTAACGGTTGCCGTAGAACATTTCCTGCCACTGGCGCACCATGCCCAGATAACGGTTGTTCAGGTTCACAACCTTGATCGGCAGACGGAACTGCTTGCAGGTCGAGAGTTCCTGAATGTTCATCTGGATCGAGCCTTCGCCGGTGACGCAGGCAACCTGCGACTTCGGATTGGCAAAGCAAGCGCCCATCGCTGCCGGCAGGCCGTAGCCCATGGTGCCGAGGCCACCGGAGTTCAACCAGCGACGCGGCTTGTCGAACTTGTAGTACTGCGCAGCCCACATTTGATGCTGGCCGACATCGGACGTCACGATGGCATCGCCGCCGGTGACTTCGTAGAGCTTCTCGATCACGTACTGGGGCATGATGACTTCCTTGCCCATCTTGTACTTGAGGCTGTCTTTCTTGCGCCAGCCTTCGATGTCTTTCCACCAGCCGGCCAGCGCCTTGGCGTCGACCTTGCCTTCGGAAGCCTTCAACTGAGCAATCAACTCGTCCAGCACTTCGTTGAGATTGCCGACGATCGGCACATCCACCTTGACGCGCTTGGCGATCGAGGATGGATCGATGTCGACGTGAATGATCTTGCGCGGGACTGAACCGAAATCTTCTGGATTGCCGATCACGCGATCATCAAAGCGTGCACCGATGGCAAGCAACACATCAGCGTGCTGCATGGCCATATTGGCCTCGTACGTGCCGTGCATGCCGAGCATGCCGAGATTTTGTTTGTCGGTGGCAGCGAAGCCGCCAAGGCCCATCAGCGTATTGGTGACCGGCACTTCAAGCATGTGCGCAAGCTTGGTCAAACGATCCGATGTGTCGGACAGGATGATGCCGCCGCCCGCGTAAATCAGCGGACGCTTGGCTTCCAGCAGCAGTTGTACGGCCTTCTTGATTTGGCCGGTATGGCCCTTGGTCGCCGGGTTGTACGAACGGATCGAGATCGACTTCGGATACTCGAACTCGCACTTGTCGACGCCAAGATCCTTCGGAATATCGACCAATACCGGGCCGGGACGGCCGGTACTGGCGATATAGAAAGCCTTTTTGATCGTGGCAGCGAGATCGCGCACGTCCTTGACCAGGAAGTTGTGCTTGACACAGGGACGGGTAATACCGACGGTGTCACACTCCTGGAAAGCGTCCTGCCCGATCATATGCGTGGGTGCCTGACCGGAAATGACGACCATCGGAATCGAGTCGGTGTAGGCAGTCGCGATACCGGTCACGGCGTTAGTCACGCCAGGACCGGAAGTCACCATGCACACGCCGATCTTATGCGACGAGCGCGAGTAAGCGTCGGCTGCATGTACTGCTGCCTGCTCGTGACGTACGAGAATGTGCTTAATCTTGTCCTGCTTGAACAGCTCGTCGTAAATATGAAGCACCGAGCCGCCGGGATAACCGAATATGTATTCGACCTTTTCTTCTTGCAGGCACCTGATTACAATTTCCGCGCCAGTCAAAACCATTGCAAATTCACCTGGTAGGTTCCGGGAAACCTAGAACCTTAACCCGAAGCCCCTGGTTCGGTCAAGGCGCTCAGACTTTCACTTTTGCTTTAAACGACTGTTTTTTCAAATTTCTAACAAGGGAAACTCCCCTGGCTTCTCGTATTCAACTGTCGGACTTCCTTGCCAGTGTGGAGCGTCGCGCCTACAAGCAGGCGCTTTTTGCTGTCCGCAATGAAGAGTCGGCGCTCGACATCGTTCAGGACGCGATGATGAAGCTCGCCGAAAAATACGGGGATCGCCCGGCGGAAGAGTTTCCAATGCTGTTTCAGCGCATCCTGCAAAACACGATTCGTGACTTCTTCCGTCGCAGCAAGGTTCGCTCACTCTGGACTACCGTGTTATCCGCCCTGAGCCCGGATGACGATGAAAATAGCGACCCGCTGGAAACTATTGAAGTCGCTGATGAATCTCAGAGCGGAGTGAATCCGCAAAAGCAACTGGAACAATCGCAACTCATTGATTTAATTGAGAGTGAATTAAAGAAACTACCGGCACGTCAACGCGAAGCCTTCCTGATGCGTTACTGGGAAGACATGGATATTGCCGAGACCGCATTGGCCATGGGATGTTCGGAGGGTAGCGTCAAGACCCACTGCTCCCGGGCCACGCACGCTTTGGCAAGTGCCCTTACGGCACGGGGGATCAAGTTATGAACGAAGAATTGCAATTTGCCCGCAAGCTGACCCTTGCACTGAACCACAGCACCGACGCACTGGACGACGGCATCGGCGCACGCCTGCACATGGCGCGTACGGCGGCGCTTGAGCGCCAGCGTCAGCCCTCGGCCATGTTGAGTCTTGCCGGTTTGGGCAATCTCACTACGGATCTGCTTCGTTCCAATCTTGCACCCACCATGCTAGCCTTCGCCTTGATGATCGGCGCTGCCGGTGCCGTGTATGTTGATAACGTTTCGCGAGCAGACGAAAACGCGAAAATCGACAGTGCCCTGCTTTCCGACGCACTGCCCATCAACGCCTACCTGGACGACGGTTTTCAACTATGGGTCGAATCCTCCTCGCCGTCCTCGGACTAATCGCTGCGGTGATTCTCGCCGTAGCTACTGCTCACTTCAATTTCAACGCTCTGCTCCCGACGCTCCGCCAGCCCAGTTGGCAGGAATTGGGGCCGCAACAAAAGGAAATCCTCGCTCCACTCGCCTCCGAATGGGATCGAATGGACGAAGAACCGCGCGAAAGATGGGTCGCCATCGCCGGGCGTTATCCGCACCTGAGCGAAGATGAGCAGGCACGTTTGCAAATGCAGATGCGGGCATGGGTCAAACTGTCGCCTGAGCAACGCCTTCTGGTACGCGAAAAATACAAGGCAATCCGCAACGCATCGCCGGAGCAGCGCGATGCCATGCGCGAGCAATGGCTACGCTATCAGGAGTTACCGCCTGAAGAAAAGCTGCGATTGCAGCAAGAAGCGAAAGAGCGTGAGAACGCCAAGGCACGACCGACATTAAAGAAACGACAGATCGAGGCAACGCGCCCTCCGATTCTGTCCAATCAGACGCCGCCAAGCAGTTTTCCGATTGTGCCCGAACAACAGGCGCCGGCACCCGTTATCACGCTCACGCCAACACCGGTTGTCACCCAACCTGTGCCTGCGACCGCGCAGCAGTAAGTTGGATATTCTGGTCACAAAAGTGCCCGGCCTGCGGCGGCGCTTCGCAGGCCTCGCCTATGAAGCGTTGCTGCTGCTTGGCGTACTCTCGGTGACTTTCCTGCTTCCGCACCTCGTGCTCGGCATGGCTTTTAACCTTGTCGCGCCGGGCTGGCTACTGGTCGTACACATTTTTCTTGTACTCGGCGCGTATTTTCTTTGGTATTGGCGTCATGGCGGCCAAACGCTGGCCATGCAGACTTGGAAATTGCAACTCGTCCGTGCTGATGGCGGCGTACCAGAGATGTGGCGACTCGCATTGCGCTACGCCCTTACGTGGCCAAGCCTGCTTTTCTACGGTGCCGGCATTATTTGGGCCTTCCTCGATCGTGACCGGCAATTCCTGCATGACCGGCTTGCAGGCACACGGATTGTGTTCAAGGGTTAACGCGCTTTAACGCCGCTCAGACCACCACAGCAAACCACTGGCAATCAGCACAAAAATTACGCTCGGCGTAATCGCGGACACGAACGGCGTCCACTGGTTGATGATGCCAAGACTTGAGAACAAACCGTTCAGCAGATTGAACAGTACACCGAGCATGATCCCGACAAAGACCTTGATACTCACATTGCCCATGCGATCCTGCAGATAGGCAAACGGCAGCGCCAATACCAGCATGACAAGGCAGGCAAATGGATAGACCAGCTTCTTCCACAACGCGATGACGTAACGGTCGGTCTTCTGCTGATTAGCCGCCAAATGCCCGATGTACTGTCCCAGGCGATAAATCGACATGCGCTCCGGATTCACCATCAGTACCGACAGAATGTCCGGATTCAAGCTGGAGTTCCAATTCAGTTCGGACATCTTCTCGACGCGAACGCGGTCGCCCTCAAAGGTGGTTCGTGTCACATCGGTAAAGTGCCATGTGTCCGGTTGCCTGAACTCACCTTGAGCCGCCTCACTGATGCTTTGCAGGCGGAAACGTTGATCTACCTGATAAATGCGCACACCGCGCAAACCAGCATCCGGTGTAACGTCAGCCGCGTTGATGAATGCCTGCTCATCCTTGACCCAGAGGCCGCTGCGAAACTCGTTCGCCACCAGTTGGTTCATTGCGCCTAGGCGCAACTGTTGTGCCGCTTTCTCCGCCGGTGGGGCCACGACCTCGCCGATCAGGAACACCAACAGCACAAAGACACTGCCAATCTTCATCAGTGCCATCACGAAATCCGCTGTCGCCGCACCGGACGCACGCAGTACGGTGATCTCGGAATGCCGTGCCAATTGTGTCAATGCGTACAAAGAGCCGATCAACACAGCCACTGGCATCAGTTCATAACAACGCCCCGGCAAGGTCAGCGCGACAAAACCAATGGCGTGCTGAATTTTGTATCCGCCCTGACCGACCGAACCAAGCTCGTTGATCAAGTCGAAGAACGCAAACAGCATGAGGAAGGCGAACAGTACCAAGGCTGTCGCTTGATAAATCTCGCGTGCCAAGTAGCGCTCGGCGGTCCCGAGACGCAGCAAGCCCCGTTTCAACGCCACAGTCGCCCCCAGGAAAACAATGTCATGCGACGCCAGAACATCAGCACCAGCAAGCTGAACATCAACACGTGCACGCCCCAAACGCCGATCTCGAACGGCAGCTTGCCGCGTGCAACCCAAGCCTGACTCAGGCTGATCAGGTTGCTGTAGATCATGAAGGCAAGAATCGCGAACACCAGGTTGTTAGTACGACCGGCGCGCGGATTAACGAAAGCGAGAGGAATCGCAAGCAAGGCCAGTATCAATGCCGAGGCAGGAATGCCGATCCGCCACAACAGCTCGGCTCGATTCACTGGCGTCGGCTCCACCAACAGGCGTTTGAGCGGAAAGCCGCGCGGAGACTCTGCCAAACCACGCGACTCGCGCGTTTCAATACGCACTGCGTAACGCGCAAAATCCGTGGTGCGGTACTCATGCACATCCGGCAGATTTTCGTAGCGGTGGCCATGCTCAAGCACGATGAAGCGGTCGCCGTTCGCAACCTGTTCGACATGTCCGTCAGTCGCGAGCATGACGCCCAATCGACCATTCTGCAGAGAGTTCACGAAAACATTGTGGACCAGTCCTTTGCCTGAAGCGAGGTTGTCGGCATCCAGCTTTCCTCCGCCCTTGGCACCGGCATTTCCGTTATCGGTGTTTTCGACAAAGAAGACCAACTCACCCGATGGGTTTTCGCGAAACGATCCCGGCGATATTGTCGACAAATCATTGCGCTGGTCCATGCGCTGGCGATATTCATTACTCTTCGACAACGCCCACGGCGTCAGAAACATGGACAAGGCGAAAATCGCCATCAGGATCGGTGTCGAAAAACGCAGGACCGGCCGCACCCAACCGCGCAGCGACAAGCCGCTCGAAAACCACACCGACATTTCAGAGTCGCGATACATGCGCGACAGCGTCATGAGTACGGCAATGAATAGCGTCAGCGACAACACCGTCGGCAAATAGCTGAGCGCACCGAAACCGAGCAAAGCCATCACTGCGCCTGGTGCAATACCGCCGCCAGCCGCCTGCCCGAGCAGGCGGATGAGCTGCGTTGTGAGCAGAATCGAGAAAAGCGCAATGAACACCGCCGACGCGGTGTGCACGAATTCACGCTGGGCGGCGCGTTGATAGATCATCGTCGCTTTGGCTTTTCAGGAGAAAATGGGGATAATCAACGGGAACGTTTTTGATCGTTTTTTGAAATTTCCCGACCGCCGGCACAGCAAAGTCAGACCAAAGCCAGACACGAGGCCGGATGCGGAAAACCCGCAGGAACACTGGAGAAAACGCATGGAATTTAGCATAAAAAGCGGCAGTCCCGAGAAGCAACGCAGCGCATGTGTCGTCGTCGGCGTATTCGAGCCGCGGAAGTTGTCGGTCCCCGCAGAAATCATCGACAACGTCGCGCATCAGTTTCTCTCGAACATCCTGCGCGGTGGCGACATGGATGGCAAGCTCGGTTCCACGATGCTCCTGCACAACGTTCCCGGCACGCTGGCTGATCGCGTGCTGCTCGTCGGTCTCGGCAAGGAAAAGGAATTCCGTGAAAAGGAATATCGCACCGCCATTGGCGCAGCCGTACGTACGCTGAACGAAACTGGCGGCTTCGATGGCACGCTCTATCTGACCGAGCTCAATATCCGTCGCCGCGATGCCGCATGGCGCATTCGTCACGCCACCATTGCCGCACTCGATACGCTCTATCGCTTCGATCAACTGAAATCGAAGAAAGACGATGTGCGCCGGCCATTGCGCAAACTCACATTCTGTGTCGGCCGCCGTAGCGAGCTCAAGGATGCGGAACAGGCCTTGATTGATGGACAGGCAATTGCCGCCGGCATGAGCCTCGCGAAGGATCTGGGCAACCTGCCAAGCAATATCTGCACGCCGACTTATCTTGCCACGACGGCCAAGGCTATCGCCGATGAATACAAGAGCAAGATGAAGCTTGAGGTGTTCGAAACCGCCGACATGCAAAAGCTCGGCATGAATACGTTGCTGTCGGTTGCCAAGGGTTCGCACGAGCCGCCGAAGTTCATTGTGTTGCAATACAACGGCGGCAAGAAGGGCGACAAGCCTGTCGTCTTGGTGGGCAAGGGCATCACCTTCGACACCGGTGGCATTTCGCTCAAGCCCGCAGGCGAAATGGATGAAATGAAGTACGACATGGGCGGTGCGGCCAGCGTGCTCGGCGCCATCAAGGCTGCTGCGCAGATGGCTTTGCCACTAAATATCGTCGTCGCCGTACCGACCACCGAAAACATGCCTGGCGGCGGCGCAACCAAACCGGGCGACATCGTCACCTCGATGTCCGGCCAGACTGTTGAAATCCTCAACACCGATGCCGAAGGCCGCCTCGTGCTGTGCGACGCACTGACCTATGTCGAACGCTTCGAACCGCAGTGCGTCATCGACGTCGCCACGCTTACTGGCGCTTGCGTCATTGCGCTCGGTCACGTCGCTTCCGGACTCTTCTCCAACAACGACAGCCTCGCCAAGGAAATTCTCGATGCCGGTCAGGATGCGAGTGATCGCGCCTGGCACATGCCGCTGTGGGACGATTATCAGGAACAGCTGAAGAGCAATTTCGCCGACATGGCCAATATCGGCGGACGTCCGGCCGGGAGCATTACCGCGGCTTGCTTCCTTGCACGCTACACCGACAAGTATGACTGGGCTCACCTTGATATCGCCGGTACCGCATGGAAATCGGGCGCGGCCAAGGGCTCAACCGGCCGCCCTGTGCCGTTGTTGACGCAGTTTCTGATGGGCCGTGCTGGCCGTGCATAGTCAGAGTATTGGCGCCATGAGAAACCGTAGCGAGCGGCTCAAGGGCAAGGCGCGTGGCGCACAGCAACCGGAATGTGCTACAGCACATGAGGATTGCGAGCACCGCGCAACACCGCCATTGAGTCGCGCAGTAGGTTAATCAGGATGCCAATGTGACAAAGATCTTTTTCTATCACGGCATGAACGATCGCCTGCCCTATGCCGTCCGCTTGATTGCGGGCGCGTGGGCGCAGCGCAAGGCACTCACCATCTACGCACCCAATCGCGGGCTGGCCCAGCAGCTTGATCAGGTGCTATGGAGCCAACAATCCACCGGCTTCATTCCGCATTGTTTTGGCGATTCGCCGCTGGTGGCCGAAACCCCGATCCTGATTGCACGTGATGAAGCCGAGCTGGCCAAAAGCACACAGGATCAGCGTCTGATCAATCTCAGCGACGAATTGCCGCCCGGCTTTGCGCGCTTCGAGAGTCTCGTTGAAGTCGTCAGTCAGGAAGAGGATGTACGCAACGGCGGTCGCGAACGCGTGCGTTTCTACCGCGAACGCGGTTATGAAGTGCAGTTCAAGGATATTGCGAGCGAAAACGCATGAGCACGCCGGACGAGAAGCCCCCTACCGTATTGAGCCAAGCCGATGCGCTGATGCAGCGCCATCGCCGCACATCGGTCATCACCGGGCAAGCCCTGCCGGGCGCATCGAGCAGCATCGCCGAGAATGACGACGACCTGCCTGTACTCACGGAGGTCGTCGATGCCAGCAATGTTGACGATCCAATTCAAGACAATGCCGACCCGGATCTGAAAGCCCAGATTCACGCTGCCATCGGCGCCAACGACGCCGAACTCGCCCGGATTCTCGAAGGCTGGATTGCCTCGCACCTGCCGCATGTATTGTCACAGGCGTTGGACAATGTGGCAGAGCAGTTGAAGGTTGAGCTCGCCGCCAAGCTGCGCACCGAACTACTGACGCGACCGATGTTCAACCCGGACGACAGCGAACCGGGCAAGTAAGCCGCAAAGCAAGCACCAGCGCTCCCGTATAATTGCGGGCTTCTCCTTTCGCTTCAGCGCTGTAAATCATGGAACTCGCCAAGAGCTTCGAGCCGGCCGACATCGAGCGCCGGTGGTACCCGCTTTGGGAATCGTCCGGCCATTTCAAGGCTGGCCTCGACACCAGCAACAAAAACGCTTTCTGCATATTGTTACCGCCGCCGAATGTCACCGGCACCCTGCACATGGGTCACGGTTTCAACCAGACCATCATGGATGCGTTGACCCGCTACCACCGCATGCGCGGCGACAACACGCTGTGGCAACCCGGTACGGACCACGCCGGAATCGCGACGCAGATCGTCGTCGAACGCCAGCTCGATGCGCAAGGCGTTTCGCGTCATGATCTTGGCCGCGAAAAATTCCTGGAAAAAGTCTGGGAGTGGAAAGAGTATTCCGGCAACTCCATCACCAAGCAGATGCGCCGCCTCGGCACTTCGCCGGACTGGTCGCGCGAGCGCTTCACCATGGATGCTGGTCTTTCGAAGACGGTGACCGAAACCTTCGTGCGTCTCTACAACGAAGGCCTGATCTATCGCGGCAAGCGCCTGGTCAACTGGGACCCGGTGCTGCACACGGCCGTGTCTGACTTGGAAGTCGTTAGCGAAGAAGAAGATGGCTCGCTGTGGCACATTGCTTATCCACTCAGTGACGGTAGCGGCACACTGACCGTAGCAACAACGCGTCCCGAAACCATGCTCGGCGACACCGCCGTGATGGTGCATCCGGAAGACGAACGCTACGCGCACCTGATCGGCAAGACCGTAAAACTGCCGTTGTGCGACCGCGAGATTCCGATCATCGCCGACGAATACGTCGACCGCGAATTCGGCACCGGTGTCGTCAAGGTCACCCCCGCGCATGACTTCAACGACTATGCCGTTGGTCAACGTCACAAACTGCCGATGATCTGCATCCTTACATTGGATGCCAAGATCAACGACGAAGCACCTATGCAGTATCGTGGCCTTGACCGTTTCGCGGCACGCAAACAGGTCGTCGCCGATCTCGAAGCACAGGGGCTGCTCGTCAAAATCGACAAGCACAAGCTCAAGGTGCCGCGTGGTGATCGCACCAATGTCGTGATCGAACCGATGCTCACCGACCAGTGGTTCGTCGCCATGTCCAAGCCGGCTGCGGACGGCAAGAGCATCACGCAGAAAGCGCTCGACGTCGTCGCCAGCGGCGAGATCAAGTTCTACCCCGAGAATTGGGTCAACACGTACAACCAGTGGCTCAACAACATTCAGGATTGGTGCATCTCGCGCCAACTCTGGTGGGGCCACCAGATTCCGGCGTGGTATAGCGACAACGGCAAGGTGTACGTGGCGCATGACGAAGCAGAAGCCAAGGCGCTCGCGGCCAAGGATGGCTACACCGGTAATCTCAAGCGCGACGACGATGTGCTTGATACATGGTATTCGTCCGCCTTGTGGCCCTTCTCGACGCTGGACTGGACTGGCGATAAAGCCATCGACAAGGCCAATCCGGCACTGGACCTCTATCTGCCGTCAACGGTCCTCGTCACCGGCTTCGACATCATCTTCTTCTGGGTCGCACGCATGGTCATGATGACCAGGCACATCACCGGCAAGATTCCGTTCAAGCACGTCTACGTGCACGGCCTGATCCGTGACGGAGAAGGCCAGAAGATGTCGAAGTCCAAAGGCAACGTGTTGGACCCGATCGATCTGATTGATGGCATTGGGCTCGACGATCTCGTCGCCAAGCGCACGACGGGTTTGATGAATCCCAAGCAGGCCGAGCAAATCACCAAGCGCACCAAGAAGGAATTCCCCGAGGGCATTCCCGGCTTCGGCACCGATGCACTGCGCTTCACCTTCCTGTCACTCGCCTCTCCCGGTCGTGACATCAAGTTCGACATGCAACGCTGCGAAGGCTATCGCAACTTCTGCAACAAGCTGTGGAACGCCACACGCTTCGTGCTGATGAACTGTGAAGGCCATGACTGCGGCTTCCGTGACGTGCCATGTGCACCGGGGGACTGCACGCCTGAAGGCTACACCTGGTTCTCGCAGGCAGATCGCTGGATCGTTTCCCGACTTCAGCGCGTTGAATCGGAGGCAGCCCAGCACTATGCGGACTATCGTTTCGATCTGCTCGCCAAGGCAATCTACGAGTTCGTGTGGGATGAATACTGCGACTGGTATCTCGAAGTTGCGAAAGTTCAGATCCAGACCGGCAACGAAGCCGCACAGCGTGGTACGCGTCGTACGCTGTTGCGTGCGCTCGAAACCATCCTGCGCCTTGCGCATCCGCTGATTCCGTTCATCACGGAAGAGCTGTGGCAAACCGTGGCGCCGATGACGGGCATTGAAGCCACGGATCAATCGATCATGCTGCAACGCTATCCGCAGGCGCAACCGTCGAAGATCGACGAAGCTGCAGAAGCATGGATGGCGCAGCTGAAAGACATGGTCAGCGCCTGTCGCAGTCTGCGCGGCGAGATGAACATCTCACCGGCTCAGCGCGTACCTCTGATCGCGAGTGGCCAAACCACTGGCGATGTCGAAGCACTCAAGGCTTTCGCGCCCTATGTACAAACACTCGGCAAACTTTCGGAAGTCACGGTAGCAAACGAATTGCCGGAAACCGATGCACCGGTGCAGATCATCGGCGACTTCAAACTCATGCTGAAAATCGAGATCGACGTGGCAGCCGAAAAGGTTCGCCTGGCGAAAGAACTCGAGCGAGTGGAAGGTGAAATCGTCAAGGCGGAGAAGAAGCTCTCAACGGCTTCATTCGTTGAGCGTGCACCAGAGGCTGTTGTCGCTCAGGAGCGTTCACGTCTGGCCGACTTCGGCAACCTGCGCGACAAGATCGCAGCGCAGCTGGCGAAACTGAAGTAAGCGCTGCAGGGTTAGCAACAAAGAGGGCCGGAAATCTCCGGCCCTCTTTGTTTTTGCAAAGCACCGCAAAAGCTCAGCGACGCTTCAACAAAAATTCAAACACGCCTGATTCGATCTCTTTACTGTCGAGCAAGGCATTGCCGGTTTGCTTGGAGAAAGCGGCGAAATCCTTGACTGAGCTCGTGTCGGTTGAGATGACTCGCAATACTTCACCACTTTGCATGCTGGCCAAGGCTTTCTTGGCGCGAAGAATCGGCAGTGGACACATCAGGCCCTTGGCATCCACAGTAATCACAGGCTCGTCCATTTTCATTCCTAAGTGGTCAGATGGCGGTAAATCTCCGCCATACGCATCGGCAAGCGATAGGCGTTCGGCACGACTTCGTAGCGCGCCGGGCCGTAAAGACGCGGCAGGTAATCCGCGCCCTGGCGGTCAATCGTCACGCAGAAGCTGCGAATACCGCGCTCATGCGCTTCCTGCAAGGCGCGGCGCGTGTCTTCGATGCCATAGTCGTTGCGATACTC
>DATJJR010000079.1:0-10964 GCA_035492055.1 Rhodocyclaceae bacterium | reverse complement strand
TGCGCGTATTCGCGTGCCTCATCGGCCGTTTGCGCTAGAAAGGTTTCCAGTGTCTGCTTGAGAATGCGGTGGTGCGGCAGCATGGGGCCGAAGAAAAGCACATGGTCACCGCGCTGGATCAACAGGGTCGGAAAGTTCTCGATGTCCCAGTCCTCGACGCCTGAATTTTCATCTTCGATGTCGATCCAGATGAAACCGACTTCCGGAAACTGTGCCTGCATTTCCAGAAAGCCCGCTTCATATTCACGGCAGCTACCGCACCACGCCGCGCACAGGCAGACGACGAGGAACTCACGGTCATGAATCGCAGCGGGCACAGACGCAGACAGAGACATCGGACAGGTAAAATAACTGAATTGTTTGATGATAACCGATGCCGGAAATGAGCCTTGCACTCTCCACCGATGATCGCCTGCCCAGCACGCCGATCACGCCCGCCGAACAACAGTTGCGCGTCGATCTCGCCGCCGCCTACCGGCTGGCGGCCCGGCGCGGCTGGGATGACCTGATTTATACGCACATCACGGCGCGCGTGCCTGACGAAGATGGCGCCTTCCTGATCAATCCGTTCGGCTTGCGTTTTGACGAAATCACCGCGTCGAACCTGGTGAAGATCAACATTCACGGCCAGATCTACGGCGATGCCGATGTGGAAGTCAATGCCATAGGCTTCCAGATTCACGCCACGGTACATGCCGCGCGCCACGACGCGCATTGCGTCATGCATTTGCACAACGTCAACGCCATCGCCGTATCGGCTCAGGCCGGCGGTCTGTTGCCCATCTCGCAGCATGCAATGCGCTTTTTCGAGCAAATCGGTTATCACGACTACGAAGGACTGTCGCTGACACCACCCGAAGGCCAGCGCATGCTGCAAAGCCTCGCCAGCCACCCGGCTATCCTGTTGCGCAATCACGGCAGCCTGGTGTGCGGTCGCACCGTGGCCGAGGCCTACGTGCTGATGGATACCCTCGACAAGGCGTGCGACATCCAGCTCAAGGCACAGGCTGGCGGCGCATTGATAACGCCGCCGCGTGCGGTGCTTGAACACACGGCCCGCCAACTCGTCAGTGACGATGTGCCCGAAGGCGAACGCGAATGGCCCGCACTGCTGCGCCTGCTCGACAAGATCGACACCTCATATCGAAACTAAGCATCAAGATTACTCAAGGAGAAAGACATGCCTACCTTCAACGTCCAGATTTTCACCGGCCGAACCCAGGAACAAAAACGCGAGTTCGTCGAAGCCATCACCGAAGCCAGCTGCCGCACGCTCGGTTGTACGCCGGAGTCGGTCGACGTCGTCATCACCGAAGTCAAGAAGGAAGACTGGGCAACCGGCGGCGTGTTCTGGTCGGAAAAATAAAGCGGCAACCGCGCAGCCATCATTGAAAAAGGCCACACCCCAATCGGGTATGGCCTTTTTTAATCAATTTGTAGCGCCTGTAGATTTCTGCACGTTCAAGACATGCTGACTGCAACGCGTTTCCTGATCATGCGTGTCATGGCTGCCTGGATGTTGGGTACGGTGCGATGCTTATAGGGGAATTCATGTTCGTCGTCATCCAGATGCACCAGCATGCAGGCATTAGCCTCGAAGAACAGCACTTCTCCGTCGCGTAGCAGGCTGCAGTCCATGCCCGCGTAATCCAGATCCATGTGCCGGGCAACCGCCTCAATCGTTGCACTTGCCTTCGGACCGAACACAGCACGCCAGTCCAAAAGAAAATCCGCCTCTTCCTGTTTCTTCCAATCGGATCGCGCCATCTCGGCCCGCCAGTAGTGCACCAACCAGTCTTCTCCGATCGCAAGGTGGTAGGGAAACGGCTGACGATCGACAAAGATGAAACGGTATTTCCGATAGCAATCACTCGCGCCTTTGAAGTCGTAGAAATCCGTCAAGATGAAATGCGCATGCGGCGTGCGTTGCAAGTAATCGGCAATCTCGGAGACCGTCTTGATCAGCGTCAGCCCTTCTCCACCATGCGTACCGACAGGCCGAACCAGTATGGGCTTTGACACAGCCGACAACTCAGCAAGTTCAGCCCGGTTAAGCTTGCTCACCTGAGGGACCACGAGCCCGGGAATCGCGCCGAAAAGCTCAACGGCATGCTCACGGCCAGTATGGATGACGCGCTCGGGAAGATTGAGTACCGGCTTTCCAAGTCGCGCAATCAAGCTATTTACCGCCTCGAATTGTCCGCCCTGTCTTTCCGCCTCACCTAGCGCGTTGAAGACGATATCGACCTGAGCCAACGCCTCATACGCAACCGTACCGAGCGGCGCGTCCGGTTGATCAGGTGATACCAGCGTCAGTCCCAAAGTGGCAAACGTGGCGGGATCAAACAGGTAGCGTGTCGGCACATGACCAGCACCCACACCGCCGAGTATCAGCACTGCGGCGGCTGCATTTTTCGGCTCGGCGCGTTTTACCAGACCTTCGGCGCGCGCAAGCTGATTCAGCACAGCCAGCGCTTCGTCATCGCGGCGCAGGCGAAACAACACGCTGGCAAGCTGATCGAGCGCCTTCTCGTGATTGGCATCCAGATCGAGTGCGCTACGGCAGGCCAGTTCGGCACTCGGCAATTCGTCAGCTTCGAAAGCAGCGCTGGATAAATGCAGCAACACCGAAATACGCTGCTCACGCGGCGCATCAAGTGGCAAATGCGTCAACGCGGCGAGGTGTGCTTGTGCCGACTCGAGAAATCGTTGGCAGTCGTAGAGCACAAGGCCGCGGTTGTCATGCGCCACGGAATAAGTGCCATCAAGCAACAAGGCACGATCCAACGCAGCCAGTGCCGCTTCGTGTTGGGCCAAACGGCTGAGGGACACAGCAAGATCGTTGAAGATCGGTGCGAAATCGGGCTTCGCTTCACTCGCGCTTTGCAACAGCGCAACAGCTTCTTTATGGTTACCTCCACGCTGCTTGAGCCGCCCGAGATTGTGGAGTGCCAGCGGATTATTGGAATCAACCGCGAGCAGCCGCAGAAAC
Organism: Rhodocyclaceae bacterium; assembly: GCA_035492055.1. Classification (GTDB taxonomy): domain Bacteria; phylum Pseudomonadota; class Gammaproteobacteria; order Burkholderiales; family Rhodocyclaceae. The sequence goes on along the minus strand of DATJJR010000079.1, from coordinate 7,972 downwards.
AACGATTCGGCCTCTTCCCTGGCACCGTTATCGACCAAAATACTGCCAAGGAACTCCAAGGCATGCGGCTGTTCAGGAACCCTATTCAGCACACGCCGATAGAGCACTTCGGCTTCGTCGAGCCTACCCTGTCGATGACAAGTAAACGCGCTATTCAGTAAAGCCTGCCAAGTATCCATGCCCACCCAAGTGTCAACGTACGCGAACTTCGCGTGCGCCAGCATAGGCTCGCAATGCCTACAGGCAGCTTAACGGCGGGCAGTTTCGGTGCAAGGTTATGTAAATGTGGAGCGGACCGACGCGCCGCTCAACACGCCAATCAGGCATTTACCACTCCAGCTCCATGCCTTCGCGCGCCAGCAGTATCTCGGGGCCATTGGCCGGTGCGCGCGTCAGCAGATCGGCGAATACCGCCTCGAGCTCATCATCACTACGCGTCGGCTCGTGATGCGTACAGATCAATTTCTTTGCACCAACGCGATACGCAAGTTCAAGACTGCCATCGAAGGTGCCATGACCCCAGCCCACTTTCGACGGATATTCGGCATTCGTGTAGGAGCAGTCCATAACCAACACGTCCACACCCTTGAGGAACTCATCCAACTCGGCCTGACGCGAATCGATCATGGCCTGGTATTCGTCGTAGTCGGCATCTTCCTGCGTATAGATGTTGGTCCACGGCTCATGGTCGCCGCTGAAGAACATCGACTTTCCATTGCATTCGATGCGATACCCGAGATTGGTGACCGGGTGGTTCAGCAGCGTGTTCTTGATTGTCGCGTCGCCAATCGTCACCGGCTCGCCAATCGCCAGCGTGCGATATTCGATGCCGGCACGCATTTCCGCTTCACGCACGGGGAAATAGCTGTACTGCAACTGAACATTCATCACCTGCTCGATACCATTGCCGGAAACAAAATCGTAGGCGCCATGAATCCGCACCTTGTTGCCCGGAATATAGAGCGGCGTGAAAAACGGCAAGCCTTGAATGTGATCCCAATGCGAATGCGTGATGAAAATATTCGCCTTCACCGGCAACTGTTTCAACAGGTTTTGCGCCAGCGGGAAAATGCCGGTACCGGCATCGATGATGAAAAGCTCGCCGGCATCGCTGCGTACTTCAATGCACGTAGTGTTGCCGCCGTAGCGCGCCGTACGCGGCCCTGGCGAAGCGATTGAACCGCGGACGCCCCAGAAGCGGATTTTCATTGGGCCAGTCTCCTTCGTACTATTCAGCTTCGACCTGCGCAAACAGATGCGCTTCGGCAATCAGCATATCGATATCGCCCAACTTGTCGATCACCATGGCGATATCGGTGCCAAAACGCTGCGGTGCAATCGGCACCTCGTCAGGACGATAAGGATTGCCAGCATCACCATACATGCGGAAACGACAAATCTGGTCGGCCATGCGCAGGCAATCACCCATTGCATTCTGCCCTTCCGCGCGATGGTGGTTGCGAATGCATTCGACCAATGGCAACGGAAACTGCCAGCGCTCCGCCAGCATCGATCCGACCACCGTGTGATCGGCGCCAATTACCGCGGCTTCAGCCTCGTGCAGCGGCACGGCATTGGTTTTGCAATGCTCAAGCGCGGTACGAAACTCGTCGGGCATGAACTGCGCGAAGACGACCTTGCCGAAGTCGTGCAATAAACCAGCGATATAGCAGTCGCCCGGGTCCGTTTCACCCGACGCAAACTTCTGCGCCAGCGCACGCGCAATCGATGCGACGGAAAGCGAATGCAGCAGGTATTTCTGCACGTCGAAACCGGCATGGTTGGTGCGCGGCAAGACACCGACGGCAGCGAACGACAGCGCCATGTTCTTGACTGTATTGAGCCCGAGATAGACGACGCTCTGGTTAATAGAGTTCATCTTGCTTGCCGTGGCAAACGCAGCCGAATTGATGAGCCGGAGAATCTTGACCGTCATCACCGGATCCTTCTCGATGACACCGACCAACTCCTTGGGCAGGCAATTGATATTGCGCGTCAGCTCCAGCACCTTCTGTACGCTCTTCGGAAAAGCCGGCATACGCTCGACAGCGTTGACCAGCTTTTTCTCGACCTCCGCCGAAATTTGGCTCATGGGGCTTCTTCTGGTTTTTGGACGAATCATTATAGGGGCGCTTCGTTTTGCGTTGATTCTGCTTTGCAGTCAAAGGCGTGAATGCGAAAATCCCCGTTGTTACATTCCGACAACATGCCGATCCAGCCCGAATGATTCCTTACGCCGACCTGCCCTTACCTCATCGACCCGCCCAAGCAGGCACGGTCTATCTCGTCGGTGCCGGACCAGGACATCCCGAGCTGCTCACCGTACGTGCTGCCCGCCTGCTGGCGCAAGCCGATGTGCTGGCCTACGACCATCTGGTCGCACCGGAGATCATTGACATGGTGCCGGCACACGCCGAACGAATCTACGTCGGCAAGGAACGCAATCAGCATACCGTGCCACAAGCCGAGCTGAATCTGCTGCTGGTGAAGCTCGCCAAGGAAGGCAAGTGCGTGGTGCGACTCAAAGGCGGTGATCCATATATTTTCGGGCGTGGCGGCGAAGAGGCTGAAATCCTGGCTGCGCATGGCGTGCCGTTTGAAGTCGTCCCGGGGGTAACGGCCGCAGCTGGCGTGGCCGCCTATGCCGGCATTCCGCTTACTCATCGCGAACACGCGCAGGCATGTGTCCTTGTCACCGGCCATCTCAAGGACGGCAGCGCCGATCTCGACTGGATCGGACTCGCACGCAAGGAGCAAACCGTCGTCATCTACATGGGTCTGCAGGGCTTGCCGACGATTTGCTCACGCCTGATCGAACACGGCCTGCCAACAGATTGGCCTGCGGCCATCGTGCAGCAAGGCACAACTACGCGGCAGCGTACCGTTACGGGTACGCTGTCGACCTTGCCGGCACTCGCTGAAGCGGCCAAGCTGCAAGCGCCGACACTCATCATCATCGGCAGCGTGGTGAGCCTGCGGGAACGCCTTGCCTGGCTAAACGAGACCTGAATGATGCACATCAAGTGGAGACTTCGCGACGTATGACGACCCTCGCCGTAAACAATGCACAGCAGCGCCTCGGTGCCCTGCGTCCGATGTTGATCCGCTTCGCTCGCCTTCACTTGCGCGACGACGCGCTGGCCGAGGATGTCGTACAGGAATGCCTGCTGGCAGCCTTTGCAAATCTCGACAGTTATGCCGGCGACGCAAAGCTCGAAACCTGGACAGTCAGCATCCTGCGCAACAAACTGGTTGATCAACTACGCCGCACAACGCGTGATCGCAAACATTTTGTTTCGGCAACCGACGAGGACGGCGACGAGGAATTCGATCGCCATATCGACGACATGTTTGTGGAAGACGGCCATTGGCGCGACACACCGCAGGAATGGCACAGTCCTCAGGATGCATTGCAGGAAAAACAGTTCATGGCTGTGCTGCAGGCTTGCCTTGATCATCTGCCCGAGCGGCTGGCACGCATTTTCACGCTGCGCGAGGTACTGGAATTCGAGACTGACGAAATATGTAAGGAAGTCGGCCTGACATCGACTAACTGTTTTGTACAGCTCTATCGCGCCCGCATGCGCCTGCGCGAATGTCTGCAACTGCGCTGGTTCGGTGAGTCGAACCAGGCAATCTGAAGAATGACGCCATGATCACTTGCAAGGAAGCTCATCGTTTGATGGTTCACCGCCAGGACAAACCACTTGGCTGGCGACGCCGCTGGTCACTCATGCTGCACCTGCGTATCTGTGATGCCTGTCGTAATTTTTCCAGCCAGCTCGATTTTCTGCGCCGTGCCATACATCGTCATTACGGCAAGAACGGCTAGCAACGGCCATGGATCATCAACAGAAACCACTAGGACATAGCAATAAAAAAGCCTCCCTGATGGAGGCTTTTTTGTCGGAAGACTCGAGAAAGCTCAGACGCTGATCGTATTCTCGTTGATCGCCCAGATCTCGCGGTAAGCGCCTGCCAGCTTGATGAGCTGGGTGTAAGGCACCGGCTTGTGGAATACCGACACACCAGGCGGCAAACCACCGCGGCCTTCGATTTCGGCAGGGTCCAGTGCAGTGGCAACCACGATTTGCATCGGCTTGCCCAACGCACGCTTGGTCAAGGTTTCCAGCATGCCGAAGCCATCGATCCCCGGCATCACGAGGTCGGTCACCAGCAGATCAGGTTGCTGTTCACCGATCAGCAGCAGCGCTTCGTAGCCCGACTCGGCAGTACGCACGTTGACGCGTTGCTTGCCCATGCGGATCAGCACGGTCTGATACATCTCGCGTTGTACCGGATCATCCTCGACCACGAGGATTTCGAAACGATGAACGGGAATCGCGAGCTCGGCACGGCGACGTGCCAGTACTTCGTCAACCGAAGTACGCAGGATGCGGCGGTGGCCGCCCGGCGTCTTCCATGCCTTGAGGCGTCCTTCTTCAACCCAGATCTGGGCGGTACGAACGCTAATGCCAAGCGCCAGCGCAGCCTCGCGCGTGGAACAAGTTTCTTCTGGATTGCGGATGTCCATGGCCTATCTCCGTGTTTCAATTTTTCCGATAGTAGCATTAAATAGAAACAGGGGAAATCGCCTTCGATTATTGATGCATAAGGAAATTTGCAAGCAAATGCTAAATGGAAGGCCGCAAGATACGGACGCCGTCGGCAAGTTGCATCTATACGTTACAAGCGCTTCGTGTCCGATTGCACATGCTAGAATCGCGCCCGTCTTAGGGGAGTAGCGGCCTCCATTTTGAGGGGCGCCGAACGTCAACAGACTTGGTCGGAAACGACCATGGCGTCGGCGGCGTAAGCAAAACGTCAAGCGAGACCTATGACTTGGATGCCACGACAGGGGTCGGTGGGCAACCGAGTCATGGTTCCGTCAGTACGCCGGCCCCTTGGTATCTCATCACATGGATGCACTCATTGCTTCGTTCAGCATGGTCGCCCTCGCCGAAATGGGCGACAAGACGCAGCTTCTCTCTTTCCTGCTGACTTCGCGCTATCCGGGCCGGCCGTGGCCGCTGATCGCCGGCATCTTCTGCGCCACCATCGTCAATCATCTGGTGTCTGCTGCGCTAGGCGGCTGGATCGCGACACATGCGAATCCTGACTATATGCGTTGGGGGCTTGGCATCGCCTTTCTTGCCTTCGGCGCATGGGCACTGATCCCGGATAAGTTCGACGAAGAAGAAAAGCCGAGCAACTTCGGCCCCTTCTTCACCACGGTCGTCGCCTTCTTCATTGCCGAAATCGGCGACAAGACGCAGTTCGCCACGGTTGCACTCGGCGCGCAATACAGCAGCCTCACGCAAGTCGTGATCGGCACAACGCTGGGCATGATGGCCGCCAACGTACCGGCCGTGCTGCTGGGCCAAAAGCTGACGCGCTACATTCCGCTGTCCAAGATGCGTTTCGTCGCGGCTGCATTATTTGCAGTGTTCGGCGTGCTGGTCTTGTGCAAGGTGAAATTCGGCCTTGGGCTGGGTATGTAGTCAGCCGGTCGCACTGCATTAGCCGTTCAGGCTGTAGATACATGAGCAATAAAAATGGGCGGCACTTTGCCGCCCATTTTTACTTTCTGCTTCCTGAGTGCTGCAGAAAGGGTTGAAGCACCGTAGCGAGCCGTCGTAGGGCAAGGCGCACGGAGCACAGCAACCGGAATGTACTGAAGTACATGAGGATTGCGAGCACCGCGCAACGAAGCCATACGATCGCGCAGTAGGTGATTCAGCCCTTTCTATTGCCAACCAAAGCGGCGCGTGTAGTACCGCTTCATCATCTGCGTCAACACCATGTAGCCGAACAGGATGGCTACCAGGATCGGGAAATACGCGAGTGGCAACGCCTGCAACTTGAAGTAGTGCGCAATCGGCCCCATGGGCAGGAAAATCGCCACGGCCATGATCAGACACGTACCCACCAGCAATGGCAACCCCGGACGACTCTGGATAAACGGAATCTTGCGCGTGCGAATCATGTGCACCACCAAGGTTTGCGTCATCAGCCCTTCGACGAACCAGCCCGACTGGAACAGCGTTTGATGTTCAGGCGTGTTCGCGCCGAATACGAACCACATGACGAAGAAGGTAATCACATCAAAGACTGAACTGACCGGCCCGAAGAACACCATGAAGCGGCCGATGTCGGCTGGGTCCCAGCGTTGCGGCCCTTTCACCAGTTCGTCGTCGACATTGTCGAAGGGAATGGCGACCTGCGAGAAATCATAGAGCAGGTTCTGCACAAGCAGATGCATCGGCAGCATCGGCAGGAACGGGATGAACGCACTGGCGATCAGCACCGAAAACACGTTGCCGAAATTCGAGCTGGCCGTCATCTTGATGTACTTCAGCATGTTGGCGAAGGTCTTGCGACCTTCGATCACGCCCTCTTCCAGCACCATCAGGCTCTTTTCGAGCAGGATGATATCGGCCGCTTCCTTGGCGATATCCACGGCGGTATCGACCGAGATGCCGATGTCGGCCTTGCGCAGCGCCGGTGCATCGTTGATGCCGTCGCCCATGAAGCCGACCACGTGACCGTTCTGCTTGAGCAGGCGCACGATGCGTTCCTTGTGCGCCGGCGTGAGCTTGGTGAAGATGGTGTGGGTTTCCACTGCCAATGCAAGCGCACCATCCTCCATGGCCTCGATTTCCGCACCGCGCAGAATGCCGGAGATATCCAGCCCGACCTGGCGACACACCTTGGCCGTCACCAGTTCGTTATCACCCGTCAGAACCTTGACGGTGACGCCGTGCGCGGCCAATGCCTCCAGCGCCGGGGCCGTCGTTTCCTTGGGTGGATCAAGAAATGCCACATAGCCGATCAGCGTCAGGTCGCTTTCGTCACTCACGCCGTAGGTTTCCTGCATAGGCGGCAGCTCTTTGTAAGCGACGGCGACCACGCGCAAGCCATCCTCATTGAGGTCAGCCGTCACGGCACGGATACGCTCCAGCAATTCGGGCGTGAGCGGTTCATTCACGTCGCCATGACGCACGCTCCGGCACACCGCCAGCATTTCCTCGACCGCACCCTTACAGATCAGCTCGTGGTGATCCTCGTTCTCGGCCACGATCACCGACATGCGGCGACGCTGAAAGTCGAACGGCACTTCGTCCACCTTGCGGAAATTCGCCGCAGGATTGAGTTCTTTGTGGACCTCAGTGTGCTCCAGCACGGCCACATCGAGCAGATTCTTGAGGCCAGTCTGGTAATAGCTGTTGAGATAAGCAGCCTCCAAAACCTGATCAGACTCTTCGCCCCACACGTCGGTATGACGCGCGAGGATGATCTTGTCCTGCGTCAGCGTGCCGGTCTTGTCGGTGCACAACACATCCATCGCACCGAAATTCTGGATCGCGTCGAGACGCTTGATGATGACTTTCTGGCGCGACAGCACAACCGCGCCTTTCGCCAGCGTCGAGGTCACGATCATCGGCAACATTTCAGGCGTGAGACCAACAGCAACGGACATGGCAAACAGAAACGCTTCCGTCCAGTCGCCCTTGGTGAATCCATTGATGAACAGCACTAGCGGCGTCATCACGGCCATGAAGCGAATCAGCAGCCAGGCCACCTTGTTCACGCCCGACTGGAATTGCGTCGGGGTACGGTCGCTCGCGGTCACGCGTTGCGCCAAAGCGCCGAAATACGTGCGGCTGCCCGTGTGCACGACCACGGCGGTAGCCGAACCGGACACGACATTCGTCCCCATGAAGACGAGGTTTTCCATTTCCAACGGATTGCTCGTAGCCGCATTGGCAGACGTACCGCGGTGCATGACGAATTTTTCCACCGGCAGCGATTCGCCCGTCATCGCCGCCTGGCTGACAAACAGATCCTTGGCCGCAAGAATGCGGCAGTCGCCGGGAATCATGTCGCCGGCAGACAGCAGCACAATGTCGCCCGGCACCAGATCGGCCAACGGCACCTCCTCGCGATGCGCCGGCTTCGGATGCAGCTGGAT
>DATJJR010000078.1:0-55056 GCA_035492055.1 Rhodocyclaceae bacterium | reverse complement strand
TTCATGTCGCCGGGAGCAACGCCTTCGGCAATGAAAATGGTGCTGACCCGGCCATTGGAAATCAGGCCGTTGACGGCCAGTCGCGGCGCAAACTTGGCCTGGGGTTCGGCCTCTTTCACCTTGGCCGAGATACGTTGAATTTCCTCGGCCGTGAAGAGATACTTTTCCGGATACAAGCGCCCTTCTTCCGCCAAGCCTTTGCGTGAAATGGTGAGGTGGCCTAGCAGCTCGCCATAGACGGCTTGATCGCGCAGCCCAAGATAGGTGTTCTTGGTATAGCCTGCGAAAAGAGCCAATGCGGTAAAACCGAAAGCAATCGATACCAACGTGACAAGTGTTCTGCGACGATTGCGCAACAGATTGCGTGCCGCAAAGGCGAGCATGTGACGTGCATTGATCATTGTGATCTCCCTGATTGTTTTGTTTCCATCGCACGGTCCTCGACGATGACGCCGTCGCGCAGAAGCACAAGGCGCTCGGCACGCTCAATCAGTCGAGGATCATGGCTGGCAAACAAGCACGTCACATGTTCGTTGCGGCTCATGTCCCAGAGCAGATCGAGGACGAGCGCACTGTTTTCGGAGTCCAGATTTGCAGTCGGCTCATCGGCAATCACCAGCCGCGGCTTGGTGACAAGCGCACGTGCGATCGCAACACGCTGTCGCTGACCGCCGCTCAAGCGATCCGGGCGGTGATGCATGAAGGCCTCCAGCCCGACTTTTTTCAGCCAGTCGCTGGCACGCTCTTTTGCTTCGTTGCGATTGATGCCCATCACGTGCAGCGGCAGCATGACGTTTTCCAGTGCGGAAAATACCGGTACCAGATTGAAGGCCTGGAATACGAAGCCGACCTTGTGATTGCGCAGATCGGCAAGCGCGTCATCGGAGAGCGTGGAAATGTCAACACCATCAAAGTGGAGCTTCCCTGCATCCGGCGAATCGATCAATCCAAGCATGTTGAGCAGGGTCGATTTACCGCTTCCGGAGGGTCCCCAGACTGCGACCATCTCGCCCGCTGCGATGTTAAGACTGACACTGCGCAGCGCTTGTACTGTTGTTTGGCCCAAGTGGTAGGTACGACGCACTTCACTCAGCGTAAGCAATGGCGCATTCATTTGAGCTGTATCCTCACCGTCAAATCTGAATCGCCAAGGTGAAAGGCTGCATCACTGAATTTGGGGGCACCATCCAGTCCGCCTCGTGCATCGTTGGACATGCCATAGGGTTCCAATGGAATACCAACGATGGAGGTATCAAGCTTCTTGTTGCCGTTGCTGTCCTGGAATGCGGTGACGGCATAGTCGCCCGCGGGCAGATCCTTGAACACCAGCGTTACGCTGTTGCCGTTGACCGGCGACTCTGCGCCTCGCAGCGACTTCTTGAGAAAGTCTGCCGATTGGCCGTAGATTGCCGCCCGTACGTTGCCGCCGTTTGGAATGGTATTTTCCAGGACCACTGTAAGATCAGCAGCAGACGCGCTCGCAGAGGCCATGCCAAAGACGAGTGCCATATAGGTGAATCTAGAAAGCATGAAAGCCCTCCCAGTTGTTGAACCATGGGATGAGGCTAACGATTGGCTATCAAGTGATCACGCGAATTGCGACGAAATGCGTCTGACGGTCGCAAAATGCCGCCAGCCCGGATGAACGGGAATTGAAATCGGCCAACCGCCGATTTCTGATTCACGTATTCAGAGAGTGAGCAACTTCATCAGGGGAAAATCGGAACTGCTCAAAACACCACTGAGTGATTTGTGCGCCGAAGATATCAGGGCATCAGTTCGCGCTCGAAGGCAGCAGGCTCGCCCACGCAGTCAATGCGCTCTTGCAGATGGGCATCGAAATGCACACTCCATTCGCCGTTGTCGGCCTGGCTGAGCCGATACACGGAACCGTTTGGTACCGGCAAGCCCAGGAGGAAGCGTCGGAAACGACTCATGCCCGGACCATCTTCCGCGCGATGCCCCAGCAAACGCCAGACCAGCAGACTGAACCACGTACTGTGGCCGAACACGACGGTTGCATCGGGTAATTCATGCATCACGCCGTGGAATTGCGCAACGCGGTCATAGAACTCAAGGAAGGTATCGGCTTCCGTACCGATGCGTTTGTACGGGTCGCTGGCAGCCCAATAGGCCTCCGCCACCGGCGTACGCTGCTCGCGCGTATAGCCGGCGATCAGCTTGAGATCGATCATCGAGAATTCATCGAGGCACGGCCAGACTTCAGGTTGCATGCCGAAATGCGCACAGAAAGGCGCAGCGCTCTGCTGTGCACGCAACAACCGAGACACGAGAATTCGGGATGGCACAATGTGCAGTGCTTCAGCCAATTCCTTGGCCTGCAACTGCCCCAGGGGCGTAAGCGGAACGACATCCCGCTCCATGGTGATACCCCCTGCGTTGGTAACGCTTTGCGCATGCCGGACGAAGAGGATTTCTTTCATGCCCCTTATGCTATCACCGGCCGCTGCGGTGCAGCATAACCTTGCTACCCGATTGTACTGACCGCCTATCGAAAGAGTGGCAAATTAGCCACCGCCATCAACCACCATTGAAGCGACGCATCTGTCGCGCATCGCGCTTGGTCGGCCGCCCCTTGCCATCGGCACCTGGCGTCGGCGCAACCTTGCGCATTTCGGCAGCCTGCACGCGAGCATTGAAGCTCGCTTCGGTTTCCTCATACATCGTGCGCGCCTCGGACGCCGGGCGACGCAGCGCATGCAAGGCTTTCACCACCACCACAAAACGTTGTTCGCCGCTGCGGATTTCGAGTTCATCACCCGCCTTGATTTCACGCGCCGGCTTGACGGTGGCACCGTTCCATTTCACGTGACCGGCATCGATGGCTTTGCACGACAGACTGCGTGTCTTGAAGAAACGTGCAGCCCACAGCCAGGTATCAATACGTTGTTTACCTTCAATCATGGCGGACGACAAACTCGGAAACGGGGACACGCTCACTGACCAGCGTATTTTCCACGGCCGCAGTATCGGCATAGCCAAGCGCCATGCCACACACGACCATTTCATGGTGCGGAAGATTGAGGGCTTTCGCGACAGCACCGGGATATTCCATCCACGCTGCCTGCGGGCATGAATCGATACCACGTGCCTGCGCTGCAATCATGATGTTCTGGATGAACATGCCGTAATCAAGCCAGCCACCCTGCGTGAACTTGCGATCAATGGTGAAAATCAGCCCCGTCGGTGCACCGAAGAATTCGAAATTCCTGCGCTGCTGCACACGCATCTTTTCCTTTTCGCCCCGTTCGATGCCGAGCAGTCCGTACAAGTCCCAGCCAACCTTGCGACGCCGAGCTGCATACGGTTCGAAAAACTCAGTCGGGTAGTAGTCGTATTCCTTGCGAATATTCTCGGGAGCACCCTCATTGAATCCGTCGTAGGCATCGCACACGACTTTGACGAAGCGTTCACGCGCCGTGTCTTCCAGGATATGCACGCGCCACGGCTGCATATTGCCGCCGGAAGGTGCACGCGCGGCAACGCTCAGGATACGTTCCATCTCACCCGCGGGCAGTGGCGTATCGATGAATGCGCGAATGGAGCGGCGACGCACGATCGTCTGATCGACGATCTCCGACGGTGTTTGCTCGTGATGAAAAATGCTCAATTAACGGGCACTCTTAAGCTGTTCAAGGATCGCCGGATTCTCCAGCGTCGACACATCCTGCGTCACTTCCTCGCCCTTGGCGAGCGAACGCAGCAAGCGGCGCATGATCTTGCCGGAGCGGGTCTTGGGCAGGTTGTCGCCGAAACGAATTTCCTTGGGCTTGGCGATCGGGCCGATCTCCTTCGCCACCCAGTCGCGCAATTCGGCCGCAAATTTTTGTGCTTCTTCGCCTTCCGGGCACGGACGCTTGAGGACGACGAAAGCACAGATCGCTTCGCCGGTCAGATCATCCGGACGGCCAACGACGGCGGCTTCAGCCACATTCGGATTGGCAACCAGCGCAGATTCAACCTCCATGGTGCCGAGACGGTGACCGGACACATTCAGCACGTCGTCGATGCGACCCATGATGGTGAAGTAGCCGGTCTTGGCGTCACGCACTGCACCATCACCAGCGAGATAAAGCTTGCCGCCGAGTTCGGCCGGGAAATAACTCTTGTGGAAACGTTCCGCGTCGCCCCAGATGGTGCGAATCATCGACGGCCATGGTTTCCTGATGACAAGCAGGCCGCCCTGCCCCCAGGGCAGCTCATGACCGGCTTCGTCAACGACAGTGGCCTGGATGCCCGGGAAAGGCAATGTGCAGGAACCCGGCACCAGCGGCGTAGCCCCTGGCAGCGGTGTGATGACATGACCACCGGTTTCGGTTTGCCAGAAGGTATCGACGATGGGGCAACGGCTGCCGCCGACGTTTTCGTAGTACCACATCCATGCCTCGGGATTGATCGGCTCACCCACGGTGCCGAGAATGCGCAGACTGGTGAGATCGAAACTCTTCGGATGCACGGCGTCGCTGGTGCCGGATGATTTGATCAGCGAGCGAATGGCCGTCGGCGCGGTGTAGAAAATCGTGACCTTGTGGTTCTGAATCATGCGCCAGAAGCGACCGGCGTCCGGATAGCTCGGCACGCCTTCAAAGATCAGCTGCGTCGCACCGTTGGCCAGCGGGCCGTAGGCAACGTAAGTGTGGCCGGTGATCCAGCCGATGTCGGCGGTACACCAGAACACGTCGTCCGGCTTGATGTCGAATGTCCACTTGGTGGTGAGAATGGCGTTGAGCAGATAGCCGGCGGTGCTGTGCTGCACGCCTTTGGGCTTGCCGGTGGAGCCCGAGGTGTAGAGCAGGAACAGCGGATGTTCGGCCTCAACGAATTCAGGTTCACAGCTGGTGCTTTGACCCGCCACTGCGTCGTGCCACCAAATGTCACGACCGGCGACCATATTGCATTCGCCGCCCGTGCGCTTGTAGACGATGACGGTCTTGATCTGGTTGCCGGCGGCAGTGGCGATGCCTTCGTCGACAGCCGGCTTCAGCGGTAGCGCACGGCCGCCGCGCTTCTGCTCATCGGCGGTGATGACGGCGACCGCGCCGGCATCGAGGATTCTTTCTTCAAGGGACTTTGCAGAAAATCCGCCAAACACCACCGAATGCGTGGCGCCGATACGCGCACAGGCCTGCATGGCAACGACGCCTTCGACCGACATCGGCAGATAGATAATGACGCGATCGCCCTTCTTGATGCCCTGCTGCTTGAGGGCATTGGCAAACTGGCAAGTCTTGGCCAGCAGTTCACGATACGTAGTCTTGGTCACCGTGCCGTCGTCGGCTTCAAAAATCAATGCGACCTTGTCGCCCAAACCCGCATCGACCTGACGATCAAGGCAATTCCATGAGGCATTGAGCTTGCCGTCGGTGAACCATTGATACGTCGGTGCTTTCGATTCGTCGAGGATTTGCGTGAAGGGCTGCTTCCAGCCGAGGTATTCGCGGGCGAGACGCGCCCAATAGCCGGTGTAGTCGCGTTCGGCTTCGTCGCACAACGCTTGGTAGGCATCCATGCCGGAGATGTGAGCCTTCTTGACCACATCTGCAGGCGGTGCGAACACGCGCGCTTCATGCAAAACCGACTCAATCGTACTCATTCTGGCCCTCTCCTTATGCTCTTGGTCTGCGCGCCTCTCATCGTGCCGAGGTCGCCATATGCTTGTAATTGACCCCAATCCGGGGCCTTGGCTCCGGTGTCATTTTAAATGTTTTGGGTGCGATAAAGCGTGACAATCATGCAGGGTGTGCGGTGCTAAACTGCCCGCCCTACCCCATGTACAAAAACAGGGAGCGCCTCATGGCAACCATTCAACAGGAAGATTTCATCCAAAGCATCGCTGATGCCTTCCAGTTCATCAGCTACTACCATCCGGTCGACTACATCCGCGCGCTTTCCGAAGCCTACGACCACGAGGAAAGTCCGGCCGCAAAGGATGCCATTGCCCAAATCCTGATCAACTCGCGCATGTGCGCGGAAGGCAAACGGCCGATCTGCCAGGACACCGGTATTGCCGTGGTTTTCCTCAAGATCGGCATGAATTTGCGCTGGGCTTCGACCCTGACAGTGCAGGAAATGTGCGACGAAGGCGTGCGACGTGCCTATACGCATCCCGACAATGTGCTGCGCGCCTCCGTGCTGGCCGATCCAGCCGGCACCCGCAAGAACACCAAGGACAACACCCCCGCCGTCGTGCATATCGAGATGGTTCCGGGTGACACGCTGGAAGTCATCTGTGCGGCCAAGGGTGGCGGCTCCGAAAACAAGGCCAAGTTCGCGATGTTGAATCCGTCCGACTCGATCGTCGATTGGGTGCTGAAGACGGTACCGACCATGGGCGCCGGCTGGTGCCCACCGGGCATTCTGGGCATCGGCATCGGCGGCACACCGGAGAAAGCCATGCTGATGGCGAAGGAAGCCATCATGGAGCCGGTCGATTTGCATGAAGTAAAGATCAAGGCGAAGGCCGGCGAAAAGCTCACGCGCGCCGAAGCATTGCGTCTTGAACTACACGAGAAAGTGAATGCGCTCGGTATCGGCGCACAAGGCCTGGGCGGCCTCACCACCGTGCTCGACGTGAAGATCAAGGATTACCCAACGCACGCGGCCAGCCTGCCGGTGGCGATCATTCCCAACTGCGCAGCCACACGCCACGTGCACTTCCATCTCGATGGCAGCGGCGCGGCAAAGCTCACGCCACCCGACCTGAAGGACTGGCCGCGCCTGACCTACGACACGTCAAAGGGCAAGCGCGTCAATCTCGATACGCTGACGCCGGCCGAAGTCGCCACCTGGAAGCCGGGTGAAGTACTGCTGCTCAACGGCAAGCTGCTGACCGGTCGCGATGCGGCACACAAGCGCATTCAGGACATGCTCGCCAAAGGCGAAAAGCTGCCGGTCGATTTCAAGAATCGCGTCATCTATTACGTCGGCCCTGTCGACCCGGTGCGCGACGAAGTGGTCGGTCCAGCCGGCCCGACGACGGCCACGCGCATGGACAAATTCACCGACATGATGCTCGGCACCACGGGACTGATCGGCATGGTCGGCAAATCCGAACGCGGCCCGGTCGCCATCGAGTCGATCAGGAAGCACAAGTCGGCGTATCTCATGGCCGTGGGCGGTGCCGCCTATCTTGTTTCGAAGGCGATCAAGGCATCGAAGGTACTGGCGTTCGCCGATCTTGGCATGGAAGCCATCTACGAATTCGAAGTCCAAGACATGCCGGTCACCGTCGCCGTGGACGCGCACGGCATCTCTGTGCACGAAACCGGACCGAAGGAGTGGCAGGCCAAGATTGGCAAGATTCCGGTTACGGTTGCGTAAAAGCCAAAGTGAAGCACGGCAGGCCATGAAACCCATGGCCTGAGATTCGCTGCCTGGCTTGCGTGCTGTCACGTAGGCGTAAGCCATGTCTCGCTACCATCAAACTTTCCCTCACAGGGTTTTGACCTTGCGCGTATTCCGCTTGTTGTTTCTCTGCTGTGCCTGTGCCTTTTTTCTGTCTGCTCATGCGGCAGCAAATGATGGCATTGAGGTCACGCTCGACATCGACGGGCGCAACATTCATCTCGACGTGACCGCTCTTGCGGATGCAACACCGAATGAAGTCTGGAACGTACTGACCGATTTCGACCACATGGCTGGGTTCATCAGCAATTTGAAATCCTGCCGCGTCATTGCGCGCAATGCCGACGTTCTCACTGTGGAACAGCACGGCACCGCCGGCGCCGGACCGATCACCTTTTCGCTGAATTCAATCCGCGAAATTCGCCTCAAGCCCTACGAGTCGATCCGCTCGCATCTCATTAGCGGGGACATGAAAGAGTTCGACGGACAAACCACACTGAGCGAGGAAAACGGCAAGACGCGCCTGCACTATCACTCGGATGCGGTATCGGCGAACTGGGTTCCACCATTCATCGGCCCACGTGTCATCAAGAGCGAGATACGTGAGCAATTCACGGAAATGCTGGCCGAAGTCCAGCGGCGCAAACAGTCGGCAGTTTCCAACTGAACCTGGCAATTACTGCCAGGCGGCCAGGAATTCTTCCCAATGCGGCAGCTTGAGTGCTGCCAACGATGCCTTGACGAAGGCAATCTCGGCTTCGTACTCGACGGCGCTCATGAGGCCGCGCATTTTCTGGAAACGCAGGAACACGAGATAGGTGTTCACCACGTCGGTCTCGCAGTAATCGCGAATCGCGTCGATCTCGCCGGCTTGCCATTGGCTCCACACGGCAGAACCATCCATACCGAGTTTGCCTGGGAAGCCCATGAGTTTCGCCAGCTCATCAAGCGGCGCATTGGCACGGCCCGAATACATCGCCAGCAAATCCATCAGGTCGAGATGACGACTGTGGTAACGACTGATGTAGTTGTTCCACTTAAAGTCGCGGCTGTCGCGATAATCGCCCTCGCCCTGATCCCAGTAGCGTGGTGCATCGACGTTGTGAATCAGGCCGCGATAATGCAGTACCGGCAAATCGAAGCCGCTGCCGTTCCACGACACGATCTGTGGCGTGTATTTCTCGATGCCATTGAAAAAGCGCTGCACGATCTCGCCTTCGGACAGCTTCGGCTCCGACAGCGACCAGACGCGGAAACCTTCGTCGTCGCGCATGACGCAGGAGATCGTGACGATGCGCTGCAGGTGATGCGGCAAAAAATCGCTGCCGTTACCGGCGCGGCGTTTCTGGAAAATGAATTCCGCCACCTCATTGTCCGACAGCTCGGTCGGTAGACCGTGCAATGCACGAATCCCGGCAATGTCGGGAATCGATTCAATGTCGAAGACAAGGACGGGCGTCACGCCGGAAACACCCCTGTGCTGAGATAGCGATCACCACGATCGCAGACGATGCTGACGATGACCGCATTTTCAACGGTCTCGGCAATGCGCAAGGCCACAGCCATGGCGCCACCGGACGAGATGCCGCAGAAGATACCTTCTTCGCGCGCGAGGCGGCGCGTCATGACTTCGGCGTCAGCCTGGGACACCGACTCGACCTGGTCGACACGCGAACGATCGAATATCTTCGGCAGGTATTCTTCTGGCCATTTGCGAATGCCCGGAATCTGCGAACCTTCCGACGGCTGGCAGCCGATGATGCGGATGGCCGGATTCTTTTCCTTGAGGAAACGCGAATTGCCCATGATGGTGCCCGTCGTGCCCATGCTGCTGACGAAATGGGTGATCGTGCCTTCAGTGTCGCGCCAGATTTCCGGGCCGGTACCTTCGTAATGCGCGATCGGATTGTCCGGATTGGCGAACTGGTCGAGGATGATGCCCTTGCCTTCGGCCTGCATTTTTTCAGCGACATCGCGCGCCAGTTCCATACTGCCTTCACGCGCAGTCAGGACAAGTTCCGCCCCGAACGCGCGCATGGTCTGCACGCGCTCCAGGCTCTGATTTTCAGGCATCACGAGGATCATGCCGTAACCGCGCATGGCGGCCGCCATGGCGAGCGCAATGCCAGTGTTACCGCTGGTCGCCTCAATCAACGTATCGCCGGGCTTGATGCGCCCGGACAATTCGGCACGCGTGATCATCGAGAGCGCCGGCCGATCCTTCACCGAACCCGCCGGATTGTTGCCTTCGAGCTTGGCAAGAATGACGTTGTTGCGTTTGTCATTTTCAGCGCCGGGGATGCGTTTCAGTCGCACCAGTGGCGTGTTGCCAACGGTATCTTCCAGCGTTTTCCAGTGAACCATTTTTATTCCTTGTCTTGTGCAATGACCGCGGCCAGCTCATCAAGTGAACAGGTGGCAGTACCGAGTTTGGCAACAACGACGCCGGCTGCGCGATTGGCAAGGTGCATGGCGGAGAGCATGTCGCTGCCGCTGCCGAGCATGACGGCCAGCGTGGCAATCACGGTATCGCCGGCACCGCTGACATCGAAGACTTCACGTACCTGGGCCGGGTCGTGGCTGGCTTCGGTCTCCGTAAACAGTGTCATGCCGTCTTCGCTTCGAGTTACCAGCAGCGCATCGAGTTTCAGCTCCGCACGCAGTGTCTGTGCACGCTTTTGCAAATCGGCCTCGTCTTTCCATTTGCCGACGACTTCGCGCAATTCACTACGATTCGGCGTCAGCAACGTGGCTTCGGTATAGCGCGCGTAATCGTCGCCTTTCGGATCCACGAGTACGGGTTTGCCGGCTGCACGGGCAAGACGAATCATCTCGGCAACATGGACCAATGCACCTTTGCCGTAATCAGACAAGATCACCACGTCGGTTTCGGCAAGCAAACGTCGATACCCGGCCAATTTGGCATTCAGTACGTCATGGTCCGGCCAGTTCTCGAAGTCGATGCGCAGTAATTGCTGCTGACGACCGAGTACGCGCAATTTGACCGTGGTCGAAAGCTTCGTGTCTTCATGCAGATTGGCCGCAATGCCAGCATCGTGCATCAGACGACTGAGCGCACGCCCGGCATCATCCGCACCAACCACCGACAGTAGCGTCGTCTTCGCACCAAGCGCTGCACAATTGCGCGCGACGTTGGCAGCGCCACCGGGGCGCTCTTCCATCTTGTCGATCTTGACCACGGGCACAGGCGCTTCAGGCGAAATGCGTGACACATCGCCGAACCAATAGCGGTCAAGCATGACGTCGCCGACGACAAGAACACGGGTAGTAGCAGTGACAGGGATTTTCATGAAAAACTCAAACGTCAGAGCGTTAAATCGCTAAGGGGTTAGGTCAAATTCTTCAGTGCGCTTGGGCGGATAAGTTTCCCACCCACCGCAGGCTGGGCAACGCCAGTAGAACTGGCGTGCCTTGAAACCACAATGTTCGCAGCGGTAACGCGCCACGCGGCGCGTATGCGTATGCACGAGCTCCTTCATCAACTCGACATCACCACGACGCTCAGGAGACGCGGTCAACAGTTGTGCCTCAAGCAGTTTGTCGAGGCCAAGCAGGGTCGGATTGCGGCGCAGCTCGTCACGCACGAGATCGTAGGCATCGTCGGGTGCACCACCAGCTACCTCGGCCTGAAAGACGATGTCGAGCAAATCCAGCGACGGGTATTGCTCGAGGTAGCTGCGCAGAAGCTGCAAGCCCACGGCTTCCTTGCCGAGACGACGATGTGCGTCGAGCAATTTGGCGGCAACCAGCGCGAGATAAATCGGGTTCTGCTGCTCGACACGCTTCCAGTATTCGATGGCGGCCGCAGCATCGCCTTGTTGCAAAACCATGTCGCCCTGCAGAATCGTGGCACGGGCGCATTTGCGATTGACCGACAAGGCAAGTTCAAGGTGCTGTTTCGCCTCCTCCTTGCGATCTCCAAGCAGTGCGCTCGATGCCAGTTCGCAATGAAAATTCGCCACTTCCTTGATCCACTCGTGGCCAACATGGCCAGGCATGGACTCAGCGATCTCGATGGCCTTCTGCCACTCCTTTTCCTGCTGATAGATTTCCAGGAGAACGCGCATGGCCTCTTCATTGCGCGACGTTCCGCGCAGCTTGCTGAAAATATCCTCGGCGCGATCAAGCAAGCCAAGCTTGAGGAAGTCCTGCCCCAGTTCGGCCAAGGCATGCAGGCGTTGCTCGTCGGTCAGGTTATCGCGCTCGACGAGATTCTGGTGTACGCGAATGGCACGGTCCGCCTCACCGCGACGGCGGAACAGGTTGCCGAGCGCAAAATGCAACTCGATGGTTTCCGGATCAACGCGGGCAGCTTCGAGAAATGCCTCGATGGCCTTGTCCGGCTGTTCGTTCAACAGAAAGTTCAGGCCCTTGAAATACGAGCGCGGCAACGCACGCGACTCCCTGACCAGATGATTAATATCGATGCGGGCGGCAATCCAGCCCAGACCGAAGAACAACGGCAAGGCCAGCAGCCACCAGAGTTCGATTTCCATGTTCTTGTTGTTCGCTTAGAGACTACGGCCGGCATCAAGTTGCCGACGCAATTTACCCAGTTCACGACGCTGACGCACCAACGTCGCCAGTACGGCAGTGAGGCCGAATGCAGCGCCAACGGCGAAGGCAATCAGAATCACCAATGACAACGGCATTTGCCAGACACGCTCGAAGAAAAATTTGAGTTCGACCGTCTCGCTGTTCTTGATGGCGAGACCGAACAGGATGATGAAGACAACGGCACGGACGATCCAGCTCAGGGTTTTCATGCTTCCTTTTCTCCTGCGATCAATCGGCAATCAGCCAAACAACGATCGGCAAAACACGCTGCAATTCACGTACCTAGATGAAATTGGGCGGCATCTTTGCGGATGCCGCCCAACTTTACTTCAGATCACAAATCGAGTGACTGACAAGCAGATCACGCTTGGTCGTTCAAATCGACCCGTTCGCGCAACTCCTTGCCGGCCTTGAAGTGCGGCACGTGCTTTGCAGGCACGTTCACCTTCTCTCCCGATTTCGGATTGCGCCCGACACGCGGCGGCCGGTAGTTGAGGGCAAAACTGCCGAAACCGCGAATCTCGATACGGTCGTTGCGCGAAAGCGCACCGGTCATCGCATCGATCACCACCTTCACGGCAAGATCGGCATCCTTCGCCACCAACTGCGGGAAACGCACCGCCAGCCGGGCGATCAGCTCGGACTTGGTCATAGGCTATCCGGCTGTTCCCGATTATTGCTGGTTCAGCTTGGCCTTCAGCAGTGCACCCAGATTCGTGGTGCCGCTGCTGGCGGACGAAGTGTCGGAAGCCAACTTGGTCATGGCTTCGTTCTGCTCGACCTGATCCTTGGCCTTGATCGACAGGTTGATCGAACGGGTCTTACGATCCACGTTGACGATCAGCGCTTCGACGGTATCGCCTTCCTTGTACAGGGTACGCAGGTCTTCGATACGCTCACGGGCAGCTTCGG
Source organism: Rhodocyclaceae bacterium (assembly GCA_035492055.1). GTDB lineage: Bacteria > Pseudomonadota > Gammaproteobacteria > Burkholderiales > Rhodocyclaceae. The sequence continues at coordinate 42,201 of DATJJR010000078.1, read as the reverse complement.
ATGCACGCAGATAGCCTTCGACGTCGTCACCCAACTTGACCACGGCGCCCTTGGCGTCGATGGTGGTGACGGTGCCGGTCACGATGCTGTTCTTGTCATGCATGGCAATGAAGCTGGTGAACGGATCGCCATCCATCTGCTTGATGCCGAGGGAGATACGCTCCTTCTCGACATCGATCGACAGAACGATGGCTTCAACTTCGTCGCCCTTCTTGAAGTTCTGCTTGGCTTCTTCGCCCATGGCCGACCACGACAGGTCGGACAGGTGAACGAGGCCGTCGATGTTGCCCGGCAGACCGATGAAGATACCGAAATCGGTAATCGACTTGATGGCACCCTTAACCTTGTCACCCTTCTTGTGGTTGACCGCAAAGTCGTCCCACGGATTCGACTGACATTGCTTCATGCCGAGCGAAATGCGACGACGCTCTTCGTCGATTTCCAGAATCATGACCTCGACTTCGTCGCCCAATTGGACAACCTTGGTCGGGTGAATATTCTTGTTGGTCCAATCCATTTCGGAAACGTGCACCAAGCCCTCGATGCCCGATTCGATTTCCACGAATGCACCGTAATCGGTCAGGTTGGTGACCTTGCCGAACAGGCGGGTACCCGACGGGTAACGACGAGCGATGCCCACCCACGGATCTTCGCCGAGCTGCTTCATGCCCAGGGAGACGCGGTTCTTTTCTTGGTCGAACTTCAGAATCTTGGCAGTCACTTCGTCGCCGACATTGAGCACTTCGCTCGGGTGACGGACACGGCGCCATGCCAGGTCGGTGATGTGCAACAGGCCATCGATGCCGCCCAGATCGACGAACGCACCGTAGTCGGTGATGTTCTTGACGATACCCTTGACGACGGTACCTTCCTTGAGGTTTTCAAGCAGTGCTTGACGCTCTTCGCCCTGGCTGGCTTCCAGCACGGCGCGGCGCGACACAACGACGTTGTTGCGCTTGCGATCCAGCTTGATGACCTTGAATTCGTATTCCTTGCCTTCGAATGGCGTGGTGTCCTTGACCGGACGAGTGTCAACCAGCGAACCCGGCAGGAAAGCGCGGATGCCATTGGTCATGACGGTCAAGCCGCCCTTCACCTTGCCGGTGATGACGCCCTTGACGAGAATTTCTTCGGTCAGCGCCTTGTCCAGATCGTTCCAGGCAGCGATGCGCTTGGCCTTGTCACGGGACAGACGGGTTTCGCCGTAGCCATCTTCGAGCATCTCGATGGCGACACTGACGTAGTCGCCCGGCTTGGCTTCGACTTCGCCGCGGTCGTTCTTGAATTCGGCGATATCAATAAAACTTTCCGACTTGAGGCCGGCGTTCACAACCACGTGGTTGCTGTCGACGCGCACGACTTCGGCGGTGATGACTTCGCCGGCGCGCATTTCCTGGCGCTCGAGGCTTTCGGCGAATAGGGAGGCAAAGCTTTCCATCGAATCGACGGAGGTTTGAGTAGCGGACATGTGTATAAGACCTGCTTGCCGCATTGCTGCGACGGTTAGTTGAAAATTGTCGGCGGCCGGGCAGCCACCAACGCTTCACTGCTTTACTACTGTTGCATCTGTTACTTCTTCTCTCGGCCTGCGATATCAAGTACCGCTTGCACCGCCTGCTCAATGTCGAGCGGCGTGGTATCCACCAGCACCGCATCTTCATCTTGCTTGAGCGGCGCCACGCTACGCGCGCTGTCGCGCGCATCACGGGCCTTCAAGTCTTCAAGAAGGACCGTGATATTAGCAGACAATCCTTTAGCGATCAACTGTTTATAGCGTCTCTCGGCACGTGCTTCGGCAGTGGCCGTCAAAAAGACTTTTGTTGCTGCCCATGGAAATACGACGGACCCCATGTCCCGCCCATCGCCGACAAGGCCGGGGAAGCGTTGATAGGCGCGCTGGCGCGCCAGCAGGGCCGTCCGTACGGCCGGCAAAGCAGCCACTTTGGAGGCACCAACTCCCATGTCTTCGGTACGAATCGCATCGCTCACGTCCTGGCCGGCAAGCAGGATGCGTTCACCAACAAATTCCGCGGGCAACTGAGTTGCCACAGCGGCTACTGCAGGTTCGTCATCCCAGCTCACGCCCTGCAACTTTGCCGCCAGTGCAGTCAGACGATAAAGCGCGCCGCTGTCGAGATAGTGATAGCCGAGTTGTGTAGCGACACGTGCCGCCACCGTGCCCTTGCCCGAGGCCGACGGACCGTCGATGGCGATCACCGGCGCGGTAATACGCGCAAAAGCATCGAAATATTCAGGGAAAGTCTTGCCTACGCACTTCGGGTCATTGATGCGCACCGGTACCTCACCGAGTGCCGCCAACGACAAGCACATCGCCATGCGATGGTCGTCATAGGTATCGATGGACGCGTTCGGCACAAAAGCCACAGGCGGTGTCACCTTCAAATAATCGGCGCCCTCTTCTACTGTTGCGCCCACCTTGCGCAATTCGTTCGCCATGGCGGCGATACGATCGGTTTCCTTGACACGCCACGAGGCAATATTGCGCAGCGTGCACGGGCCATCAGCGAAAAGTGCCGCTGCGGCAAGCGTCATCGCGGCATCGGGGATGTGATTGAAGTCGGCATCGAATGATTTCAATACGCCAGATGCCGGCGCCCTGGCCTCAATCCAGTTGTCGCCGTAGCCGATCTGCGCGCCCATGGCCGCCAGAGAATCGGCGAACTTCACATCGCCCTGAATACTGTCCTTGCCGATTCCCTCAACTCGCACCGGTCCACCGGCAATGGCGCCGGCAGCAAGGAAATACGATGCCGACGAGGCATCGCCTTCGACGTGAATATTGCCTGGCGATACGTATTTGCCCGCATGGATCGTGAAGTGTGACCAGCCACCACTCGCGTTCCCACGCTCAACCTTCACGCCAAAACGTGCCATCAGATTCAAGGTGATCTCGATATAAGGCTTCGAAATCAGTTCACCGACGACCTCGATCTGCGCAGTCTGCCCAGTGAGGGGCAATGCCATCAGCAGCGCAGTCAGGAATTGCGAAGAGACGTCGCCACGCACCTTGATCGGCGCATTCAACGAAATCTTCGATGGCGAGAGTTTCAGCGGCGGATAGCCATCGTTCTTCAAGTAGTCAACCTGTACGCCAATCTGGCGCAGCCCATCTACCAGATCACCGATCGGCCGTTCGTGCATGCGTGCCACACCATCCAGCGTGTACGTGCCAGCTGACAGCGCCAACGCCGCCGTCAGCGGACGAAATGCGGTACCGGCATTGCCGAGAAACAAATTCGCTTGCTTGACTGGAAATGCACCACCGACGCCGGTAATGGCATAGCGGTCGCGCCCGAGCGACTCAATCGACACGCCGAGTGAGCGCAGGGCAGCAAGCATGACCTGCGTATCGTCCGAATCCAGCAGGTCATGAATCTCGGTGCGTCCTTCACTCAGCGCAGCGAGCAACAAGGTGCGATTGGAAATGCTCTTGGAGCCAGGCAAACGCACCACGCCGACGGCACGATGCAGGGCAGGCAGTTCAAGGAATTCCATTGCGTGCTTCTCGATTATTTTTCGATTGAATCCAGCCATGCATCGCGAGCATCGCGTGCGGTGGCAAACAGCTTTTCGAGCGCCTGACCGTCACCTGCTGCGAGCAAGGCCCGGACTTCGATCAGCGTATTCATGTAGCGATCCAGCTCAACGAGGAGCGCAGCGCGATTGGCAACGCTGATGTCGCGCCACATTTCCGGATGGCTGCTGGCAATACGCGTGAAATCGCGAAATCCACTACCCGCATTCGCAAACAGATCGGCAGCTTCCGGGCGCTTGGCGAAGGACTCGACCAGCGCAAACGCGAGGACATGTGGCAGATGGCTGACTGCGGCAAACACTGCATCATGCTGCGCCGGCGTCATCATTGAAACGTCCGCACCGCATACCGTCCAGGCCGCTTCGGCCATGGCAATAGCAAACGGCGTACTCTCAGGCAGCGGCGTGATGATGGCGCGCTTGTCGATGTACAGATCGGCTTGTGCCGCAGATGCCCCGCTTTTCTCGGCACCGGCAATCGGATGACAAGGCACGAACTGGCCGAGCTTGCTGCCCAGGGCTCGCTGCGCGGCAGCCACGACATCCTGCTTGGTGCTGCCAGCATCGATGACTACAGTCTTGTCGCCAAGATACGGTGCAATGGCGCTCATCACCGCCTCCATCTTGCCGACCGGCATGGCGAGCAACACCAGATCGGCATCGCGCACATCGTTCAGTTCACCAACGCGGTCGATGATGCCCAAGCCTTGGGCAATTTCCAGCGAAGCCGTGGAACGGCCGAGACCGACCACTTCGCCGACAGCCTTGTCGCGCTTCAAGGCCAGCGCGAACGAGCCACCGATCAGGCCGACGCCGAACACAACAACCTTGTTGACCTTGAAATCAGCCACGGATCGCATGCTCCAATGCTTCCAGGAAGCGTACATTTTCATGTTCGCGACCAATCGTCACACGCAACCAATCGGGCATTTTGTAGCCAGCCAGCGGGCGCACGATCACGCCCTGTTTCAACAAGCGCCTGTTCACGCCTGCGGCATCGGCCACCTTGAAGGTGATGAAGTTGCCGTAGGACGGCAGCGACTCGAGGCCGAGCTTCCTCAGTCCGTCAAGCAACTGTGCCATGCCACATGCATTGAGTTCGAAGCTTTCATTGAGAAAAGCCTGGTCATCCAGTGCAGCACTGGCGGCCACGAGTGCAAGATTATTCACATTGAACGGCTGGCGCACGCGGTTGAGCAGATCGACCACGGCCTGCGAACCAACGCCATAGCCGATACGGAGCCCAGCCAAGCCAAAGATCTTGGAGAAGGTACGCGTGATCAGTACGTTCGGGAATTGCTTCACCCAGGCCAACGTGTCGAAACGCTCCGACAGGGGCAGATAGTCGTTATAGGCCTCGTCCAGCACCACCAGGATGTCCGGCGAAATCGAAGCAATGAATTTTTCGATGTCGCCGTAGGGCAGGAACGTACCGGTCGGATTGTTCGGATTGGCCAGCCACACAACCTTTGTATCAGGACGAATTGCCGCCTTCATCGCGGCAAGGTCATGTCCATAATCCTTGGTGGATGGCGCCGCGATGCATTCGGCACCGGCGCCCATGGTCGCCAAAGGATAGACGGCAAAGGCATAGGCCGAAAACACGGCCGAACGGCCCGGCGCAAGAAATGCACGCGCGGCAAGTTCGAGAATGTCATTGGAGCCGTTGCCGAGAACAATCTGCGCGAAGTTGACGCCGCAACGTTCGGCCAGCTTGTGCGTCAGCTCGAAATTGTCCGGGTAGCGCTCAATGCCGTTAATGGCATCCTGCACCGCCTGCTTTGCCTTTGGGCTCATGCCGAGCGGATTTTCGTTCGAAGCCAGCTTGACGATACTGCGCTCGTCCAGATCCATTTCGCGCGCCAGTTCGGTAATCGGCTTGCCCGGTACATAGGGTGAAATGGCGCGGATGTACGACGGTGATTGTTCGGCAATGCTCATGATTGTCTTGCTCAAATTGAGACTGATTAAAACGGCGCGACAGGATAAGACCCGAGAATCTTGACGAAGCTGGCGCGCCCGTTCAGATCGGCCAGCGCTGCAGCAACAGGTGCATCGGTACGGTGGCCTTCGATGTCGATGTAGAAAACGTATTCCCACTTGCCTCCGCCAAGCCCTTTGGCCGGGCGCGACTCAAAGCGTGTCATCGACACCTTGTTCTGCGCAAATGGGGTCAGCAATTCATGCACAGCACCAGGACGGTGCTGTGCGGAGCACACCAGCGAAGTCTTGTCCTTGCCCGACGGGCCGGCATCGTGGCCCGAAAGCACAAGGAAGCGCGTTGTGTTGTCCGGATTGTCTTCGATGTTGGTAGCGAGAATATTCAAGCCGTAAAGCTTTGCGGCGGCATCGCCGGCGATGGCAGCAATCTCACCTGCATTTTCCGCCACCATGCGCGCCGCTTCGGCATTGCTCGCGACGGCGATTCGCTCGACATGCGGCAAGTGACGATTCAGCCATTCATGACATTGGCCAAGCGCCTGTGCATGCGCATAGACCTTGCCAACGTCGGCCAGCGCTGACTTTCCAAGCAAGTTGTGATGAATCGGCAGATGAACTTCACCGCAGATTTGTAGCGACGAGTTCAGCAGCAAATCGAGCGAACGGCCAACCGCACCTTCGGTCGAATTCTCGACCGGGATGACGCCGTAATTGACGTTACCAGCCTCGACGGCACGAAACACGTCGTCGATGGACGCCAATGAATTGAAGTTGGGCGCGCCGCCAAAATGCTTCTGTGCAGCACTCTCGGTATACGTGCCCGCCGGGCCGAGATAGGCAATCGCCAAGGGTTGCTCAAGCGCCAGGCAGGCCGACATGATTTCGCGAGAGATGCGCTGCACGGCATCGGCCGGCAACGGACCGGGATTATTGTCGGCAAGACGTCGCAGCACCTGTGCTTCACGCTCCGGGCGATACAAGGGGCCCTGCTTGATCTCGCCGATGCGATGCGCAATCTTGGCGCGCTCGTTGATCAGGCGCAGCACTTCGTCGTCGATGGCATCGATACCGACACGCAGCTTGGCGAGCTCTTCTTTCTCGGACATGGTTCCTTCCTCAGCCGTGACGCTTGGCGAAATCGCCCATGAAATCGACCAGCGCCTGCACACCGGCCAACGGCATGGGGTTGTAGATCGAAGCACGCATACCGCCGACGGTCTTATGCCCCTTCAATGAGGACAAGCCAGCGTCTTTCGATTCCTTCAGAAACACAGCATCCAGCGTGTCGTCATGCAAGGTGAACGGCACGTTCATGCGCGAACGGTCGGCAATGCGCACGGGATTGCGGTAGTACCCGCCGCTGGCATCAATGCAGCCATAGAGCAGTTGCGAACGCGCGATCGCACGTTGTTCCATCGCCGCAACGCCGCCCTGCGCCTTCATCCACTCGAACACGAGACCAGCCATGTAGACGGCAAAAGTTGGCGGCGTGTTGAGCATGGAACCGTTGTCGGCATGCACCTTGTAATCGAACAAGGTCGGCATGCCGGGCAAGGGTTGACCGATCAGGTCGTCGCGCACGATGACAACGGTCAGGCCGACCGGGCCGATGTTTTTCTGTGCACCGGCATAAATAAGGCCGTACCTCGATACGTCGATCTCGCGCGAGAGAATGTGCGAGGACATGTCGGCGACCAACGGCACATTTCCCGTCTCGGGGATAGACGAAAACTCCACTCCCATGATGGTTTCGTTGGTGCAGACGTGGACGTACGCAGCACGATCATCGAGCTTCAATTGGTCTTGCGACGGCGCGTACGTGAAATTCGCATCAGCGCTGGAAAAAGCAATATTCACGGCGCAAAAACGCGCCGCCTCGCCCACCGCTTTTTCAGACCAGGAGCCGGTGACAACGTAGTCGGCACGGGTCTTTCCACGCAACAGATTGACCGGGATCATGCCGAACTGCAGCGTCGCGCCGCCTTGCAGGAACAGCACCTTGTAATTGGCGGGAATATTCAACAGCGCGCGCAAGTCATTTTCAGCGCCACGAATCACACCCTCAAAATCCGGCGTGCGATGGCTCATTTCCATGATGCTCATGCCGCGCCCGTGCCAATCGAGCATTTCCTCTGCCGCACGGCGCAACACGTCTTCCGGCAATGCAGCCGGACCGGCGCTGAAGTTATAGACGCGACTCACTCGGCAGCATCTCCGGCAGCAGGTGCTTCGTTACCCTCCGCTTCGCCTTCGACACCTTCGATGCCTTCAATATCTTCCGCACCTACAGATTCGGCCACCTTTTCCAGACCGGCCAGCAAGGTGCCTTCGTCCAGATTGATCAGCGTAACCCCCTGCGTGGCGCGGCTCATCTCACGAATCTGTTCGACCTTGGTACGAATCAGCACGCCGGCATTGGAGATCAGCATGACTTCGTCTTCAGTCTTGACCAGGGCAGCACCGACGACCTTGCCGTTACGCTCGGATGTCTGGATGGCGATCATGCCCTTGGTGCCGCGGCCATGACGCGTGTATTCGGCGATCGGCGTGCGCTTGCCATAGCCGTTTTGGGTTGCGGTCAATACGCTGAATTCTTCGCTCTCGGCCACAAGCATGGAAATCACGGTCTGGCCGTCTTCCAGTTGCATACCGCGCACCCCGCGAGCTTCGCGGCCCATCGGACGAACGTCGTCTTCATCAAACCGCACTGCCTTGCCGGCATCGGAGAACAACATCACATCATGCTTGCCGTCGGTCAGCGCAGCGCCAATCAGGCGATCGCCATCGTCGAGACCGACGGCAATAATGCCGGCCTTGCGCGGATTGGCAAAATTGGTGAGTGCGGTCTTCTTGACGGTGCCAAAGGCCGTTGCCATGAAGATGAAGTGCTCTTCGTCGAACTGCTTGACCGGCAGTACGACGTTGATTTTTTCGCCTTCCATGAGCGGAAACAGGTTGACGATCGGTTTTCCGCGCGAGGTGCGGGTTCCCTCGGGAACCTCATAAACCTTCAGCCAATAGACGCGGCCTCGATTCGAGAAGCACAAGACATAGTCGTGCGTATTGGCAACGAACATTTTCTCGATGAAATCGTCGTCCTTCATTGCGGTTGCAGCCTTGCCGCGACCACCGCGTTTTTGTGCCGCGTAATCGGCCAGCGGCTGGCTCTTGATGTAACCGCCATGCGACATGGTCACGACCATGTCCTGCGGCGTGATCAAATCCTCGATGTTGATGTCGGCGGTGGACATCACGATTTCGGAACGGCGTGCATCCCCGAACTGCGTGTTGATGAGGCGCAGCTCGTCGCCGATGATGGCGGTGATGCGCTCCGGGCGCGCGAGGATATCGAGCAGGTCGGCGATCTCGGCCACCACTTCCTTGTATTCGCTGACAATCTTGTCCTGCTCAAGGCCAGTCAGGCGTTGCAGGCGCAATTCGAGAATGGCCTGTGCCTGCGCATCGGACAGGCGATAGCCGTCGGCCGTCATGCCGAATTCTGCGGCGAGGCCTTCAGGGCGGTAATCGCCGCCGCTCACGGAGCGTTGCAGCATTTCCTCGACCAGCGGCGAACGCCAGATGCGTTCCATCAGGCCCTTTTTGGCTTCGCTCGGCGTCGGTGCCGCCTTGATCAGGGCAATAATTTCATCGACGTTGGACAGTGCAACCGCAAGGCCTTCGAGGATATGACCGCGTTCGCGCGCCTTGCGCAGCTCGAACACAGTACGGCGCGTGACGATTTCGCGACGATGCGAAACGAAGCACTCCAGCATGCGCTTCAGGTTCAGCAGTTCGGGACGGCCTTCGACCAGCGCCACCATATTCATGCCGAAGGTATCCTGCAACTGCGTCATCTTGAACAGGTTGTTCAGCACCACGTCCGGCATTTCGCCGCGTTTCAACTCGATGACGATACGCATGCCGTCCTTGTCGGACTCGTCCTGCAGGTGCGAAATGCCTTCGACGCGCTTTTCATTGACCAGCTCGGCGATTTTTTCGAGCAGGGTCTTCTTGTTCACCTGATACGGAATCTCGTCGACAACGATGAGCTGCTTGCCGTTGCTTGCCTCTTCGATGTGCGTACGAGCACGCATGACAACGCGGCCGCGGCCGGTCAGATAGCCTTCGCGCACGCCGGACGTACCGTAGATCAGCGCGGCCGTCGGGAAGTCCGGCGCCTTGACGATGTTGATGAGCTCTTCGATGTCGATGGCCGGGTTCTCGAGCAAAGCCAGACAGGCGCTCAGCACATCAGTCAGATTGTGCGGCGGAATATTGGTCGCCATGCCCACGGCGATACCGGACGAACCGTTGATCAACAGATTGGGAATACGCGCCGGCAGGATCAGCGGTTCTTGCTCTGAACCGTCGTAGTTCGGGCCGAAATCGACTGTTTCCTTCTCGATGTCAGCCAGTAGCTCATGGCCGATCTTCGACATGCGCACTTCGGTGTATCGCATTGCGGCAGCGCCGTCGCCATCGATGGAACCGAAGTTGCCCTGACCGTCGACCAGCATGTAGCGTAGCGAAAAAGTCTGCGCCATACGGACGATGGTGTCGTAGACCGACTGGTCACCGTGCGGGTGATATTTACCGATCACGTCACCAACGATACGCGCCGACTTCTTGTAGGCCTTGTTCCAGTCGTTGCCGAGTTCGTGCATGGCAAAAAGCACACGGCGATGCACGGGCTTCAAGCCGTCGCGTACATCCGGAAGCGCGCGGCCGACGATCACGCTCATGGCGTAATCGAGGTAGGAATGGCGCATTTCCTCTTCGAGACTGATAGGCAACGTCTCTTTGGCAAACACTGTCATGTCGGTTTATTCCTATGGGTGAAACGACGGGCTTGATTGCCCGTGGAAAGCGTTTTCGGGTACAAACTCAACCCTTTGCGCAACACGGCAAAAAACTTTCACATTCTACCACGCGGGACCGCATCAGCTGCCCCCCGCAAACGTCCGAAAAGCCCATGAAAACAGGACAGAACACCTCTCCTCGCCAGATCGACCTGCTTATCCACGCACGCTGGATCATTCCGATCGAACCTGCCGGAATAACGCTGGAAAATCATTCGCTTGCCGTTCATGGCGAACGCATCGTCGATCTCTTGCCGCGTGCCGAAGCTGAAACTAAGTACGGCGCGAAGGAAATCGTCGAACTCGGCGAACACGTGCTCCTGCCTGGCTTCGTGAACTTGCATGCACACGCCGCCATGACGCTGCTGCGCGGCTACGCCGATGACCTGCCGCTCATGGAATGGCTCAACGACCACATCTGGCCGGCTGAAGGCAAGCATGTAGACGACGCTTTCGTGCACGACGGCACCCTGCTTGCTGCTGCCGAAATGCTGCGCGGCGGCATCACTTGCTGCAACGACATGTATTTCTTCCCGGACGCCACAGCACGAGCCTTCACCACGGCCGGCATGCGCGCCATGCTTGGCATCAGCGTGCTCGAATTCCCGACGCGCTACGCCAGCGATGCCGATGACTATCTCGCAAAAGGGCTGGCCGCGCGCGACCAATGGCGTGAAGAGCCGCTGCTGACATTCAGCCTGGCGCCGCATGCGCCCTATACCGTCAGCGACAAGTCTTTCGAGCGTATCGCCATGCTGTCGAACCAACTCGACCTGCCCGTACACATTCATGTCCACGAAGTCAAAAGCGAAATCGACGACAGCATTAAACAATACGGCATGCGGCCCTTGCACCGGCTCGCGAAGCTTGGCCTCGTCAACACAAACCTCATCGCCGTACATGCCGTACATCTGGACGACACCGATATCGCCCTGCTTGCCCATAATGGCGCCAGCGTTGCACACAACCCGACGTCGAACATGAAGCTCGCCAGCGGCGCCAGCCCTGTTGCGGCATTGTTGAAACAAAAGATCAATGTCGGTCTCGGTACCGACGGCGCGGCAAGCAACAACCGACTCGACATGTTGCAGGAAATGCGCCACGCTGCACTGCTCGGCAAATTGACCGCCAACGACCCGGCGGCACTCGATGCACATACACTGTTACACATGGCTACGCTCGGGGGCGCCCGTGCCATGGGGCTTGCAGACGACATTGGCTCCCTCGAAATCGGAAAATTCGCGGATTTGTGTGCAATTTCCTTGCAGGACTGGACGTTGCAACCCCGCTTCGACCCGGCCTCGCACCTTGTTTATGTCGCTGGCCGCGAACATGTCAGCCATGTCTGGGTCGGCGGAAAGTGTCGCTTAAATGCCCACACCCTGACCTGGATTGACGGGGGCAAATTGCTCGGAATAAGTAACCTGTGGCAGAATAAATTACAGGTCTGACATGGGGTTTCACGGGAACAGCAACAAGACCTGCACTCCGTATCAACCGCTTCGGCATTTGACATGTGCATGAAAATGCCATGTTCGTAGCTGCAGCCCCTGAGACATTAAACAAGCAGTTTCGTCCGTACTCGAACGAGGGAAAACAAATGCTCAAACAAGTCATCAAAAAATCCGTCCTGCTCGCTGCCCTTCTGGGTGCCAGCGTTGCAACCTTCGCGCAAAGCAATCCGGTCGACACCAAGGGTACCGTTCCCTACGTGATCGACAGCCGTGGCCTCGTCGCCAAGAGCGGCGCTGGTCTGTGCTGGCGTACCGGCTACTGGACTCCGGCTGCTGCTGCCGATGCCAAGGCTGGTCAACTGCCGGTTGGTTGCGAATGTGACAAGGACCTGCTGCCGAAGGGTGCCTGTGACGCAGCTGCCAGCACCGCTGCCAGCGGTGCCAAGCCGACCAGCGACAAGATCACTCTGAACGCTGACGCGCTGTTCGACTTCAACAAGGCAACGCTGAAGCCGGAAGGCAAGGCCGCACTTGACGACTTCTACACCAAGGTCAACCGCATCAAGCTGGAAGTGCTGATCGCCGTCGGTTACGCCGACCGCTTCGGTAGCGATGCCTACAACCAAAAGCTGTCGGAAAAGCGTGCTGAAGCCGTGAAGGCCTACTTGGTCTCCAAGGGCATTGAAAAGAACCGTATCTACACCGAAGGCAAGGGCAAGAAGAATCCGGTTACCAAGCCGGAAGATTGCAAGGGCCCGAAGAGCGCCAAGGTTGTGGCTTGCCTGCAGCCTGACCGTCGCGTCGAGCTGGAAGCCGTCGGCACCTACACCTGGGAACAGAAGTAATTTCCCGGAACATGCGCTCCGGCGCATGAACAAAAAAGCCGCCTCCGGGCGGCTTTTTTGTTTTGCTCATGACCTCTTTCTTTGCCCCGTTCTTGAGCAAGGCAAAGAGGAATGTCGGGCTCATTAACCCAGACGTTTTGAACAGGTCATAGATGCGGTATCCTCGGCACATGAATACCCTGAACGCAGACCCCCACGAACTCGCCAAGTTCGGCGAACTCGCCCACCGCTGGTGGGATCCGAATTCCGAATTCAAGCCATTGCATGAAATCAATCCATTGCGCCTGGACTGGATTGAATCTGCCGTATCACTTGCAGGAAAAAAAGTGCTCGATGTCGGTTGTGGCGGCGGCCTGTTGTCCGAAGGCATGGCAGCACGCGGCGCGCTGGTGACAGGAATTGATCTGTCGGAAAAACCCCTCGGCGTGGCACGTCTGCATCTGCATGAAAGTGGTCTCAAGGTTGACTACCACTTGATCGCCGCCGAAGACATGGCGGCTGCGCATCCTGGCGAATTTGATGTCGTCACCTGCCTCGAAATGCTGGAACATGTACCTGATCCGTCCAGCATTGTCGCGGCCTGCGCCACACTCGTGAAACCGGGCGGACACGTATTCTTCTCGACGCTTAACCGCAACCCGAAGTCCTATCTGTTTGCGGTTGTCGGTGCCGAATACGTCCTCAATCTGTTGCCGCGCGGAACGCACGACTACGCGAAGTTCATCAAACCGGCCGAGCTTTCCCGCGCCTGCCGCAATGCCGCGTTGGCTATCGAGGAAATTCGTGGCATGAGCTATAACCCGTTCAACAAGCGCTACAGCCTTGGTACCGATTGCAGCGTCAATTATTTGATGCATACGCGGCGCGATGTTTGACGCCGTTTTTTTCGATCTCGACGGCACGCTCGCCGATACCGCGCCAGACCTCGGCGGCGCGCTCAACCGTGTCAGAGCGGAGGAAAATCTACCGCCACTGCCGATCAACGAACTGCGCCATGTCGTCTCGCAAGGCGTGCGCGGCTTGTTGCGCATCGGTTTCGGTCTCACACCCGACGACGACGCCTACAAAGCGTTTTATCCGCGCGTGCTGACGCATTACGAGCAGGGTATCTGCAACGAAAGCAAACTCTTCGGTGGCATTAGCGAACTGCTCGCCAAACTTGATACAAACAAATCGCCTTGGGGCATCGTCACCAACAAGCATACCCGCTACACAGTACCGCTGGTACAGGCATTGGCGCTCGACAGTCGTGCCGTCACGGTCGTCAGCGGCGACAGTGCCGCTAAACCCAAACCGGCGCCCGATACTTTGCTGCACGCATGCAAGCTCGCCAATGTGAATCCGGAACGTTGCTGGTATGTTGGCGACGATCTGCGCGACATTCAGGCAGCGCGTGCTGCCGGCATGCGCTCAATCGCGGCCATGTGGGGTTATCTCGGCGATGGCGATCCGCCTGAGCAATGGCAAGCAGATGCGCTCGCATACGCACCGAATGACGTTGTTCACCTGATCGGACTCGAATAATTCCGCCACTGATGAAATCGCGCCATAATCGGGCCATATCATCACGCCAAAGGCAGCACGCGCAATGAGTCTTCCAGGCTTCAGCGACATTGTCGAAATCACGAACGCCGAATATGCCCAGTTCCAGCAATTGATTTACAAGATCGCGGGCATCAGCATGAGCGACAGCAAACGTACCTTGCTGGTCGGCCGTCTTGGCAAGCGCCTGCGCCATCATCAACTCAAAAGCTACAGCGACTATTACAAGCTCGTCACCGGCCCTGCTGGCAAGCAGGAGCTGCAACAGATGGTGGATTTGCTCACCACTAATGAAACCTATTTCTTCCGCGAGCCGCGTCATTTTGAATTTCTAACCAATACCATTCTCGCGCAGCATCCCGCTGGACAGCCCTTCAACGTCTGGAGCGGCGCTTCATCGACCGGCGAAGAAATCTACACGCTGTGCATGGTGTTGGCCGACAAGCTCGGGCCACGAGGCAACTGGTCGGTGCTTGGCTCCGATCTCAGTACGCAGGTACTAGGCATCGCCGAAAAAGGCGAATACATACTCGAGCGTACGCGCGGCCTGACCAAGCCCTATCTCGACAAATACTGCACGCTCGGCAACGGCGACAAGCAAGGCACATTCACGGTTTCAGCAGATCTACGCCAGCATACGAAATTCCGCCAGATCAACTTGAACCAGTCACTACCGCTGGATCTGGGCAAGTTCCACGTGATCTTTCTGCGTAACGTGATGATCTACTTTGACAATCCGACCAAACGCCAAGTCGTCGCCAAGCTCACGCAAAAACTGCATCCGGGCGGCTATCTGATCATCGGGCATTCGGAAAGCCTCAACGGATTGACTGAACAACTGACGGTTGTGCAGCCAACAATCTACAAGCTGGGCTAAACGCTGAGTGCGCTTGTTCGCGAAATGAAAATCCCCGCCTAGGCGGGGATTTTCATTTTCAGGCCATGCCGCGGAGCAGATCGGCCTCGATGTCATCGACCGACTCAAGCCCGACCGCAATACGCAACAAGCCATCGCTAATCCCGGCCGCGGCGCGAACCTCTGGTGACACGCGACCGTGCGTCGTCGTTGCCGGATGCGTGATCGTCGTCTTGGTGTCGCCCAGATTGGCCGTAATCGACAACATCTTCGTATTGTCGATGACCTTCCAGGCCGCATCTTTGCCGCCCTTGACTTCGAAGGCCAGCACAGCACCACCGGTTTTCTGTTGCTTCATCGCCAATGCATGCTGAGGATGCGACGGCAAACCTGGATAGAAAACGCGGCTAACCTTTGGGTTGGCCTCAAGGCGTTTCGCCAGTGCCAAAGCATTGGCCGACTGTGCTTGCATCCGAATCGCCAACGTTTCCATACCCTTGAGAATCACCCAAGCGTTGAATGGTGAAATCGACGGCCCGGCGCTGCGGATGAACTTGAATGGCTCCTCGACCAACGCTTTTGAGCCGCAAATCGCACCACCCAGCACACGCCCCTGACCGTCGAGATACTTGGTCGCCGAATGGATGACAAGATCGGCACCGAGTTTCAGCGGCTGCTGCAAGGCCGGTGAACAGAAACAGTTGTCCACGACGAGCAAGGCACCAGCTGCATGCGCGACCTTCGCCACAGCTTCAATATCGAACACATCAGTCAGTGGATTCGACGGTGTCTCCAGGAACACGAGCTTCGTATTCGGGCGCATTGCCGCCTGCCAAGCGCCCAGATCGGCCGCATCGACAAACGTGGTCTCAATACCAAACTTGGCAAAAATCTGGCCGAACAAGACCTGTGTAGAGCCGAAGATGCTGCGCGATGAAACGATATGTTGACCAGCCTGCATCAAGCCCATGACCGTCGACAGAATCGCCGCCATGCCGGAAGCCGTTGCCACACATGCCTCTGCACCCTCAAGCGCAGCCAGGCGCTCCTGCATCATGGTGACCGTCGGATTGGTGAAACGTGAATAGACGTTACCCGGTTCCTCGCCCGAAAAGCGTGCTGCTGCCTGTGCCGCGCTCTTGAACACGTAGCTCGAGGTCAGGTAAAGCGCTTCGGCATGCTCGCCGAACTGGCTGCGCTCCTGGCCTGCACGTACGGCGAGGGATTCGATGTCGTAGTCGTTGGTATTCATAGTCCAGACGATACAAAAAAACAGCACAAAAGAAAACGGCGGCCGGCAATCACGCCGGCCGCCGCAAGACATAACGTCAGAGCGCGGTACTCTGCACGAGATTCAGATCAAGCTGACCTTCATCGTCATCGGCGTTCACCATCTTTGTCATCGGCTTGTTGCGCGCATCTTCAATACCGGACAGATACTCCTGCGTAATGTCGCCAGTGATATAGATGCCATCAAAACACGAGGTCTCGAACTGCGTGATGACCGGATTGAGCGCACGCAACGCCTTCTTGAGATCGTCCAGATCCTGGTAGATCAAGGCATCGGCGCCGATTTCGACACGCACCTGCTCCTCGGTACGGCCACTGGCAATCAATTCTTCACGCGAAGGCATATCGATGCCGTAGACGTTGGCATAGCGTACCGGCGGCGCGGCCGAAGCCATGTAGACCTTGTTGGCACCGGCCTCGCGGGCCATCTGCACGATCTCGCGACTGGTCGTGCCACGCACGATGGAATCGTCCACCAGCAGCACGTTCTTGCCCTTGAACTCCTGGGCAATGGCATTGAGCTTTTGCCGTACCGATTTTTTGCGCGTCGCCTGGCCCGGCATGATGAAGGTGCGGCCGATATAGCGGTTTTTCACAAAACCTTCGCGATACGGAATGTCCAGGCGTGCAGCAAGTTCCATGGCGGATGGACGACTGGAATCGGGAATCGGAATCACCGCATCGATCTTCAGGTGCGGCATGGTTTGCTTGATTTTGTCGGCAAGGAACTCGCCCATCTTGACGCGAGTTTCATAGACCGACATGCCGTCCATCAGCGAATCCGGGCGCGCAAGATAAACGTACTCGAACATGCACGGGGCATGCAGCGTCTTTTCGGAACACTGGCGACTCTGGAAATTGCCATGTACGTCTATCAGAATCGCTTCACCTGGTTCGACATCGCGCATGTACTGGAAGCCCAACGTGTCAAGCGCAACACTTTCCGAAGCCACCATGTATTCGGTTCCAGCCGTGGTTTCATGTTTGCCGATAACCATGGGACGAATGCCGAACGGATCGCGGAATGCCAACAGACCGTAGCCAGAGATCATCACCAGCACGGCATAAGCGCCTTTTACACGCTTGTGCGTACCGGCAACAGCCTTGAATATGGACTCGGCATCGACCTGATATTGCTTGGACGCCACCTGCAGTTCATGCGCAAACACATTGAGCAACACCTCGGAATCCGAGTTGGTATTCATGTGACGCAGATCCTGCAGAAACATGTCCTGCTTCAGCTGCTCGGCGTTGGTAAGGTTGCCGTTGTGCGCCAGCATCAGACCGAACGGCGAGTTCACATAGAAAGGCTGCGCCTCGGCGGCGTTATAGGCCGAACCGGCCGTCGGATAACGGCAGTGGCCGATGCCCCAGTTACCCGTCAGACTGCGCATGTGGCGGGTACGGAATACATCGCGCACCAAGCCCGGCCCCTTGTGCATGAAGAAGCGGCCATCGGCGGCCGTGGCGATACCGGCGGCGTCTTGCCCGCGGTGCTGCAACACTTGCAGCCCGTCATAGAGCAGTTGATTGACTGGCGTCTTGGCGACGACTCCCAAAATCCCGCACATGCTTCACCCACCTTCAAAAAGCCGGAACAGGCGACTCCTGTTCTCGGCAAAACTCGGACTGCCAAACCACCAACGTCCGAAACGTCAGTGGTGATACCTGATCTTTTGCGCCATCGCGGCCGGTAACCATGGCCGCAACGCCAGTACCGCCGTTTCCAGCGGCGGTGCAAGCATCGCATCTTGCCACCACGACGCTTTCGGCAAGGGCGTCAACCCACCCAGCATGACGGCAATCAAAACGATCAACACTCCGCGCGCTACTCCGAATATGGAGCCGAGCAGTCGATCTATCAAGCCCAGCCCCACCGCGCGCAGCAAAAACGACACTGCCAGCCGCACA
Organism: Rhodocyclaceae bacterium; assembly: GCA_035492055.1. Taxonomy (GTDB): domain Bacteria; phylum Pseudomonadota; class Gammaproteobacteria; order Burkholderiales; family Rhodocyclaceae. The sequence goes on along the minus strand of DATJJR010000078.1, from coordinate 23,948 downwards.
ATCCCGACCACGACCAGCACACCAACGAACACTGCGGCAAAGCCCGCCAAGTACTGCACATTCCGGTCATGCAACAAACCGGCGAAAAATCCGCTCACCGACGCAGCAAATTCACGTGCCACAAAAAACGCCAATACCCACGCTGCAATCGCCAGAATTTCGCTCACTACACCCCGCCAAAGGCCCAGCAGCAAGGAGGCGGCAATCACGCCGAGTACTGCATAGTCAAATACCGTCACGTCTTACTTCTGCGCCAGCACACCACCGGGCGGGCCACCCGCACCGATCTTTTTCAACGCTGCCTGGGCCTTTTCGGCCGCGGCCTTGGAACTGAAAGGGCCAGCACGCACACGAATGCGATCGCCATGCGGGGTCGCCACTTTTTCAGTGTAGCTGGGGTAACCGAGCTCTTTTAGCTTGGCTTGCAGGACTTTGGCATTACCCAGTTCAGCATAAGCGCCGAGTTGAAGGACCCAAGGAGCGTCAGATTTGGCTTCGGGCGCATCGCCGCCAGCAAGGATCTTTTCGGCGCGCAAGGTTTCCGCCGATTTTGCATCGTTCGGCTTTGCGTCAAGCTTCTTGGCATCAGGCTTCGACGGCGTCTTGCTGTCATGCTTGGCATCGGCCGGCTTGGTATCGTGCGGGATGACAGCCGGTTTGGTCGGTACAGGAACAGCCGCAGGTGGCACAGAAACAGCAGGCGGACTAACCGGAGCCGACGCATCCGCCGGTGGCGCTGCATCAGGAACAGACTGAGTGGGCTGAGGATCAACCGCAGCAGCGGGTGGCGTCGACGGCAAGGGCGTCGGCACCGGCGCGCCTACACCAACACGGGAAGCAAAGCTGCCGGCATCCTGGCTGGGAATACGGACCTGAATATCCTGTGCGGGAGGGCGCGGTTTGCTGTCCATGACAATGGGCAGGACAACAGCCGCAAGGAGTGCGAGGGCGACAGCCCCAACAAGGCGACGGCGCGCCCGTTTCTTCAGATCGATATCGCTATCGGAGGTGTTTTCCGCCATGTTTTCAATGGTGGGCGGCAGTCAGGACTTCCGCCACGGTCAGGAAGGAACCGAAGGCCATAATTCTATCATTTCTGGCCGCCTTATCGCGTGCATACGCATAGGCAGCGTGGGGCGAATCGAATTCACTTTCGACCATTTCGCCGGCTGCGCGCAGCTTCTCGGCCAAGTCCTGCGCCGACAGGCCACGTGGTCCGCCGAGCGTACATGGCAACCAACGCTCGATGCGGCCTTTCAGGGCGGCAATGACGGCATCGGCATCCTTGTCGCGCAGCATGCCGAAGACAGCCCACGTGCAATTGAAAAAGCCCTGATCGAGCATGTTGTCGGCCAGCACCCGCGCGGCCTGCGGGTTGTGCGCAACATCCAGCACCGTCACCGGACGCCCCGGCAAGGTCTGGAAACGACCGGGTAATTCAACACGTGCCAAGCCAAGGCGAATCTCGCTCATCGAGAGCGGCAAGCGATCCTGCAAAGTATCCAGCGCCGCCAGCACAACACTGGCATTGGCGAGCTGGCGCGTACCGCGCAACGCCGGATAGGCCAGGCCACCACGCTTTGATTCATTACTATTCCGCGCCCTGCCCCACCATGACCACTGACGCGTTTCGGTTTGCATGATATAACCAAAGTCGCGGCCCAGCACCTGCAGGTCGGCGCCGATGGCCGCCGCATGATCCAGCAAGGTCTGCGGCGGTGCGTCATCGCCGCAGATCGCCGGCTTGCCGCTGCGGAAAATACCAGCTTTCTCAAAGGCGATCTTTTCACGCGTATCGCCGAGCAAATCCATGTGATCGAGATCGATGCCGGTGACGATGGCGCAATCGGCGTCGTAGATGTTCACGCCATCAAGGCGCCCACCCAGACCGACTTCAAGAATGATCACGTCGACATTCGCTGCGGCAAAGGCTTCCCATGCCGACAATGTGCCGTACTCGAAGTACGTCAGCGGAACGTCGCCACGGGCGTTTTCGACTTTGGCAAAGGCCGTGCACAAGGTCGCATCATCAACGGGTTGCCCGGCAATGCGTACGCGTTCGTTGTAATGCAGAAGATGCGGCGAGGTGTAAAGGCCGACGCGATAGCCGGCCGCCGTCAGCATGGCTTCGAGCATGGCGCACGTGGAACCTTTACCGTTGGTACCGCCCACGGTAATGACAGGACAATGCTGTCGCTGCTCAAGCGCCGCCTTGACGGCACGTAGGCGATCAAGCCCGAGGGCGATCGCCTGTGTATGTTGTCGCTCGATGTAGGCCAGCCAATCGGACAGCGTGGCCGGCAGGGCTTGCGGCATCAACCGTTAACGACAGGCTGACGCTGCAGCATGGTAATCAGACTGACGAGGCGATCGCGCATTTGACGGCGATCGACGATTTGATCGATAGCGCCCTTGTCCATCAGGAATTCGGAACGCTGGAAACCGTCCGGCAGCTTTTCGCGCACGGTTTGCTCGATCACGCGCGGGCCGGCAAAGCCAATCAGCGCACCCGGCTCGGCCAACACGACGTCGGAAACGAAGGCAAAGCTTGCCGATACGCCACCCATGGTCGGATCGGTCAGCACGGTGATGAAGGGCAGTTGATGTTCAACCAGCTGTGTGGCCGCGGCACAGGTCTTGGCCATCTGCATCAACGAGAACAGGCCTTCCTGCATGCGTGCGCCACCGGAAGAAGTGAAGCAGACGAAAGCGCATTGCGCCTCAATGGCGGCGCGAACGCCGCGCACGAAGCGCTCGCCAACAACCGAACCCATGGAGCCACCCATGAAATCGAACTCGAATACGGCCGCCACCAGCGGCACGTTCTTGATCGAACCCTGCATGACGATCAGTGCATCGCCTTCGCCGGTTTCATCAAGCGCTGCAACCAGACGATCCGGATAGCGCTTGCTGTCCTTGAACTTGAGCATGTCGGTCGGCAGCACTTCCGAACCGATTTCGTAGCGGCCCTCGGCATCCAGCAGCCCATCGAGACGGGTGCGTGCCTTGACGCGGTGGTGATGGTTGCACTTCGGGCAAACACCCAGATTGTTGTCGAGATCGGTGCTGTAAAGGACCGCCTCGCAGGACGGGCACTTGCACCACAGGCCTTCGGGGATGGACTTTTTAAGGCCCTCGGCACGTTTGATCTTCGGGGGCAACAGCTTCTGAATCCAGCTCATATTCTCTCCTCTGGGCTACAGCATCTGGCGCGCAGCTCGGGTATTGGGAATGACGAAACAGGCAAAATGCCGACAACTTCCGTCAAGCGGGCGCGATTTTACCCGATTTATAGGGCTGCAATCTCTTTGTCAGTGTAATGACCGATACACCGCGTATTCACATGGCGGATGCGGAGCATAGCCGCCCTTTGCACAGGCAGGAAATCACAAAATGCTTACTTTTCGTCCAATGCTGCCCGGATCGTACGCAGGAAAGTACGTACATTCAACGGCGCATCCTGTGGCCCGGAACGTTCGATTTCCTCGATGATGCGGCTACCGATGACCACGGCATCGGCCACGGCACCGATCTTTTTGGCGCTTTCCGCATCACGGATGCCGAATCCTACGCCGACCGGCATGCCGACGATCTTTTGAATTTCCGGGATACGGCGAGCCACTTCGTCCAGATCCAGATGGCCGGCACCGGTGACACCCTTCAGGGACACGTAGTAAATATAGCCGCTGCCGATCTCGGCCACTTCCTTGAAGCGCTGCTCTGAAGACGTTGGCGCCAGCAGGAAAATCGGGCACAACCCGTGCGACTTGAGCACCTTGGCGAACTCGCCGCATTCTTCCGGCGGGTAGTCCACGACCAGCACGCCGTCCACACCGGCCTCATGTGCAGCCTTGGCAAACGCCTCGACGCCCATGGCCTCGATCGGATTGGCGTAACCCATCAACACCACTGCCGTGTCGTCATTGACCTGGCGAAACTGGGTAACGGCGGCCAACACCTTGCGCAAGGTCATGCCGCCCGCCAATGCACGCTCCGAAGCACGTTGAATGGTCGGGCCATCGGCCATCGGGTCCGAGAAAGGAATGCCCAATTCAATTATGTCGGCACCGCCTGCCACCAGCGCATGCATCATGGGCAAGGTGGCTTCCGGCGTCGGATCGCCGGCTGTAACAAAGGGAATCAGCGCCTTGCGGCCACCATGGGATTTGAGCAGTTTGAAGCGTGCGTCGATGCGATTCATGATTAAAACTTGATCCCCGAAGCTTCGGCAACGGTGTGCATGTCCTTGTCGCCACGACCGGACAGATTGACGAGAAGAACCTTGTCCTTGCCCAAGGTTGGCGCCAGCTTGGCGGCATGTGCCAGTGCATGCGAAGACTCAAGCGCCGGAATAATGCCTTCATAGCGGCACAAGTCGTGAAAGCCCTTGAGCGCTTCGCTATCGGTAATGGTGGCGTATTCCGCACGACCGCTGTCTTTCAGCCACGCATGTTCGGGGCCGACGCCCGGATAGTCGAGACCGGCGGACACTGAGTGCGTCTCGGTAATCTGGCCGTCTTCGTTCTGGAGCAAGTAAGTACGGTTGCCGTGCAACACACCGGGACGTCCCAGCGTGAGCGAGGCCGAATGCTTGTCGGTATCGATGCCGTGACCGGCGGCTTCGACGCCGATCAGTTTGACGTTCGGCACGTCGATGTAAGGATAGAAAATGCCCATGGCATTGGAACCACCGCCGACGGCAGCAATTACTGCATCCGGCTGGCGACCGGTGTGTTCCGGCATCTGCACTTTGCATTCATCACCAATCACTGATTGGAAGTCGCGCACCATCATCGGATATGGATGCGGGCCGGCCACAGTGCCGATGATGTAGAAGGTATTGCCGACGTTCGTCACCCAGTCGCGCATGGCTTCGTTGAGCGCGTCCTTGAGCGTCTTGGAGCCGCTTTCAACCGGCACCACAGTAGCGCCCAGCAGCTTCATGCGATACACATTGGCCGCCTGACGCTTGACGTCCTCGCTACCCATGTACACCACGCACTCCATGCCGTAGCGCGCGGCAACAGTAGCCGTCGCCACACCATGCTGGCCAGCGCCGGTTTCAGCGATCACGCGCGGCTTGCCCATGCGGCGTGCCAGCAGTGCCTGGCCGATGCAGTTATTCACCTTGTGCGCGCCGGTGTGGTTCAGGTCTTCGCGCTTCAGGTAAATCTGCGCACCGCCCAGGATTTCGGACCAGCGCTTGGCGTGATAAATCGGGCTGGGACGGCCGACGTAGTGCTTGAGCTCGTATTCGAACTCAGCCTGGAAACTCGGATCCTTCTGCGCCGCCGCATAAGCTTCGTTCAGTTCCTGCAAGGCAGGCATGAGAGTTTCGGCAACGAAGATGCCGCCGTAGGGGCCGAAATGCCCCTTGGCATCCGGAAACGCGTACTTTTCAGACATCGGCTTTCTTAACTCCAGCGATAAACGCAGTGATCTTGGCAGCATCCTTGATGCCCTTGCTCTGCTCTACGCCACTGCTGACGTCGACCCCCGCCGGACGCACGATGCGTATAGCTTCCGTCACGTTATCCGGGTTCAGGCCGCCGGACAGCACGATGGGCAGGGGCAAGGATTTGGGAATCAATGACCAGTCGAAGGTTTTTCCGCCACCGCCATAGCCTTCGACGAAGGCATCGAGCAGGAGTGCCTGCGCCGAGGGGTAACGGGATGCGTATTCTATCAAATCAAGGTCGGGCGCCATGCGCGCGGCCTTGAGGTAAGGCTTGCCGAACTGCTTGCAGTAGGCCTCGGTTTCATAAGCGTCATCGCCATGAAATTGCAGCAGGTCGAGCGGCACGACATTCAATACCGCTTTCACGTCCACCGCCATGGCATTGACGAACAAGCCGACGAGGCACACCGACGGCGGCACCAGTCGCGCCAATGCCACCGCCTGTTCGATGGTGACATAGCGCGAACTGAGGCGGTAGAACACCAGGCCGACGGCATCTGCGCCGGCATCAAGCGCGGCAAGCATGTCCTGCGGGCGGGTCAGGCCGCAAATTTTGATGGCGGTTCTGTTCATGATCACACCAAGCTCATATCAGTGCCAACGGCAAATCGCCGCAAGCCATGATTTTATCCGCGAGACCGAACGCCGGGTCATAGTCCACGCCAGCAAAATACAAACCCGCCGGCGAGAAAGTCGGTGCAGCCACCATGCGACTTCGGCTTTCAAGCACTTCGCGCGCCCAGGCTGCATCGTGCGCGCCCTTGCCGACGTAAACCAGCGTACCAACCAGGTTGCGCACCATGTGATGCAGAAATGCATTGGCATGAAAATCGAACACGACCCAATCGCCGTGGCGCTGCACATCGGCGCGATACAAGGTCTTGATCGGGCTTTTTGCCTGGCATTCGGCCGCACGAAATGCAGAAAAATCATGTTCTCCAACAAAGTGCTGCGCCGCTTTCTTCATCGCGTCCACATCAAGCGGCAAGTGATGCCAACCTGCGTAGTGCGTCCACAGCGCCGGCCTTTGCGGCCGGTTCAATAGCACATAGCGATAGCGACGCCCGGTGGCAGCAAAGCGTGCATGGAAATCTTCATTGACTGCCTGCGCCCAGCGCACGGCCACGGAGTCCGGCAGATTTGCGTTCACGCCACGCACCCAGGCTGAATCGGGACGTGCAACCTCGGTATCGAAATGCACGACCTGACACAGCGCATGCACGCCGGCATCGGTGCGTCCGGCGCAATGCACACGCACTTCGGTCGCGGCTACGACAGACAAGGCGGCTTCCAATACATCCTGCACCGTCCGTCCATCGGGCTGTGATTGCCAGCCGTTGAAAGCACTGCCATCGTATTCGATGCCGAGGGCATAACGTGCTGTAGGCATTGTCTAAACCGGATTTCAAGGAAAGCGCGAAGCATACAGGACGAGGACGCCTCAATTTATAATCCGTGTTTTGGACCTGCGGGGCATAAACAAGAATGAGCGACGCCAAGATCATTTACACCATCACCGATGAATCGGCCGCGCTCGCAACGCGCTCGTTCCTGCCCATCGTGCAGGCCTTTGTCAAAGGCAGTGGCATCACGGTTGAACCACGCGACATTTCGCTCGCCGGCCGCATCATCGCCGTCTTCCCGGACCGCCTGAAGCCCGAGCAACGCATCGGCGATGCGCTCAAGGAGCTCGGCGAACTGGCGACCAGGCCTGAAGCCAACATCGTCAAACTGCCGAATATCAGTGCTTCGGTGCCACAGTTGAAAGCCGCCATCAAGGAGCTTCAGGGCAAAGGCTACGACTTGCCCGACTATCCGGAAACGCCGACCAGCGATGCCGAGAAAGACGTCAAGGCACGCTACGACAAGGTCAAGGGCAGTGCTGTGAACCCAGTATTGCGCGAGGGTAATTCGGACCGCCGCGCACCGCTTTCGGTCAAGAGTTTTGCCCGCAAGAACCCGCACAAGATGGGTATATGGAACGCCAGTTCCGGTACCTTCGTTGCACACATGGACGATGGTGATTTTTACAGCAACGAAAAATCCACCACCATCGCCAAGGCCGGCAGCCTGAAGATCGAATTCATCGACCAGCAAGGCAAAAGCACGATACTCAGGGAAAAGGTCGCGGTGCAAGCTGGCGAAATCGTCGATGCCACCTTCATGCGCTGCGACGCATTGCGTGCATTCGTCGTACGTGCCATCGAGACCGCCAAACAGAAAAATCTATTGTTCTCGGTGCACCTCAAGGCAACCATGATGAAGGTCTCCGACCCCATCATCTTCGGGCAGGTGGTCTCCGTCTTCTACGCACCGGTACTGGAAAAACACGCGGCCACACTGACCGCCATCGGCTTCGACCCGAACAATGGGATCGGCGATCTCTACGCCAAGCTGTCGTCGGTGCCTGAAGCTGAGCGTGCCGCCATCGAAGCCGACATCAAGGCGCTCTACGCCGAGCGTCCCGCGCTGGCGATGGTCAACGCCGCCAAGGGCATCACCAACCTGCACGTCCCAAGCGACGTGATCGTTGATGCCGCCATGGCCGCGATGATTCGCAACTCGGGGCAGATGTGGAATGCCGCCGGTCAAAGCCAGGACACTGCTGCCGTGATTCCAGATCGTTGCTACGCCGGCATCTATCAGGTCGTTATCGACGACTGCAAGAAGCACGGCGCCTTCGATCCACGCACCATGGGCACTGTGCCCAACGTCGGCCTGATGGCACAGCAGGCCGAGGAATACGGCTCGCACGACAAGACTTTCCAGATTCCTGCCGACGGTACCGTGCGCGTCACCGACCAGGACGGCACGGTCATCTTTGAACAGGCAGTGAAGGCCGGTGACATCTGGCGCATGTGCCAGGTCAAGGATGCGCCGATCCGCGACTGGGTCAAGCTGGCTGTTACGCGCGCACGCCTGTCCAACACGCCGGCCATATTCTGGCTCGACGACAATCGTGCGCACGACCGCGAGCTGATCGCCAAGGTCAAGGCCTACTTGCCCGAGCATGACACCCGTGGACTGGATATCCAGATCCTCTCGCCGATGGCTGCGACGCAACTCACCATCGATCGCATCCGCCAAGGTCTGGACACGATTTCCGTCAGCGGGAATGTACTGCGCGACTACCTGACCGATCTCTTCCCGATTCTCGAAGTCGGGACCAGCGCCAAGATGCTGTCCATCGTGCCGCTCATGAATGGCGGCGGGCTGTTCGAAACCGGCGCCGGCGGCTCCGCACCCTTGCTTGTTCAACAATTCGTCGCTAGTGGACACATGAGCTGGGATTCGCTCGGAGAATTCCTCGCACTCGCCGCCGCTTTCGAACACTTGGGCGACACAACGGGCAACGGCAAAGCCAGAGTCTTCGCCAAGACGCTGGACCAAGCCAACGCCCGCATCCTCGACGAAAATCGTGCGCCTTCGCCCAATCCCGGCGAACTGGATACACGCGGCAGTCATTTTTGGCTGGCATGCTATTGGGCTGAAGCACTTGCAACCCAAAGCGAGGACACTACATTGCAAACACATTTCGCCCCACTGGCAGCAAAGCTCAAGGAACAATCGGCAAGCATCCTTGGCGAAATCGCTGCGACCGAAGGCAAATCGGCCGATCTCGGCGGCTACTATCGCCCGGACGACGCCAAGGCGAATACAGCAGCCCGGCCCAGCGTACGCTTCAACACCGCGCTGGCAGCACTTTAATGTACAAGACCATCACGTCGAACAGGAAAGCCAAGAGGCACACGCCATGAACGAACCCCAAGTCGTCGGAACCTGGAAACTGGTTTCCTACGTCATCGAAGTCCAGAACAGCGGCGAAATTGTCAATGTCATGGGTGAAAAACCCAGCGGCTACGTCAACTTTCAGGCCAATGGCCGCGTCTTCTTCATGCTGACCGCTGAAGGCCGCGAGGCCGATCACAGTACCCAGGGACACGCGCAGTTGCTCGATACCATGGTGGCCTATACCGGCCTTTATCGCATCGAAGACGACAAATGGATCACGCAAGTCCAGGTCGCCTGGAACCCCGCTTGGGTTGGCACGGAACAGATGCGCTTCTTCAAACTGGAAGGCGATCAACTCAAGGTACTCACGCCGTGGCGCCTGATGCCGAATTGGGCCGATCACGGCATGACGCGCAGCATCATCAGTTTCGAACGTGCCGAATGATCGTGGCGAAAAACAAAGGCGCCCTTGGGCGCCTTTGTTTGTTTTTGTGGCCGCGTTACTTCTTGGCCGGTGATGCAACCACCGGTGTCGCATCGGAAACGGGTGTCGGCGGTGTATAGACGAACGGTCCGGGGTCTTCGCATTTCGGCGTTTCAACCACCTTGCCGGCATCCTTGGCCGTCTTTCGGTAGCGCGCGGCAACGGCATCCTGACTCTTGCATAACTGGAACGCCGCAACTTTATCGCTCCACGCACCCTTGGCTTTCGCTTCGTCCGCTTTGGCTTTTGCCTCATCCGACAATGGCGGCAGCTTGGCAAACACGGCTGCGCTGACGAAAACGGACAGACAGAGTATCGATCTTTTCATCGTCGTCCCCATTCTGCTCAGTTGACGCGCTTGTATTCGTTCTGGTTCTGGCCGCGGGCGCGCATGTCGTTCAGCCAAGCCTGCTTGTCGCCATTCCAGGGCGGATTGTCCTGTGGGCGCATGTCGGTCTTACCTTGATATTCACCCTGCTTGTAGACAATGGTTTGCGGATGCTCGCCGCAGGCGGAAAGCATAAGCGTACAAGCAATCAAGATCGCCTTCATGACTTGTCCTCCTTCTTGCCGGGCTCGTCCTTGGGGAAATCCCCCTTGCCGTAGGCTGTGGCCCAACCCCAGAGTTCGCCCCCCTTCCCGCGTGTAAGGGCACGCTGGCGGAAAATATCGGCAATCACATCGGCATCGCCTGCAAGGAGCGCCTTGGTCGAGCACATCTCAGCGCACAGCGGCAACTTGCCCTCGGCAAGACGGTTGCGGCCGTACTTCTCGAATTCGGCTTCGGAATTGTCGGGTTCGGGACCACCCGAGCAGAAGGTGCATTTGTCCATCTTGCCGCGCTGGCCGAACGCACCGTTCTGCGGATACTGCGGCGCCCCGAAGGGGCAGGCGTAGAAGCAATAGCCGCAGCCGATGCACAAATCCTTGTCGTGCAACACCACCCCTTCATCCGTGTGATAAAAGCAATCAACCGGACATACAGCCATGCAGGGCGCATCTGAGCAGTGCATGCAGGCAACCGATACGGACTTCTCGCCAGCCTGCCCATCGCCGAGTGTCACGACGCGGCGGCGGTTGATGCCCCATGGCACCTCGTTCTCGTTCTTGCAGGCGGTGACGCAACCATTACACTCGATGCAGCGTTCGGAATCACACAGAAATTTCATACGGGCCATGATCGGTTCTCCTTGTTATGCCTTTTCAACCTGGCAAACGGTCGTCTTGGTTTCCTGCATCATCGTCACGCTGTCATAGCCATAGGTCGTGGCGGTATTCACCGCTTCGCCGAGTACAAGGGGATGTGCGCCCTCGGGGTAGTACTTGAGCATGTCCTCGCCCATCCAGTGGCCAGAAAAATGAAAAGGCATGAAGCAAGTGTCGGGGCCGACACGTTCCGTCACCTGTGCCATCACCTTGAGCTTCGCTCCCGTCGGGCTCTTGACCCAAACCATGTCGCTGTCGCGGATGCCGCGATCGTTGGCGGCTTTCGGATTGATCTCGACGAACATTTCCTGCTGCAGTTCGGCAAGCCACGGGTTGGAGCGCGTTTCCTCCCCGCCGCCTTCGTACTCGACCAGGCGGCCCGAAGTGAGAATGAGTGGAAAGTTGGTCGCCACATTGTCGGCAACGTTCTTCTGCTGCACCGTCTTGAAAAGCGTAGGCAGGCGCCAGAAAGCCTTCTTGTCGTCGTGGGTCGGGTATTTGGCAACAAGATCGGGACGGGTCGAATACAAAGGCTCACGGTGCAACGGTACGGGGTCCGGGAAATTCCACACCACGGCGCGCGCCTTGGCGTTGCCGAAAGGGTGGCACCCGTGGTTTTTCATGACCACGCGGATGATGCCGCCGGAACGGTCTGTCTTCCAGTTCTTGCCTTCCGCGAGTTTCTTCTCGTCGTCTGTGAGCTCGTCCCACCAGCCGAGCTTCTTGAGCAGCAGGTGATCGAACTCGGGATAACCGAACTGCAGATCGGCACCTTTCGAAGCCGAACCGTCGGCTGCAAGCAAATTGACGCCGTCCTTCTCGACACCGAAGTTCGCGCGGAAATTGCCGCCACCGTCCATGACGTGCTTGCTGGTGTCGTAAAGATTGGGCGAGCCGGGATGCTTCATTTCCGGCGTTCCCCAGCACGGCCACGGCAGGCCGAAATAATCGCCGTCGCACGGACCTCCGTTCGCGCGCAAGGTTTTCACGTCGAAGGTGTGCATGTTCTTCATGTGCAGCTTGAGCCGCTCCGGCGACTGGCCGGTATAGCCGATGGTCCAGGTGCCGCGGTTGATCTCGCGCAACGTGTCCTCCATGTCCGGCTCGTCGTTGGTCACCTTGATGTTCTTGGTGAACTCCTTCTCGAATCCAAAGCTTCGCGCCAACTGGTACATGATGACGTGATCCGGACGCGATTCGAACAGCGGCTGGATCACCTGTTCGCGCCATTGCAGCGATCGATTCGAAGCGGTGCAGGAGCCGCGCGTCTCGAATTGGGTCGCGGCCGGCAACAGATATACGCCGTCCTTGCGCACCATCGCGGCCATCGCCGCCGTTGCTGACGGATAGGGATCGATTACGACGATCGTGTCGAGCGCCTTCATTGCCTCGACCATCTCCTTGCCGCGCGTTTGCGAATTCGGCGCCATGCCCCAGTACACCACGGCCTTGAGATTCTGGTCCTGATCGATGTTCTCGTTCTTCTCAAGTACGCCGTCGATCCAGCGCGACACCGTGATGCCAGGCTTCTCCATCATCGCCTGCGAAGCATAGCGGCCCTTGATCCAGTCGTAATCGACGCCCCAGACGCCAGCCCAGTATTTCCACGCACCGGTGGCGATGCCGTAGTAACCGGGCAGCGAATCCGGATTCGGGCCGACGTCGGTCGCACCCTGCACATTGTCATGGCCGCGGAAGATGTTGGCACCGCCACCCGACACGCCGATGTTGCCAAGCGCGAGCTGCAGAATGCAGAAGGCGCGCACGATGGCGTTGCCGGTAGTGTGCTGCGTCTGGCCCATGCACCAGACGATGGTGCTCGGACGATTCTTCGCCATGGTTTCGGCGACCTGATACAGATCGGCTTCCTTGGCACCCGAGGCCTCCTCGACCTTGTCCGGCGTCCAGGTCATCACCTCGGCCCGGACCTTGTCCATGCCATAGACACGGTCGTTGATGTACTTGGTATCTTCCCAGCCGTTCTTGAAGACGTGATACAGAATGCCCCAGATCACCGCAATGTCGCTGCCGGAGCGAATGCGCACGTATGTGTCCGCCTTCGCCGCCGTGCGCGTAAAGCGCGGATCGATCACCATCAGCTTCGAACCGGCCTCCTTGGCGTGCAGCACGTGCAGCATGGCGACCGGGTGCGCCTCGGCCGCGTTCGATCCCATGAACAGCATGGCCTTCGAGTTCTGCATATCGTTGTAGGAGTTGGTCATCGCGCCGTAGCCCCAGGTGTTGGCAACGCCAGCGACCGTAGTCGAGTGGCAGATGCGCGCCTGGTGGTCGCAATTGTTGGTCCCCCAGAAGGACACGAACTTGCGCAGCAGGTAAGACTGCTCATTGTTGTGCTTCGACGAACCGATCCAGTACACCGAATCCGGACCAAAGTCCTTGCGCAGCTTGAGCAGGCGATCACCGACCTCCTTGTGGGCATCGTCCCAACTTATGCGTACATATTTGCCGTCGACCAGCTTCATCGGATACTTGAGACGCATCTCACCGTGACCGTGCTCGCGTACCGAGGCCCCCTTGGCACAGTGCGAGCCCATGTTGATCGGCGAATCGAACACCGGCTCCTGACCGATCCAGACGCCGTTCCTCACTTCGGCGTCGACGGCGCAGCCGACCGAGCAATGCGTGCAGACGGAGCGCTTGACCTCGACCTTGCCCTCGGCCGGTTTCGTACCAGAGGCGTCGGCCGCACCGATCAGATTGAACGGCAGTTGCGTGGCAAACGCGCCGGCACCGGCGGCGAGGCCGGATCGCTTCATGAACGTGCGACGGTCAACCGCCTCAGGCAAGGTAACGTTCAAACCGCCTCCGACACTCGGTACAGCATCCGACGAAACGGCACGTGATGTCTTTTTGGTCAGCATGATGTCCCTCCGATCAGATGCGTGCGGTGCCGTAGTAGCGGCGAACGTGTTCGGTTTCGCTGTAACCCTTGCTTTCGGCCTGAGGTTCCGGCACGGCTTCGGTAACCGGGTTCACGACCTTGCCGCCGAGCAGCGCGGCAGCCGTGGCAGCCCCGCCCAAACCGACCCCAATGAGGAAATTGCGGCGCTGGCCCGCATCCGCAGTTTGGACACCACTGACGGTTTTCTTTGCTGACTTACTCATTTCACACCTCCATCGCCTGCCTGCAGTCGGAAATAATCGCGCTCCATATCCAGGAAGGCGCGCATGAAACGGGCCACGGTACGGTAGAAGTTCGCATCGGCGGCCTCCTCCAGCGCGGTGCAGAACTTGTCGTACCAAGGCTGCAAGTGGCGCTGGAAGAACGCTCGCTGCGCACCGTCCTCGCGCAACAGCAAATGACGCATGACTTCCAGTTCGCCTGCCATGTGGTCTTCGGAATCATGCTGTCCATCATGCCGGGCAAGTCCCAATGCCAGCAGATCATCACGTAGTTGCGCCAGCGGCTTTTCCATCAGAAAACCTGTCAGGTACCAAGATGCATAGAGTTCCACCTGCGGCCGGCCGATGCTGACGAAGAGCGCGGCGTACTCGTCGGCAATCGTCTTTACATCGCCTGCAGCAGCACACAGGGCATTCCATTCGATGGTGACGGCATCGCCGTCGGCGGCACTCTGCATCTGGCGCAGCGTCGACAGGAGGGCCGCATCCGGCGCGGAAAACAGCAGGCGCGCCAGCACGGCATAAGCATCGGCACGCGCCAGATCGGCATCATCAAGCATCACATGGGCCGGGGCATTCATCGCGGCAGATCCTCCACGGTCATTTCCTGCCTGTTTTCCATCATGTCAACGACACGGCAATCGCCGCACATCTGCAAACGACGCAATGCGGCGGCATCGGCAAACAAACTGTGGCCCGACAAACGCTTCAGCATTGAATCAACCAACGCCCGGGTACCAAAAGGCTTGCCGCAGCGCACACAATGAAAAGGCTGCGCCTCGTTCAGGACACGTGCCTTCTTCGCTTCAGGCGTGAGCAACAGACGCGGCGCAATAGTCACGGCCTTTTCCGGACAGGTCTCGACACAAATGCCGCATTGCACGCAATTGTTTTCGATGAAGCGCAACTGGGGTGTTTCCGGGTTGTCCTGCAAGGCCTTGCTCGGGCAAGCACCTACGCAGGCCATACACAGCGTGCAGCGATCAGAATCCACGTTCAGCGTGCCGAAAGGGCTACCTGCCGGCAACACAATTTCATCAGCCGGTTGCGGCGCATGCTTCAGCACGTGATCGATACAGAAGTCCAGCGTGCGGCGCTTGTCGACAAACACGTTGAAAACGGCCGGTGGCAATTGCCATGCCTCAATGCGGAACACCAGCGCGTCTTGCCGCCCGGCACTGCGATCAAACAGTTCGCAATGCATGCCAACATAGCCAAGGCCATGGAGAATCTTGTCCACCAATGCCACTTGCGCATGCAAGTTGCGTACATAGGCTTCGGGCATATCCGTGACCTGCAGCAAGGCCACATGCGTTGCGCCGTAACAAAGCGCAGCCAGCAACAGATCAGGGCCGATGCCGGCAATGTCGTGCACACCGAAAGGAATCACATTCTCTGGCAAGCCGTTGCGATATGCCAGGCGCAGCAACCAGTCTTCGCCCTTGCGATCATGGAAAAGAACGACAGGCTGGGCTCCGCCGGCTTCGCGAAAGGCAGCCAGCATGGCCTTGAGGCGCATGCCGAGCTCGGGTACGGAAGGATAGTTATAACGCATCGCGCCGCTCGGGCAGGCGCTGGCACAGGCACCGCAGCCCATGCACAGATGCGGTTCGACGATGACACCATTGCCGTCGGCACGGATCGCCTTGGTCGAACACACGTCGATGCAATTACTGCAGCCATCGATGCGGTTACGCGCATGGGCACACTGATCAGCCTTGTAATCGAAATAGCGCGGCTTCTCGAATTCGCCAATGAAGCCGGTCAGCTTCAGCGCAGCGTCGAATTGTTCGAGCGGATCGCGACCGGCATGAAAATAACCTTGCGGCGGATGCGGAATGCGGATCAGCGCTTCGGGCGACAGATCGAACACCAGATCGAACTTTTCTTCGCGCGGCACACCGCCAAGAAAATCGACAGCACCGACCACATCGCCATCGGGCAAGGCTACATCCCGCCAGTTTGCCCTGAATGCCCCGAGCCAGCCGTCCAAGCGCACATTGCTGCCAGCTGACAGCACATAGTCGGCACGCAATGGCAACGCTTCGTCACCGCGCGCGTCGGTCAGAAGCACCTGTACGTCCAACCGGTCTTTCAAGCGCTCGGCCCAGCCGAGCACAACCTCCGCCGGGCCGACGATCAGGGTTTTGCCGGCGGAAACGTAATCCACGGCCTGCACCGGCGGCGGCGCAGGCAACTTCATTGCGGCGGCCAGCGCCGCTGCCACCTGCGGACTGCTGACGGACGAAAGAACGTTCATGCTGCATCCTCCGGTCTCGGCAAGTCCACTTGCTGAGCAATTGCGTCGGTTTCCGCGGCAACCGTCTGTGCCTGCTCCGGGAACAGGATCGCCCGCGCATGGGTGAGCGTCGGCAGCGTCTCGGCAGCAATCGGCTCGAATGCGTTGAAATCCTCGATATACACATCCAGCCCGTCCATCACGTTGAATACAGGCTGTTTGAAGAGTTGCTGGATTGCCGTGCGACGCACGGCTTCCTCGACGCCGGCCTGCATGAAAGGCGCGAAATCAGCGTCCAGGCCCTTGTGCGCAACCTCTTCCGCCAGTTGCGCCAGCGACGGCGGCTCAGGCGCTTTTACCCCGGCCACCGTTCCCGGCGGCACGGCCCCGGCAACAGTTTCAGTTTTGACGCGCGACCAGCGCGAAAGGAAACCTTCGCTCACAGCGCAGCCTCCTGCGTGCTGGCGTAGTGCTTGCCCTTCTTCTTGGGCTCAGGCGGCCGCCAATTAGCTTTGGCGTAATCAGCTACCCAACGCCACAGCTCTTCCGGCAGAACAATGCCGTCCACCGTTTCGCCCGAATCCATCATGCGTGCGGCTTCGTCGTAACTCAACGTCAGCAGGAAGGGCACGGGGCCGACATCATCCGTACGATAGGCAACGAACAGGCGCGGCGTCGGTGCCGAAAGGTTGAGCAGATAACCATCGACATCATCACCATGCAGTGCCAATTGCAGGGCCGGATAAAGCCATTGCTCCAGCCCATCTTCGCGCAACAGACAGCGCGCTTCGCTGTCGCCGCGATCAGGCAGAACGGATATCACTTCCCATTGATGATCGGTCCAGCGGTTGTTATGCAAGGCACGGCGTTCCATAACCACGCTGAGATGGCGCATCGTCATACTTTGCCTCCGCGTTCGGCCATTTTTTCTTCGTACCAGATCTCGTGATGCTCCTTGGCCCAGGCTTCATCGACCTCGCCAGTCTTCATGGCATCGAACGCCCCTTCCATGCCGATGGTGCCCATGTAGATATGGCCCAGCGACATGGCGATCACGAGACAGGCGGACACGGCATGGACAATTTCCGCGTATTGCATGGCCGCGCGGGTGCCGAAAAAATCAGGAAACGTCAGCGCGAGGCCCGACAGAACCATGACGATCCCGAAGAACGTCAGCCCGCCCCAGAACCACGCCTTCTCGCCGAAATTGAAACGGCGCGAGGGAATGTGCTCGCCCGTGGCAATGCCACCCGCCTTGCGGATCCACTCGGCATCCGACTTGTCCCAGAGATTGTCCTTCCAGAACAGAGCGAATAACGGCACGACGCCGACGATGAAACAGAAGCCGGCGACGATGTGTGCATTCTTTGAAAACCAGGCCAGCCACGAGAAAAGTGTGTAACCAAGCAGCCATAGGAAGATATGCTTGCCGAACAGCAGCACGACACCGGTGCAGGCAAGGCAGACAAAGCTGATGGCGACGAGCCAGTGGGCGCGTCGCTCACGACGGCTGAAACGCTCGATTGTGCGGCCGGTCTTCTGCGCCTTGAGGCGCACTGCACCTTTTCTAAGGTAGAAAGCACCGATCAGGATGGCAACGAGAATAAGCACCGCGCCGCCATAAGGAGTAATCAGTCCGTTGCGAATTTCGCGCCAGGTATCGCCTTGCGGGGAAATCAGGACGCCGGTTTCGGTACCTTTGACGGTCGTGAAGCCTGCAACGCTGCCGCGCGCTTCGCGCCAAGTGGCCGACGCATTGTGTGGTGGTTGGGGAGATTCTGTCGGCGCGGCTGCAGCATTGTCGGAAGCAGCATGTGCAGGAAAGACGAAGAACACCGGCAGCGTTGTTACCGCCAGGGTTGCCAAGGCACGCCGTATGCATGCCATGAAGCCATACGCTTGCATCATTTCAAGCCCCTCGATCGCCAATCACCAGGTTGCCGAAATCTGCAGACCGGTCTCTCTTCACTTTATTTACTAGAGAGCCCGCCAGCCGTTTCATGTAAATATAGACCAATACTTATGAACTTCTATGCATGACTTGCGATTTTTTATTCGCCCGTCATAGGAGAGGCCTGAAAGCCGTTTTCAACGCTGCCTTCTATACTGAAACATGGCCGCAGCTTGCGGCGTCCCTGAAGGAGATCATCATGTCCAAGTCTCACCACGCCACCCACGAAGCGAAGAAGAAACCGCTGATGACGCCCAAGGCGAAAAAGGCGCAAAAGCTCGAAAAGCGACGTGCCGCCGAACATCAAGCACCCGAAATCAAGATTGTCCACGGCAGCCTGAAGCCGACCAGTACAGCATGACGCAAGTGAACCATCGGCTGGAACGCGACACTTTCGGCGACATCGAAGTTCCAGCCGCCGCCCTGTGGGGTGCACAGACGCAGCGTTCGCTGCAGCACTTCGCCATTTCCGTCGAACGCATGCCAAGCCAGCTTTTGCACGCCTTGGCCGCAGTCAAGCGTGCCTGCGCGCTGACCAATCGCCAGCTCGGATTGCTCGATGCACAAAAGGCCGACGTCCTTATCGCGGCAGCAGACGAAGTGCTCGCCGGCAAGCATGCCGATGCCTTTCCGCTGTCGGTGTGGCAAACCGGTTCCGGCACGCAGACCAACATGAACATGAACGAGGTGCTTGCCAACCGTGCCTCGGAACTGCTTGGCGGCGAGCGCGGACAGAAACGCCTCATCCATCCCAACGACCATGCCAATCTCGGACAGTCGAGTAACGACATCTTCCCGACCGCCATGCACGTCGCCGCTGCCCTGAGCATCAGCAATGACGTGCTACCCGCGCTGCGGCAATTGCGCGCGACCATCATGGCAAAGTCGCGAGCCTTCTCGGATATCGTCAAGATCGGTCGCACACACTTGCAGGATGCAACACCGCTGACGCTGGGACAGGAGCTGTCGGGTTGGGCGGTACAGCTCGATCATGCCGAACGTGCCATCAACAACAGCCTGCCCGATCTCTGCGAACTTGCCGTCGGCGGCACAGCAGTCGGTACGGGCCTCAACACGCACCCTGATTTCGGTACGCGCGTCGCCGCCGAACTGGCGCAACAGACGGGTCTTTGCTTCGTCAGCGCCGACAACAAGTTCGCCGCACTGGCCGGTCACGAAGCACTTGCCACGGCACACGGCGCGCTGCGCACGCTGGCAACGTCGTTGATGAAGATCGCCAACGACGTGCGCTGGCTGGCTTCGGGACCGCGTTCCGGCCTCGGCGAAATCAGCATCCCGGAAAACGAGCCCGGCAGCTCCATCATGCCCGGCAAAGTGAACCCGACGCAGTGCGAGGCAGTCACCATGCTCTGTTGCCAGGTCATGGGTAACGACGTTGCACTGGGTTTCGGCGCAGCCTCGGGCAACTTCGAACTCAATGTGTTCAAGCCGCTCGTCATCCACAATTTTCTGCAGAGTGCTCGCCTGTTGGCCGATGGCATGCGCGGTTTTGACGAGCACTGCCTCCAGGGCATGCAGGCCAACGAAGCGCGTATCAAGGAATTGGTAGAGCGTTCGCTGATGCTGGTCACGGCGCTGAATCCGCACATCGGCTACGACAAGGCCGCACAAATCGCCAAGAAGGCGCACAAGGAAGGCACGACACTGAAAGCCGCCGCACTCTCGCTGGGCTATGTCAGCGCAGAGGATTTTGATGCATGGGTAAAAGCCGACAAGATGGTTTGACCCAGGCAGAACGCCAACGACCTACAGGGACAAACAACCGTTCGCGCTCACAGCGCGAACGGCGAGAGCGCAGCCGAGGTCGGTCCGAAGGAGCGACGGGTTACAACCCGATTTGATCCTGCCACTTCTCCAATGCCGAATCATCGCTGTCACGGGCATCTACCCAGCGACTGCCGGCTGCCGTACTTTCTTTTTTCCAGAACGGCGCCTGCGTCTTGAGGTAATCCATGATGAATTCACACGCTGCGAAAGCATTGCCGCGATGCGGGCTGCTAACGACGACAAGCACGATCTGCTCGCCAGGCTTGAGAACGCCAACGCGATGGATCACGCGGATGCCAAGCAACTCCCAACGTTCACCGGCCTTGACGACGATGTCGTTCAAGGATTTTTCGGTCATGCCTGGATAGTGCTCCAGGGTCATGTCGGCCACACCGGTACCATCGTTGTTATCGCGCACAAGGCCAACAAAGCTGGCCACCGCGCCAACGGCATGACTACCCGCCGTCAGCGTGCGTACTTCGGTACTGAGATCGAAATCCTGTTCCTGAACGCTGACACTTGTACGCATGATCAACCTCCTGTTACCGGCGGAAAGAAAGCAACCTCGTCGCCATCGTTGATCGCGGTCGTCAACGGCACCATGTCCTGATTCACCGCTGCACGAAGGTTTTTCGCCGTTGCCAATGCCTGCCATGTCCCGCCGCGTGCAACAAAATGATCGCGCAAGGCAACAACGGTGCTTACGCCCACTGGCAATGCGAGTGTTTCGGACGAAGTGCCGACGGCTTCGCGCAGGCCGGCAAAAAAGAGAACGGTAATCACGTCAGCAACTCCGAGAATGGAATGAAGCGGACGCTGTCGCCACGCTTGATGATGCTGCCCGCAGGATTGTCGATCAGGCCTTCGGCCCATGCAGCCGAGGTCAACACGCCCGAACTTTGGTTTGGGAACAGCTCGAGCAGGCCATCCTGACCAACGCGCGCGCGCAAAAATTCGCGACGCCGATCGCTTTTCAGCAGGTCGAAACCTGCACGGAGCATCAGGCCCTTGGGCAATGCATTCGATACACCAACATCCATGCCTTGCAGCTTGCGAATAAAGGGGCGTACCAGCAACAGGAAGGTCACGAAGCTCGATACAGGATTGCCCGGCAAACCAATAAAAGCCGACTCGTTAAGCGCCGTGATGACACGGCCAAAGGCGAATGGCCGCCCCGGCTTGCTATTCACCAGCCAGTGATCGAGCGAGCCCTCGGCCTCAACAGCCGGCTTGATGTGATCTTCCTCGCCCATGGACACACCACCGCTGGTCAGAATCAGATCTACCTTGTGCTTGCCAGCCGCCTTGCGCAGCGCAGCGCGCGTGGCCGGCAATTTGTCCGGCACGATGCCGAAATCGACGACATCGCAACCCAGGCTCTCCAGCAGGCCCTTGAGCATGAAACGATTCGAGTTGTAGATCGCGCCTTGCGGCAGCGGTTCGCCCGGCATCACCAGCTCGTCGCCCGTAGAGAACAGCGCCACACGCACAGGGCGGAACACAGGCAGGAACGCCAATCCGACCGAGGCGGCCAGGCCCGCCTCCTGCGGACGCAGCCGGGTGCCGCGCATCAACACCTCGCCGCCGGTGTAAATGTCTTCGCCGGCCTTGCGTATCCATGCGCCGGGCACAGGCAAGGCATTGAAAGTCACCTTGCCATCGACAAGCGTCACGTCTTCCTGCATTACCACAGCATCCGCACCCGGCGGCACCGGTGCACCCGTGAAGATGCGCGCCACCGTACCGGCAGTAAGCGGGGCCCCGACTTTACCGGCGGGAATGCGCTGGCTCACCGGCAATATCGTACCGACAGCCGCGATGTCGGCGCAACGCACCGCATAGCCATCCATCGACGAATTGTCGAGCGGCGGAACATTGATCGCCGAATATTGCGGCTGTGCCAGCACCCGACCAACGCAATCGAAAGTGGACACCATTTCGCTCTGACTGACCGGGTTCGCACCGGCAAGCAACAACGCCAGTACTTCATCCAGCTCCATCAGGGGTTTCATCGGTGCACTCATATGATTCAAGATTTGTAAAAAACAGGCTGATATTTTACCGCGCTATCTTTCTTCGGATACAGCGAAGAAGCCCTCCACTTCAGCCACTTCACGCGTCCTGCGCATCGGCGGCAGTGATTGCCAGATGCGACGGCCATACGGTTTCGAGATCAGGCGCGGATCACAAACCATCAGCACACCGCGATCACGCTCGTCACGAATCAACCGGCCAGCGCCCTGTTTCATACTGATCACCGCATGCGGCAATTGGTAGTCGAAAAAGGGATTACCGCCCTCCTTGCGCAGATGTTCGATACGCGCTGCCAGCACTGGATCGTCGGGCGGTGCGAAGGGCAATTTGTCGATGACGACCAGCGACAAAGCCTCACCACGCACATCGACTCCC
The DNA here is from genome assembly GCA_035492055.1 of Rhodocyclaceae bacterium. Classification (GTDB taxonomy): domain Bacteria; phylum Pseudomonadota; class Gammaproteobacteria; order Burkholderiales; family Rhodocyclaceae. The sequence continues at coordinate 1,537 of DATJJR010000078.1, read as the reverse complement.
TCCCAGAAGCTTTGGCTGGCAACAAGAATTGCATTACCAAGACGACGAAACCGATCCAGCAATTCGGTACGTGAACTCTGCCCCTGTAGCAGCAAAGGATTATCGAGACCGGCGCGGCTCAACTTGTCTTCCAGTAACTCATGAATGCGCCGCATCGCACGCAATGAGGTACACAGTACAAAAGCGCGACCACCCGCAGCAACAATCGCCGGCCATGCCGCTTCAACCACGGCTTCGGCATAGAACGGCGAATTCGGGTCGGGCATTTCCGGCGGGCAATATAAAAGGCCGTTTTGCGCGTAATCAAACGGACTACCCCATTGCGCTGTTTCGGCCTCCATGAGCCCAAGCTCACCGCAGTAATGACCAAAATCATTGCCGATCGCAAGCGTTGCGGAGGTGAAAATCCACGCGCGCGGGTGTCCAGCCATCTGTCTCTGGAAAATATCGGCCACGTGAAGTGGCGTCATATTGAGAGAAAGTGCATGACTGAAAATTTCGATCCAGCGAACGTATTCCGTTTTTATCTTTTCCTCGACAGGAAGCGATATCGAGGATTCGGCCCTGGCATTGCTTCGCCAACGTCGCACACGCAGCAGCAAATCGTGCGTACGCACAAGGCAATTCTCGAGCCCTTCACCGCGCTCGGCCTGCGCTTCCAGATGTTTGCCAAGTTCGGCCAAGGCAGCCTCGACCGTATCGAGCGCCTGCTGGAATCCGTCGTTGCCGGCCATCTGCGATTGCGGCAGGCGCAGGTTTTCACCGCTGATGCTTAATCTCAGATCGCGCGCCGCCTTGTCCACGCCGCGTGCAGCATCCTGCAAGGGCTTGTAGTCCTTGGCAACCGCAATCGCTTCATTACGCGAGTCGCGTGCAAGATCCAGCAGTTGTGCAGTACTCGCCGACTCGCCAAAGAACAGGCCGGCGATTTCCGGCAGTTGGTGCGCTTCGTCGAAAATCACCGCATTGCAGGCCGGCAGCAATTCGCCGAGGCCATCGTCACGCAGCATCACGTCGGCGAAAAACAAATGGTGGTTGACCACGACCACATCGGCCACAAGCGCCTCGCGCCGCGCCGCCATGACAAAGCATTCCTTGACATGGCTGCACTCCTGCCCAAGGCAGTTGTCGCGTGTCGACGTTGCCTGGTGCCACGCGGCGGAATCCTCAGGCACGGCAACCAATTCAGCCTTGTCGCCACTGCGCGTGGTCTTGGCGAAGCGTGCGATGGTGTGGATATGTTCTGCCTCGACACGCGAGGTAAAGCGGCCTTCGCTTTGCGCACGCTCTAGATGATGATGGCAAATGTAGTTGGAACGCCCTTTGAGCAAGGCCACGCTTGCACCAACACGCAAGGCATCGCGCACGGTCGGCAGATCACGCTGGAACAACTGATCCTGCAGCGTTTTGGTACCCGTGGAAATAATGACCTTGCCGCCGGATTTCAGCGCCGGCACGAGATACGCAAAGGTCTTGCCGGTGCCGGTACCAGCTTCGGCGACGAAGGCCTTGTTATTGGCAATCGCCTCGGCGATTC
>DATJJR010000077.1:0-3325 GCA_035492055.1 Rhodocyclaceae bacterium | reverse complement strand
TTGCTGCCGTCCGTGGTGCGCTATAAATCCGATCAAACCGTTGTCGGTTTCGAGGCACAGGCCAAGCAGTCTGAAGATCCGAAGAACACCATCGTTTCGGTCAAGCGCTTCATGGGGCGAGGGCTCAAGGACATCGCACATATCGAATCGAGTCCTTACGATTTTCTCGCCAGCAATGAAAACTCGGGTGGCATGGTCAAGCTGCGTACCGTGCAGGGCATCAAGTCGCCGGTCGAAGTGTCGGCCGATATCTTGCGCGTGCTGCGCGAGCGTGCCGAGGCCTCGTTGGGTGGTGAGCTGACCGGTGCGGTCATCACCGTGCCAGCCTATTTCGACGATGCGCAACGCCAGGCCACCAAGGATGCAGCGACACTGGCGGGTCTCAATGTATTACGCCTGCTGAATGAGCCCACTGCGGCGGCGATTGCCTACGGCCTCGACAATGGCGCCGAAGGTATCTATGCCGTGTACGACCTTGGCGGCGGTACCTTCGATATTTCCATCCTGCGTCTCTCGCGTGGTGTGTTCGAAGTATTGGCCACCGGCGGCGATTCCGCGCTTGGCGGCGATGATTTCGACCAGCGTGTGTTTTGCTGGATTATCGAAGAAGCCAAGCTCGCGCCACTGTCGCCACAGGATGCGCGTTTGCTATTGACCAAGGCGCGCGAGGCAAAAGAATTTCTCACGCAGCATGGCGAAGCGCCGATTACCGTGCGCTTGTCGAGCAATGAGTATGTCGATGTCAGGTTGACCACCGAAATCTTCACCGACATCACCAAAACACTGGTGCAAAAAACCATTGCACCAACGCGCAAGGCATTGCGTGATGCAAAGCTTGCACCTGATGAGGTGAAGGGCGTCGTGATGGTCGGTGGTTCGACACGCATGCCGCAGATCCAGAAAGCGGTCGGCGATTTCTTCGGCCAGGAACCGCTCAATAATCTTGATCCGGACAAGGTCGTGGCACTCGGCGCGGCAATCCAGGCAAACCTGCTCGCCGGCAATCGTGCGCCGGGCGACGATTGGTTACTGCTCGATGTGATTCCCCTGTCGCTGGGGCTGGAAACCATGGGCGGCCTCGTCGAGAAAATCATCCCGCGCAACTCGACGATTCCGGTTGCGCGTGCCCAGGAATTCACTACGTACAAGGATGGCCAGACGGCGATGGCCGTTCATGTCGTGCAAGGTGAGCGCGAGCTCGTCAGCGATTGTCGTTCGCTTGCTCGTTTTGAGTTGCGCGACATGCCGCCAATGGCTGCCGGTGCAGCGCGCATTCGCGTGACCTTTCAGGTGGATGCCGATGGCCTGTTGTCGGTAACTGCCAGTGAGCAAACCACAGGCAAGCAGGCGCATATTGAAGTGAAGCCATCCTACGGCTTGAGCGATGAGGAGGTGGCCGGTATGCTCAAGGACAGCTTCAGCAACGCACAAGCTGACTTAGCCCGCCGTGCATTGCGTGAAGCGCAGGTTGAAGCGCGCCGTCTGCTCGAGGCCATTGAATCTGCATTGAATGTCGACGCGCATCTGCTCTCTGATGAAGAGCGAAGCAGCATCGAGGCTGCCACGAATGAATTGAAGCGCGTGGTCGATGGTGACGAACGCATTGCCATTGATAGCGCCGTGCATCAACTGTCGCATGTCACTGAAGAATTCGCCGCCCGCCGCATGGACCAGAGTGTCAAACGCGCGCTGGCCGGCAAGAAACTCGAAGAACTTGATCTGTAGGTCAAATCGCTATGATTCAAATCGTTGTGTTGCCCCATGTCGAACTGTGCCCCGATGGTGCTGTGATTGAAGCATCCGCCGGCGGCAGTCTTTGTGACGCCTTGCTTGAGAATGGCATCGATATCGAACATGCCTGCGAGAAATCCTGTGCGTGCACGACGTGCCATGTCATTGTTCGCGAAGGCTTCAATGCACTTGAGCCCAGTGAAGAACTGGAAGACGACCTGCTCGACAAGGCCTGGGGGCTGGAGCCGAATTCACGACTGTCGTGTCAGGTGATCCTGAACGAAACGCCGCTGGTGGTGGAAATTCCCAAGTACACCATCAACATGGCGAAGGAAGGTAACTCGAAGAAGTAGGCCTTTTCCCCATCCCTTTTCCCGAGGAAAAGGGTGATTACGGTTCGCAGGCTTTGCCTGCTCCCCATGGTTTTTCTTCGATCAACCGCTTGGGCTTGAATACAAAGAACAACACGGAGGCTGTGATGAAGTGGACCGATACGCTCGATATCGCGATTGAATTGTCCGAGGCCCATCCAGACGTCGATCCGACCAAGATCAACTTTGTCGATCTGATGAACTGGGTGATGGCGCTACCGGGTTTTGACGACGACAAGAGTCGTTGTGGCGAGAAAATCCTCGAAGCGATCCAGGGTGCCTGGATCGACGAGGTTTCCTGAAGACTTTTCTAAACCGTCGCTTCCGGCAGCATCGCCAGGAATTCCTGTTCGATGCGTTGCGTGCGTTCCTCGCCTGTCGTCTCAAGCAGGATTTCGCGACAATCGGTGAACACGTTGATCAGTTCTTCACGCGTCGTTGCCGTGCGCAACAGGTTACGTGCCGACACGCTGCGGTCGCCGAACATGCGCTCCATCTGATCAAGCATGTACATGCGGGCCAGTGCGAGTGAACGTCGTTGTTTGCCAACCGTCGGCGCAGGCGCAGCCGTTTGTGTCGGGGCTGCTGGTGCGGAAGCAACCTCGGTTATTGGTCTGGGTGACTGTGTTGCTACGGGCGTAAGCTTTGTTGCATCCTGTGCCGCTTGCTTCAAGGTCTGTTGAGCAAGCTTGGCACTATCTGCCAGTTCACGACTGGATGTGTCGCTGCTGTAATGGCGCCGCCGGATCAAGCCATTGGCGAGCAGCGATTCGAGTATGCTCATGCCATTGGCGAGTCCACTCATCTTGCGCTGCAGTTGCGTGACTTCGGACTTGCCGTCGACCATCAGCAAGACGGCGCGCACGGTCATCGGCAGTTTCAGGGTGCGCGTTGCGATTTCTGCCTGACCGATGTCGGTGCGTTCGAGAACCCAGTTCGCTTCCAAGATGTCGTCCGTCAACATAAGGGCAATCAAGATAGCTCGTTAGTGTTGCAGTTCCATTAAAGCCTGATAACCCGTCATGATTGACAGCCATTGCCACCTCGACGCTGCTGAGTTCGATACTGACCGTGATGCGGTATACATGCGTGCGCAGGCTGAAGGCGTGCGTGGCATCGTCATTCCTGCCGTCGAGCGCGCAAATTTCGGTGCAGTAGCCTCGCTGTGCCGCGGATACGAAATGTGCCATCCGGCGTACGGTATTCATCCCATGTACGTGGCA
>DATJJR010000076.1:0-4149 GCA_035492055.1 Rhodocyclaceae bacterium | reverse complement strand
CAACTCAACCGCAATACCGAGCGGACGGCGCAACCAAGCTGGGGCCAGTTCCGTGAGAAACAATGCAATGCCAAAACTCACCGGCACTGCGATAAACAGCGCCACGATTGACGTGGCAATCGTGCCGTAAACCGGAATGGCAGCGCCGAAATGCTCGGCCGGCGGGTTCCATTCAGCCGTCCACAGAAATGACACGCCAAATTTCTGCAAGGCCGGCATCGAGCCATGAATCAGGGAAACCACGATGCCCGCGAGCAGAATCAGCGTCAGCAGGGCAAAGAAACGGGTCATATTGAAGAACAACCAATCACCCCAGCGGCGAGGTGCTACGCGGTTGAACTCGGGAGAGGCAGCAACAGTGCTTGTATTCAAAATGGGACTCTCAGTCAAAGACGGGAAGCCGAAACGGAAAATGCCGCGTCAGGCTTTGACGCGGCATTGTGCAACAGCTTACTTCCAAACTGCGGTGCCGGAGGCATCCTTGATCTGCTGTGCCCAGGCAGCGTGGATCGCCTTGATCAGCGAGTCCGGCAGCGGCACGTAGTCCATGGCAGCAGCCATGCCGTCGCCGTTGGCGTACGACCAGTCGAAGAACTTGAGGACTTCAGCACCTTGCGTCGGCTTGTCCTGCGTCTTGTGCATCAGGATGAAGGTGGCGCCAGAGATCGGCCATGCATCCTTGCCCTTTTGGTTGGTCAGGATTTCATAGAAACCGTTCGACCAGTTGGCACCAGCAGCAGCAGCCTTGAAAGCCGTGTCGGTCGGCGACACGAACACGCCGTCAGCATTCTGCATCAGGGTGTAGGCCATCTTGTTTTCCTTGGCGTAGGCGTATTCGACGTAGCCAATTGCACCCTTCAAGCGCAGCACGAAAGCGGACACCCCTTCGTTACCCTTGCCGCCCATACCAACGGTGATGTTGACAGCAGTACCTTCACCGATGCTGCTCTTCCAATCCGGGCTGACCTTGGACAGGTAGTTGGTGAAAATGAAGGTCGTACCGGAACCATCCGAACGCTTCACAACTTGAATCGGCAGCGCCGGCAGGTGCAGCGAAGGATTCAGGGCGGCGATGGCCTTGTCGTTCCAGCTAGTGATCTTGCCCATGTAGATATCGGCAAGGACCTGGCCGCTCAGCTTGAGCTGGCCGGCAGCGATACCCGGAATGTTCACGACCGGCACGACACCACCGATGACGGTCGGGAATTGCATCAGGCCAGCCTGAGCCAGGTCTTCCGGCTTCAGGGGCATGTCGGACGCGCCGAAATCGACGGTCTTGGCGTTGATTTGCTTGATACCACCGCCGGAACCGATCGACTGATAGTTGATCTTGTTGCCGGTAGCCTTGTTGTAGGCGTCAGCCCACTTGGCGTAAACCGGAGCCGGGAAGGAAGCACCAGCGCCGGTGATTTCGGCAGCTTGCGCAGAAACCGCACACAAGGCGGCACTTGCAGTCAGGGCCAAACAGGCGGCCCACTTCTTCGAAACAAACATGGCTACATCTCCAAGGGGTTGGTGGTAGAACGCCCTGCAGTTTAGGTTTGCAATATGACGGCTTTATTACAACTTGCCACATCCACAAAACCCGGAAAACGCATTCAAGGCAGGCGGCGCGCAAAATGAAACAAGATTGCAAAGTCTGTCATCAAGCCTTCATTGTTTCGTCACGCTCACGAAACACACGCAAGGCAGGCTCGGCTCAAATTTATTTCACATAAAAACAAGCGCCTACATGAATGTATTGATGATTTCCGATGTGTATTTCCCACGCATCAACGGTGTTTCAACCTCGATTCAGACTTTTCGTGAAGGGCTGAGTGAAGAAGGCGTAGACGTTACGTTGATCGCGCCGACATATGCAAAAACAGGAGGCAATGACGGCGCGGACGACGCCGATATCGTGCGCCTGCCTGCGCGCACCATTCCTTTCGATCCCGAAGACCGGCTGATGCGTAGCGATGCACTGCGCGACCTGGACCAAACCCTGAACGGAAAACACTTCGACCTCATCCATATTCAAACGCCCTTTTCAGCCCACTACGCCGGCCTGAAGCTGGCCAGGAAGCGCGGTATTCCTTGCATTGCCACGTATCACACGCATTTCGAGGAATATTTCCATCACTACCTGCCGATCATGCCGCGCCCGCTCGCGCGCAGCCTGACACGCCGCATTGCTCGCAGCCAGTGCAATACACTCGATGCGCTGATCGTGCCGTCAAGCGCAATGCACACTGCCTTGCGCGACTACGGTGTCACAAAGCCGCTGCATATCCTGCCAACGGGCATTCCGCTCGCACAGTTCGGCGCATCCAATGACGCCAACGCCCGTACCGATTTCCGCCGCAAGCATGGCCTGCCTGTCGACCGTCCGCTGGCGCTGTTTGTCGGTCGCGTCGCCCACGAAAAAAACCTGCGCTTCCTGCTTGACGCAATGCGCCATGCACTCAGCCGCAATCCGGACATCGCCCTCGTGATCGCAGGCGAAGGCCCCGCGCTGAACAGCCTGAAAAAAGCCACGACGCAACTCGGTATTGATCAGGACGTGTTCTTCCTCGGCTATATGGACAGAAAAACCGAACTGCCGGCCTGCTACGCTGCTGCCGATCTGTTTGCATTTCCGTCTGTCACCGAAACTCAGGGCTTGGTGCTGCTCGAAGCCATGGCCGCCGGCTTGCCGGTGCTCGGCATTCCGGCCATGGGTGCCGCCGACATTCTTGCACCGCAACGTGGCGCCGTATGTGCGCCGCACGATGTGCAAGACTTCGGCACGCTCATGGCCAAATTGCTCACTGATCCAGCACAACTTGCCACACTCTCGGCCGATGGCCGGGAATTTGCCCATAGCTGGGGTGCACCCGAACGCGCACGCCAACTCGCCGAACTGTATCGACAACTCGCCGCCTGAGCCCACACCATGACATCGCACGATCAACATACCGAGACAAACGTCACCAACACAACGCACAGCGAAAGTCCGTTCAAAGGAAAGACCGGCCTTACCCGCGTCTGGAACGCCTTTCATTACTCGCTGGCTGGCCTCGCTTCAGCGTACCGACATGAAGACGCATTCCGCCAGGAAACCTGGCTCGCCATTGTCCTGATCCCGGTAGCATTGTTTTGCCCGGTCACGCCGGTCGAAAAGGCCGTCATGATCGGCAGCGTGCTGCTCGTGGTCATTGTTGAATTGCTCAACTCCGCCGTCGAAGCCGCCATCGACCGCATTTCGCTCGATCGCCACCTGCTGTCGAAGCGTGCAAAAGACATCGGCAGCGCGGCCGTGCTCATTGCCCTACTCAACGTCATCATCGTTTGGACGTTGATTTTATTGCCGCTTTTCCAGCGTTCGCTGTAACCAAAACATCATCGGCACGTCATCGGGCGGTCTTGCAATGCCGGCACATTAGGTGCCATGGATACCAAAACCGTCCTGACAGAAACGACTGATCGCGAGCACCGTTGCCCGCCGCTCACGATTGCCATCATCACCGAAACGTATCCGCCGGAAATCAACGGCGTCGCCATGACGTTGGGCCGTCTCATCGACGGCTTGCGTGCTCAGGGTCATACGATTCATCTGGTGCGTCCGCGTCAAAGCACGGACGAACTCGAACGCATAGAGAATCGCTTCAGCGAAACGCTGGTTCGCGGTATCCCGATTCCGCGCTACAGCGGTCTGCAGTTCGGCTTGCCCGCTGGCCGCTTGTTGACGCGCCTGTGGCGCGACAATCCACCGGACATCGTTCACGTCGTCACCGAAGGTCCGCTTGGCGCATCGGCCATCGCCGCTGCCGCGAAGCTTGGCCTGCCGATGACGAGCTCGTTCCACACTAACTTTCATCGCTACAGCAAGCACTACGGCGCCGGCTGGCTACGCGGCATCATCGCCGGCCATTTGCGCAAGCTGCACAATCGCACCGCCGCGACCTTTGTACCGACGCACGCACTCGCTGCCGAACTCGGTGCAGATGGTTTCGCCAATCTGCGCGTCATGGCGCGCGGTGTGGATACGGCACTGTTCAATCCCGCACGCCGTTCGAACGAATTGCGCCATGCCTGGGGCATGAACGACAGCGATCTTGCCGTGCTCTACGTCGGTCGCCTTGCTGCCGAAAAAAACCTGCGCATGGTGCTGAAGTCGTTCAACGCCAT
>DATJJR010000075.1:0-3981 GCA_035492055.1 Rhodocyclaceae bacterium | reverse complement strand
GGTGTGGCCATCGTGTCGACCCCGAAAGGCGTCATGACTGATCGCAAAGCGCGCGCAACCGGCGTCGGTGGCGAAGTGATTTGCTACGTCGCTTAAGGAGTGCAAGATGTCTCGTGTAGGTAAAATGCCGATTGCACTGCCGAGTGGCGCGGAAGCGACCATTAGCGCAGAGCAGATCACAGTCAAGGGCCCGCTGGGCTCGCTGAGCCAAGCCTTGAATGGCTTGGTGCAGATCGAAAACAATAACGGCACCCTGAACATCAAGGCTGCCAATGACAGCCGCGAAGCCAATGCGATGTCCGGCACCATTCGTGCGCTGGTCAACAACATGGTCAACGGCGTCACCAAGGGTTTCGAGAAGAAACTGACGCTGGTAGGCGTGGGTTACCGTGCCGCTGCGCAGGGTGACAAGCTGAATCTGTCGTTAGGTTTCTCGCACCCTGTGGTGCACCAGATGCCACAGGGCGTCAAGGTTGAAACGCCGTCGCAGACCGAGATCCTGATCAAGGGTATCGATCGTCAGCGTGTTGGTCAGGTCGCTGCTGAAGTCCGCGCTTACCGCGCTCCGGAGCCTTACAAGGGCAAGGGCGTTCGTTATGCGGATGAAGTGGTTGTGCTCAAAGAAACCAAGAAGAAGTAATGGTTGATGATGGACAAGAAACAATCCCGCCTGCGCCGTGGCCGCCAAACGCGCGCCAAGATCGCCGAACTGAAGGTGAATCGCCTGGCTGTGCATCGTACCAACCTGCACATCTACGCAACGATCATCAGCCCGGATGCCAAAGTATTGGCATCGGCATCGACGCTCGAAGCAGAAGTGCGTCAGCAGCTGGCCGGCCAGTCTGGCAAAGGCGGCAACGCTGCTGCTGCCGCATTGATCGGCAAGCGCGTCGCAGAGAAAGCATTGAAAGCTGGAATCGCCGAAGTTGCATTCGACCGCTCCGGTTTCCGTTATCACGGCCGCATCAAAGCAGTTGCTGAAGCTGCACGTGAAGCCGGTCTGAAGTTCTAAGGAAGAATCGTCATGGCAAAAATGCAATCCAAAATGCAAAGCGAAAAGCCGGATGATGGCATGCGCGAAAAAATGATCGCGGTCAACCGTGTGACCAAAGTGGTCAAGGGTGGTCGCATCATGGGCTTCGCTGCATTGGCTGTTGTTGGTGATGGCGATGGCCGCATCGGCATGGGCAAGGGCAAATCGAAAGAAGTGCCAGTCGCTGTGCAGAAGGCAATGGAAGAAGCGCGTCGCAAGATGATCAAAGTAGCGTTGAAAGACGGTACCTTGCAACACATGGTGACCGGCAAGCACGGCGCATCGTCAGTGTTGATGATGCCAGCCAAGGACGGTACCGGCGTGATCGCCGGCGGTCCAATGCGCGCAATCTTCGAAGTGATGGGCGTGACCAACGTTGTGGCGAAGTCGACCGGTTCGACCAACCCATACAACATGGTGCGTGCAACGCTGGACGGTTTGTCCAAAATGAATACGCCGTCGGAAATTGCTGCTAAGCGCGGCAAATCCGTCGAAGACATCCTGGGCTAAGGTGAACGCAATGGCAAACACAGTCAAAGTCAAACTGGTCAAGGGCTTGATCGGCACGCGTGAAGATCACCGTGCAACGGTGCGTGGCCTCGGCCTGCGCCGCGTCAATTCGGTTTCCGAATTGCAGGACACGCCGGCAGTGCGCGGCATGATCAACAAAGTATCGTATCTCGTGAAAGTGGTGTCGTAAGCACTGCTTGCACACGGAGAAAATCATGGAATTGAATAGCATTCAGCCAGCAGACGGCGCCAAGCACTACAAGCGTCGCGTCGGCCGCGGTATCGGTTCCGGCCTGGGCAAAACGTCCGGTCGTGGTCACAAAGGTCAGAAGTCGCGTTCGGGCGGTTTCCACAAGGTCGGCTTTGAGGGCGGTCAGATGCCTCTGCAACGTCGCTTGCCAAAGCGCGGTTTCAAATCGCTGGCAACGCCGTACAAGGCAGAAGTTCGTTTGTCCGATCTGCAGGCGCTGCCGGTAGCGGAAGTCGATATCCTGGCATTGAAGCAAGCCGGCGTGGTGCCTGAATTGGCGCGCGTTGTGCGTGTGATCCTGTCGGGTGAAATCAGCAAGAAAGTCACGCTGAAAGGCTTGATCGCCACCAAGGGTGCCAAAGCGGCGATTGAAGCAGCCGGTGGTTCGGTTGCCTAAGTGTTCGGCCTGAAAACGGGATATTAATTGGCGACTACTCCTCAGCTTGCTAAAGGTTCGGCCAGCGGATTTCCGTGGGGTCGGCTGTGGTTTCTGATCGGCGCGCTGGTCGTGTTCCGTATCGGCGCACATATTCCGGTGCCGGGCATTGACCCGGATCAGTTGGCGCAGTTGTTCAAACAGAATCAAGGCGGCATCTTGGGCATGTTCAACATGTTCTCCGGCGGCGCGCTGTCTCGTTTCACTGTGTTTGCGCTGGGTATCATGCCGTACATTTCGGCATCGATCATCATGCAGCTGATGTCGGTGGTATCGCCGCAGCTGGAAGCCATGAAAAAGGAAGGCGAGTCCGGCCGTCGCAAGATTACGCAGTACACGCGTTACGGCACGCTGGCGCTGGCAATTTTTCAGGCGCTGGGTATTGCGGTAGCACTGGAATCGCAAATCGGTCTGGTGATTGACCCCGGCATGGCGTTTCGCCTGACGACGGTCGTGACGCTGGTGACCGGTACGATGTTCCTGATGTGGCTGGGTGAGCAGATCACCGAGCGTGGTTTGGGTAACGGTATCTCGATCATCATTTTCGCGGGTATCGCGGCGGGCTTGCCGACTGCAGTGGCGGGCTTGTTTGAACTGGTGCGTACCGGCTCGATGGGCGGCCTGTCGGCAATCATCATCTGCCTAGTTGTTGCGGTGGTGACCTACTTCGTCGTGTTCGTTGAACGCGGCCAGCGCAAAATTCTGGTGAATTATGCGAAGCGCCAGGTTGGCAACAAGATTTATGGCGGTCAGAGCAGTCATCTGCCGCTGAAGCTGAACATGGCAGGCGTGATTCCGCCGATCTTTGCATCGTCGATCATTCTGTTCCCGGCGACGATCACGAGCTGGTTTACCTCGGGTGAGGCGAGCAATGGATTTATTCGCTTCCTGAAGGATTTGGCGGCATCCATGGCGCCAGGCGAGCCGATTCATGCGCTGCTGTATGCGATTGCAATTGTGTTTTTCTGCTTCTTTTATACCGCGCTGGTGTTCAACAGCAAGGAAACGGCAGATAACCTGAAAAAGAGTGGTGCGTTTGTGCCCGGTATTCGTCCAGGCGAGCAGACTGCGCGTTACATCGACAAGATTCTGACGCGTCTGACGCTGGCCGGTGCGGTGTACATCACGCTGGTATGTTTGTTGCCGGAATTCCTGATCGCGAAATGGAAAGTGCCGTTCTACTTTGGCGGCACCTCGCTGCTGATCATTGTGGTGGTGACGATGGACTTCATGGCGCAAGTACAGAACTATGTGATGTCGCAGCAATATGAGTCCTTGCTCCGCAAGGCGAATTTCAAAGGCGGCATGTCGCGTTAAAGCGCGACTCACAGGCGAACGAATGGCAAAAGACGACGTAATTCAAATGCAGGGTGAGATCCTCGAAAATCTCCCGAATGCAACATTTCGAGTCAAGCTGGAAAACGGGCATGTAGTGCTCGGGCATATTTCAGGAAAAATGCGCATGAACTATATCCGCATTCTTCCTGGAGACAAGGTGACGGTGGAATTGACGCCGTACGACCTGAGCAGGGCGCGGATCGTTTTCCGCACGAAGTAGAGATTGAATGTTTGGGATAGAGATGCATTGCGATCCATCCCGCAATTTTTGGTTTTGAAAGAAAGAGGGCAAAAATGAAAGTGCTCGCATCAGTCAAGCGGATCTGCCGCAACTGTAAGATCATCAAGCGCAAAGGCGTCGTTCGTGTCATCTGCACCGAACCGCGTCACAAGCAGCGCCAAGGTTAATTAACG
>DATJJR010000074.1:0-9348 GCA_035492055.1 Rhodocyclaceae bacterium | reverse complement strand
GTACCGTGTTGCGAGAGATGCCGAGTCGCTTTGCGATCTCTCTCATCGAGACCTGGTCACGCAAATGCCAGCGTCGAATAATGCTCAGTAATGCCACGTCGATCACTCCAATCTCCTGCTCTTTTAAGAGCAGGCAGTGTGTTCTATACGTGGGTCAATTTTCGATGCAAATTACCGCCCTTAGTGGGTCAGTTTTCGACGCAATTCAACAGGCAGCAGCCAAGGCTGGCTTGATCTAAGGCCAACTTGTCGGGCCAAGGGTGGGGTAATATGGTGGGGTAATCTAACCACCCAGAAAAACCGCCCTCTAGGCCTGACAAGGCTTTGCAAGGACTTAGGTTGTTATTGGTGCCGGGAACGGGACTTGAACCCGTACGCCGCGTTGGCAGCGGCGGATTTTAAGTCCGCTGTGTATACCAATTTCACCATCCCGGCAGACATAGAAACGTTGGTGATTATAGCCAGAGGCTACGCAGCCAAACATTTCCAAAGGGCGTATGGAGCGGGAGAAGAGTCTCGAACTCTCGACCTATACCTTGGCAAGGTATCGCTCTACCAACTGAGCTACTCCCGCATGGAGTGGAGGCGCGGGCCGGAGTCGAACCGACCTACACGGATTTGCAATCCGGTGCATAACCGCTTTGCTACCGCGCCCCGAGCTTTTCTTTTATTTGGCTACACAGAAACGCAAATGCGCGCCGCATCACCAAGATCAAAGGAGCGCGATTATGTCCCACTTTGTCTGGCTTGGCAAGCAGCAACGATCCTTCTGGCACTCATTCAATGACAGGAACGACAACTGCGATCTACGGAAAATGGGCATCGCACCATTAAGCTTGGTGTAAACGTGCCGTTACATCTGCCATTGCACATTGATTGAATTGTCTGGACTTAAGATGACAACAACATCTTCGCTGACACCGCTGCTGAATACGTCCCTCGCCCTTCAGCAATCTAACGCACCTGGGATTGTGTCAACGCCCTCATCAAGCACCGGCACCTCCAGCGCCGGGTCGACGCAAGTCACATTGACAACGCAAAGCGCCAATACTGCATCGCTGACGTACACAAAGCCTGTGTCACCACTGACCGCGGTCACGGCATGGGAAAGCTCAGCAAATGACGACCTGACGTCGCTCATGGCAAAAAACTTTCAGAGCAGTACGCTTGCGGATCGCTTCAATGACATGGGCAAAACGTTGCTCGCCAGTCTAGCCAACGGCGGCGGCAACGACTCACAATCGGTCATGAATTTTCAGCCTGGACAAACACCAGATGCCTCGCTGATTCAAACCTCTCAGCAAGTTCTTCACACGACGGCCAACAATCAAATCACGCTGAACGTCACAACAAAAAGCGGCGCAACCGCCGAACTGTCACTCGGCAGCAGTGACGATGGCTTAGCGGCACAAATCAAGGTCACCAACGGCACTTTGACGGACGCAGACCGCAAGGCGTTGTCATCGCTCGCGGATGGCTTCCAGCAAGCCATTGACGGACTCAGCTCGAGCACACCATCGCTCAATCTCAGCGGCCTGACACAGTTTGATCCTAATGTTTTATCGTCAGTCGATTTACATGCCTCGCTGCAAGACAGCAACGGCAAAACGCAAACCATGGAATTTCATGCCGACGCCAAGCAGCGCAGCATTTCGGCACACATGGATAGCGGTACCGTGAATGTCAGCGTCGATACGAGCCAGCTCACACAACTCGGCAATGCCCAACAGCAGACGCAGGCGATCAACGCTTACCTCAAGCAGTTCGATGATGCGCTGCAACGCGGTCATGGCGATGCAACACTCATGTCACTGATGAAGCAGGCATTCAGTGACATGGTCACGACCAACGGTAGTGCAAATCAACCCACAAACGCTGGGATCACGTTGAACGACACCGGCCGCAGCCTGCTGACGGGGCTGCCCGACTTCAGCGCATCGATCAAGGAAACACCGAAGTCCGTCAACCCGATGCGCCCCAGCGAGGTCGATCAATTCTCGTATCAGGTGTCGCAACAAACGACGATCATGGGCAGTGAGCAGGCCGATTACTCGGTCACGCAATTGCAGGAGTCACATCTCTCCGCCAGTTATCACACGACGTTGTCGGGCAGTAGCGATGAGCCGCTTGGACTGAAAACGGACAAGAACTCACAGAACTATCGCTACTACCAGATCGACGACAGTGCCAGCAGTCAGTCGCAGTTCTCCTATGGCAATGGAGAACTCATCATGGCCATGCTGACGCAATCGGCCCAGCAAAACACGCACATGATTCAATACGAACTCGGCAAGGTAACCAAGGATGTCACAACGCCGGCACAAGCCTCTTCGTCGATTGATTTGCTGGACACACTGAAAGCCGCAAACAAATTGATCGACAGCGACGCACGTCAGAACGCGCTCAATCAAGTCAGCAATGAAGCGCTATTGGTGGCGAATCCGTCGCAGATCAAGGCAAGCCACAACTGAACGGACCGAATATCCTTTTAGTCTGGCGTCAACGTAGAAAACACCTTTTCCAACCCGGCCTGCTTTACTGTTATTTCACGACAGTAAACCGCGGTCGCCCACCGCTCGGGGGAGTCGGCTCATCTGGTGGCGATGTTTCCGAAGCTATCTCGTTGCTGGAATGCTCTACCGGCTTCAGTATCGGCGATTGTTCATTGGTTTGTTCGGCTGCTTGCGTTTCAGCGATCTCGAAGCCCATGCCCTCGTTGCTTTCACGCGCAAAGATCGCAGCAACGCGCTCGATAGGCACAAAGATCTGTTGCGCTACGCCACCAAAGCGCGCTTGAAACGCAATGAACTCGTTGCCGATATCCAACTGATTCGTTGCTTCAAGCCCGATATTGAGCACGATCTGCCCGTCTTTCACATAACCCGCCGGGACTTGGGTATGTTCATCGACGGCCACCACGATCTGTGGCGTCTGGCCTTGATCAATGGCCCATTGCCAAAGCGCGCGAATAAGATAGGGCTTGGTGGATATATTGCTCATTTGCTGACCTTAAAAAAACAAAACGGCTGCCGAAGCAGCCGTTCGCGATGATTCGTACGCTTTAACGACGCATCACCTTTTCAGAAGGCGTCAGCGCATCAATAAAGCCCTGGCGGCTGAAGATGCGCTCGGCGTATTTCTGAATCGGTGCAGCCGTCTTCGGCAGTTCGATACCGTAGTGATCCAGACGCCACAGCAGCGGCGCAATCGCCACGTCGAGCATCGAAAACTCTTCGCCCAGCATGTGCTTTTGCTTGTTGAACATCGGCGCCAGTTCAACGAGGCGTTCACGAATGTGCTGACGCGCCTTGTCGGCCGACTTGAGGTTCTTCTCAATGGCTTCGATGTGGCTGAACAGCTCTTGTTCCATGGTGAACAGAAGCTGGCGTGCGCGTGCGCGCATGATCGGATCCGGCGGCATCAACTGCGGATGCGGAAAGCGTTCATCGATGT
This sequence comes from Rhodocyclaceae bacterium, assembly GCA_035492055.1. Taxonomy (GTDB): domain Bacteria; phylum Pseudomonadota; class Gammaproteobacteria; order Burkholderiales; family Rhodocyclaceae. The sequence goes on along the minus strand of DATJJR010000074.1, from coordinate 5,895 downwards.
ACTCATTGATGATATTGGCCTCAAACAAAATGAGGTCGCGATCAACAAGCACAGGGACACGGTTGTACGGATTGATGACAGCGATGTCTTCCGGTTTATTGAACAGGTCAACATCGATAACCTGAAAGTCCATCTGCTTTTCGTAGAGGACGATACGGCAACGATGACTGAACGGGTCGGTAGTCCCCGAATACAGATTCATCATTGCACTGGTGCCCCAGGAATAGTCGGCGTCGCGCACCACGCGACGGACGGACGGTGCGCTCACTTCACGATGCCCCATATAGATTCGTTTCCGCTAAAACTGATTAGTGGATGTCTTTCCAGTACGCGCGCTTCAAGGCATAGGCGAATACAAGAAGAACAGCCAGGAACACGATGACCATGACGCCCAAATGCTTGCGATATTCGCTGACCGGCTCGCCCATGTACGTCAGGAAAGCCACGAGATCGGCGACGGCCTCGTCATACTGCTCCGGCGTTAGCTTGCCTGGTGTTGCCAGAACAAGCTTGCCATTCGCGTCCTTTGCCTGGATACCTTGAAGCTCCCAGAGGACGTGTGGCATGCCGACGTTTTCAAATATCGTATTGTTCCAGCCGGTTGGCCGGGACTCATCACGATAGAAGGAACGCAGGTAAGTATACAGCCAGTCGGGGCCGCTGCCAAATTCCGATGCCCGAGCACGGGCAATGATGGTCAAATCAGGCGGCGCGGTCCCGAACCAGGCCTTGGCATCGTCACGTTGCATGGCGATGCGCATGGGCTCGCCCACTTTGTCGGCCGTAAACAACAGATTGTCCTTGATTTGAGCCTCGGACAAGCCGATATCCTGCAGGCGGCTATAACGCATGTAGGACGCAGAATGGCAGCTTAAACAATAGTTTACGAACAATTTGGCACCATTTTGCAGCGCGGCCTGGTCGCCGGATTTGTCCGGCGCATGGTCAAGATGCAACTCGGTATCGCTGCCAAAGGCAATGGCAGGCACGAACAACAGCGTGAGCAGAAGTTTTTTCATCTTCTTCATCCTGTCACCCTTTCCGGCTCCGGCTTGCATTTATCGATCCTGCTGTACCAAGGCAACAGCAGGAAAAACGAGAAATAAAGGATTGTGCAGACCTGCGACACGACAGTTCGTGCCGGATTGGGCGGCTGGACACCGAGATATCCAAGAATGAAGAAGCACACCACGAAGATCGCCAGTGCCGACTTGTAGAGCACACCGCGGTAGCGAATGGATTTGACCGGGCTTTGATCAAGCCATGGCAAAGCTCCGATCACCAACACCGAAGCCCCCATCGACACCACGCCCCAGAACTTGGCTTCCAGACCAACAAAGATAAAGGCGCTGAGCTTGATGCCAAACCAGCCGGCCACGACAGATGGCACACCGAGCAATACGAACATCGCGCCAACAAATCCGAGATACCCCAGTTTCACCAAAATCGGCAATTTGGAGGGGCGCACAGATAACAGCCCAACGCCACCAAGGAATAGCCACAGAAAAGGAATGAAATCCGACGTCACTGCCCGCAGAATCGAATAGAACGGCGTGAAGTACCAAACTGGCGCAATGTGCGGTGGCGTCTTGAGCGGATCAGCAGGAATGAAATTGTTGTACTCAAGAAAGTAGCCGCCGCCTTCCGGTTTGAAGAACACGATGGCCGCGAACACGATCAGGAAAACCACGACGCCAACGATATCCTTGACCGTGTAATACGGGTGGAAAGGAATGCCGTCGAGCGGAATGCCCTTCTCGTCCTTGTATTTCTTGATCTCCACGCCATCGGGATTGTTTGAGCCGACCTCATGCAGCGCAATGATGTGCGCCGCCACCAACCCCAAAAGCACCAGCGGCATGGCAATGACGTGGAAACTGAAGAAGCGGTTGAGCGTTGCATCCCCGACAACATAATCGCCGCGTAGCCAAAGGGACAGATCGGGACCGACGAAAGGAATCGCCGAGAACAGATTGACGATGACTTGCGCGCCCCAGAACGACATTTGTCCCCACGGCAGCAAGTAGCCGAAGAAGGCTTCGCCCATCAAACACAGGAAAATCAGCAGGCCGAAGATCCAGATCAGCTCACGCGGTCGACGATACGAGCCGTAGAGCAAGCCGCGGAACATATGCAGATAAACGACGATGAAGAACGCCGATGCACCTGTCGAATGCATGTAGCGGATCAGCCAACCCCACGGCACGTCGCGCATGATGTATTCGACGCTGGCAAAGGCCGTTGGTACCCCAGAAGCGTTCAATGCCGCATCGGGCTTGAAGTGCATGACAAGGAAAATGCCGGTGACGATCTGGATCACCAGAACGAACAAGGCCAGCGAGCCGAAGAAGTACCAGAAGTTGAAGTTCTTCGGCGCGTAGTACTCGGACAGATGCTCTTTCCACAGCGACACCAGCGGAAAGCGCGCATCAACCCACTCAAGCAAGCCACCGGCAGCGGAACCGTCGGACTTGTACTTTTCAGGAGAGTTTACGTTGCCCATTTACGCCCCCTTCGTGTCTTCGCCGATTCGGAGCATGGTGTCGCTCAGATACGTATGCGGCGGCACCTCGAGATTGTCAGGCGCGGGTTTGTTCTTGTAGACACGGCCAGCCAGATCGAATGTCGAGCCATGGCAAGGGCAAAGAAAACCGCCCAGCCAGTCCGGCGTAACGCCACTGTCAGCGCCCGCAATGAACTTCTGTGTCGGGGAACACCCAAGGTGAGTACAGATGCCAACCGCCACAAAGAGATTCGGCTTGATCGAACGCGTCTCGTTCTGGCAATACGCCGGTTGCATCGGTTTTTCGGAATTGGGATCGCTAACGAGCGAATCGGCCTTGGGCAAGGAGGCCAGCATGTCTTGGGTACGATTAACAATCCAGACAGGCTTGCCGCGCCATTCAACCGTCATCATCTCGCCGGGGCCAAGCTTTGACACATCCACCTCAACCGGCGCACCGGCGGCTTTGGCCCGCTCGGAGGGAAGCATGCTCTTTACAAACGGCGTGGCGACCATGACACCGCCTACCCCACCGATGGCGGCCGTCGTCACCAGTAAACGACGACGGCTGCAATCCACCTTTCCATCACAACTCATCGAAAACCCCCTTGGAAGAATCGAATCCTGCGACTTGCCAGAGTACTCGAGTGCAGCACGTGCAATAAATTACTTCAATGACTGGGTCGAGTATAACCTATCGCGTATTTGGAACGATAGGGTTTGCGCCGTAGGAGAACCCGAGTAACGGGTCAAATGACGCCTTTTTCCCTCAGTGCCGTAATTTCGTCTGCGACATATCCGAGGCTACCCAATATGCGCTCGGTATGCTCGCCGAGCGACGGGCCAATGGTTTCGACATTGCCAGGGGTTTCGGTCAAGCGCGGCACGATACCCGGCATCTTGAATGGCTTACCGTCGGGCAATGTCGCCGACTTCAGCATTTCGCGGGCAAGGAATTGAGGATCGTCAAACATGTCGGCGATGGAATAGATGCGGCTGGCTGGTACGCCGGCTTCACCGAGCTGCTTCAACACGTCGTTTTCATCATGCTGCTTGACCCAATCGTCGATGACACCATACAGCTCAGTTGCGCGAAGGTCGCGCCCGGCATTGGTCTGCAGGGTCGGATCAACAGCTAGATCAGTACGCCCCATGACTTCCATGCAGCGCCGGAAGATCGCGTCTCCGTTAGCACCAACAATCAAATGCTTGCCGTCCTTGGTCGTATGCGTGTTCGATGGCGTAATGCCAGGCATGACATTGCCGGTACGTTCGCGCACGAAACCGAACACATCGAACTCCGGCACCAGGCTTTCCATCATGGCAAAAACAGCTTCATAGAGCGCGACATCGACTACCTGGCCTTTACCACCATTCACTTCACGATGACGCAACGCCATCAAGGCGCCGATGGCAGCCCATAACGCGGCGATCGAGTCGCCAATGGAAATACCTGTTTTAACCGGCGGCCGATCGGCAAACCCGGTGACATAACGCAAACCGCCCATGGACTCACCGATGGCACCGAAACCGGGTTGCTGTGCCATCGGCCCGGTTTGACCGAAGCCCGACAAACGCACCATGACCAAACCGGGATTGATCTGGGACAACACATCCCAACCCACGCCGAGCTTTTCCAGTACACCAGGCCGGAAATTCTCGACCACGATGTCGGCGTCGGCGACCAGCTTCTTGAGTATCTCAATGCCTTCGGGTTGCTTGAGATTCAGTGTCAGCGATTGCTTGTTGCGCGCCTGCAAATACCACCACAGCGACGTGCCTTCGTAGATCTTGCGCCATGCGCGTAGCGGATCGCCCTCGCCCGGTGTTTCGATCTTGATAACTTCGGCACCAAACTCGGCCAGGATGCGCGAGCAAAAGGGCCCGGCGATCAAGGTACCCAGCTCGATGACGCGAACGCCCTGCAAGGGCTTCGTTGCCGAACCGGTGAGCGGTTTCGCGCTCATCAATACTCTCTGCGTTCGATGAATGCCTGCGCAACGGTACCGGCATCGGTGAATTCAAGTTCGCCGCCGACCGGTACGCCACGAGCGATGCGGCTGACCTTGAGGCCGCGTGCACGCAACAACTCAGATACATAGTGTGCCGTCGCCTCGCCTTCGTTGGTGAAGTTGGTCGCCATGATGACCTCCTGCACCGTGCCGTCGGAAGCGCGCTGAATCAGGCGCTCGAAATTAAGCTCGCGCGGACCAACGCCGTCAAGCGGCGACAAGCGCCCCATCAAGACATAGTACAGGCCGTTGTATGCATGTGTCTGCTCCATGACATTCATATCAATGGGCATTTCGACCACGCAGAGCTGCGTGGCGTCGCGCTTGCCGGAAGCGCAGCGCGTGCAGATGTCATCCTCGGTGAACGTATTGCAAAGCGTGCAATGCTTGAGATTCGCAAGCGCACCCGACAATGCAGCGGAAAGTTTTTCCGCTCCACGCGGATCGCGTTGCAACAGATGGTAAGCCATGCGCTGCGCGGACTTCGGCCCCACACCCGGCAGGCAACGCAGTGCATCGATCAATGCTTCAAGGCTATTGGGCTCCTTCACAATCAGCCTCTGTCAAAAAACCAAGCTGTCAAAATCGTGCATGCAGATCAGAACGGTAGCTTCATGCCTGGCGGCAAATTGAGTCCGGCCGTGAAACCCGACATCTTCGCCTCCGACACGGCAGCAGCCTGACGCACGGCATCGTTCACGGCAGTCGCAATCAGGTCTTCCAGCATGTCCTTGTCGTCCATCACGGACGCATCGATCTTGATGCGGCGAACCTCGTGCTTGCAGGTCATCGTGACCTTGACTGCGCCGGAACCGGCGGCACCTTCGACCTCGATGCCGCCAAGCTCCTCTTGCGCCTTGGCCATCCGTTCCTGCATCTGCTGCGCCTGCTTCATCAGGCCGCCCAGACCGCCCATACCCTTCATCATTTTGCTAACTCCAATGCTCGCGGCAGCGCCTAATGAGCGTCGCCTAGTGGTTTGATGGATTGTTCGTTGATCGTCGCGTCAAAAAGCTCGATGACCTCACGCACGAAAGGATCTTCCTCGATCGCAGCGACTGCACGCTCATGCTTTTCGCGCTTGATCGTGTTGCTGCGCGCAACCGGCGTTTCGCCGGCAACATCTTCGATCTGCACGTTCAGCTTGAGAGTGTGGCCAAAGTGACGCTCAAGTTCGGATTGCAATTTGGCCTGCGGTGCTGCAGACAACAGATGCTTGTGCAAAGGCGGCAGGCGCAAGGTGACGGCATGCGGCTCAACACTCGCCAATTCACAATGCTGCGCCAATTGGCGCGCCATCCCGAGCAGCTTGAGTCCCGCACAGATGCCGTGCCAGTCGTGGCCGCCAGAAGACACGGTGGCCGTTGCTCGCGGCATTTC
>DATJJR010000073.1:0-7889 GCA_035492055.1 Rhodocyclaceae bacterium | reverse complement strand
GCGGCCAAGGTACGCAGCATGATTGCCGACGTAAATGCCAAGCCGGTCTACACCATTCACGAAATGCTAGAAGGCAAGGTGCTGGCGCCAACCGATGCCATCGTCGTCGGCGGCCCTGCCCCGTATATGGCCAAACAAATCGGCAAGCTCTTGAAGATGGCCGAGATTGTTCCTGGCGACTCCGACGTGATCAATGCCAGCGGCGCTGCGATGGCGCGCACGACGGTCGAACTGACCTTGATGGCCGATACTGAAGAACGCCTGATGTCGGTGGCTGAAGAAGGTGTCCTCAGCGACATTCCCCGCGGTTTCACCATGGATGATTTGATCGACATTGGCCGCGAGAAACTGGAAAACATCGCCCGCATCGCTGGCGCACCGGAAGAAGACATCGAGATCGAAGTTGCCGACAGTCAGAGCTTCAACGTCATCCGCGGTACCGCGACCACGGGCAAGAACTTCCGCGTCCGGCTCCAGATCAAGCCTGGCCTCACAAAGCACGCAACTGAGCACGCCATTCAGTAAGAGACACACCATGAAGAAAACCGGCCTCGTATTTTTCCCCGCCTTCGACTACGCCATCTCGCCGACACACCCGGAGCGCGAAGAACGCCTGCTCTACACGCAAGATCAAGTTAGTGAAGAAGGCCTGCTCGACTTCGACAACATCATCGAATTCAAGCCCGACCTCTGCACCGCCGAGGACATCAACCGCGTGCATTTCTGCGTGCCTGGCATCGAGGAACTCGTCCATGCATCGCACATGATTTCGGTCGGTGGCACCTTGACCGCGGCCGACAAGGTGATGACCAAGGAAGTCGACAACGCCTTCGCCCTGGTGCGTCCCTGCGGCCACCATTCGATGCGCGTCGTGCACGGCACGCGTGGTTTCTGCACGTTGAACATGGAAGCCATCATGGTCGAGTACATCCGCGAGAAGTACGGCGACAAGAATGGCATCAAGAAGATCGCCATCGTCGATACCGACTGCCACCATGGCGACGGCTCGCAGGACATCTTCTGGCACGACCCGAACACGCTCTTTATTTCTCTGCACCAGGACGGCCGCACGCTGTATCCGGGCTCAGGTTTTCCGGATGAAATGGGCGGCCCGAATGCCTTCGGCACGACCATCAATCTGCCGATGCCGCCGAACACCTGCGAGGAAGGCTTCCTCTACGTGCTCGACGAAATCGTGATGCCTATCCTCGCCGACTTCAAGCCGGATCTCATCATCAACTCGGCCGGGCAGGACAATCACTATTCCGACCCGATCACCAACATGAAATTCACCGCGCAGGGTTATGCGGTGCTGAACGATCGGCTCAAGCCCGACATCGCCGTGCTCGAAGGCGGCTACTCGATCGAAAGCGCCCTGCCCTACATCAACACCGGCATCATCCTCGCGATGGCCGGCCGCGATTACTCGCAGATCCGTGAACCTGATTACGATGCCGAAGACCAGATTCAGGATCCGCGCATCAATCAGTATCTGGAAAAGCTCAAGGACGTGACGCTGAATCACTGGAAAAACCGCGAGGCCCTGCGCGAGCAGGTTTATCCGGACCAGCCCTTCCACACGCGCGAAAACAGCATTTACTACGACACTGCCGGCATTCGCGAATCGCAAATTGAGACCGTACGTACCTGCAGCGACTGCGGTGGCGCCGTCACGATTGAATCGCGCAACGAATCACGTCCGCGACTCCCCGTCTTTGCAGTACAAATCCCGCGCTTCTGCTGCGATGCTTGCCGCAGCTGGGCCGAAGCGCAATTCGACGCAGCGGATAAATACAAGTACTCGCAGGTCCTGCTGCAGGACAAGGACAACGATAGCTACATCGAAAAATAAACGTATCCACGGAAAGACGCGCTGTGATCAATACCTTCGAAACAACGCTGGTCAAGGCACTGAAAAAATTCAATCAGTTCCTGCACGTGCTGCTGTCGCTCGCGCTTGTGATCGCCAGCCTGATGGTGATGTGGGAGTTCTCGATCGCCGTCATTCACTCTGTCTACCAGGGCAATCTGGCGCACGGATTCCTGCAGGCACTCGGCACATTGTTTATCGTCTGGACCTTGTCGAGCCTGATCACAGCCGAGATCAACTACGTGCAGAGCGGCGTGTTCCATCTGATCGTGTTCATTGAGGTCTCGATCATCACCCTATTGCGGCAATTGATTGTCGAACCCGTCCAGGTCGCCACGTCAAACGGCCAGCTCGACAGTTTCAACATCACACACTACGCACTGGTTCTGGCAGCGCTGCTCGTGGTCGGCATCCTGCACAAGATCGTCAGCAGCTCGGACAACGACAAACGCGCCTGATCCGCCTGCGGGTGCGTGGTTTCACGTATCCGGCAACCAAACGATTTGTCCTTGCCCCAGTTCATTCAAGCGGAAGAGAAAATCATCGCGCTTGTTTTCCGGCAGGGAAAACGACAATTCAACGGCATCGCCATGTGAAACGTCGAGCAGCTTGGCGCCAATCGCTTCCGTTTCACGGCGCAGCAAGCCTTCAAATGAATACGGTACGGCGCATCGCAAGGTCTGTTGTTTGATGATCGGAATCTTCGCAGCGCCAAGCATTGCCTGTGCGACGGCATCGGTATAAGCCCGCACCAAACCACCCGCCCCCAGCTTCACGCCACCGTAATAGCGCACCACGGTGGCCAACACACCGTCCATATCCTGATGCCGCAAGACGTCCAGCATGGGGCGGCCGGCAGTACCACCGGGCTCGCCGTCATCCACCGCTGCCGATTGGCCGCCAGCCAGCAAAGCCCAGCAAACGTGTGCCGCGCCCGGATGTTGCGTCCATAACGCAGCAACGATGGCTTGCGCTTCGGCACGATTCGCCACCGGTTGCACGCAACCGATGAAGCGGCTTTTCTTGATGATCAGGTCACTATGTGCCGGTGTGGCAATGGTTTGCGGCATGAGATACGGCGTACACGTTCAACGTACCGAACGATACACCGAAGTCCGCTCACGCTTGCTCAACACGATCTGCCAAAGCTGCCCTTGCCGCGAACGGAAAAATCCCGCGCAGCACATCAGGTAATACTTCCACATGCGATGGAAACGCTGACCATACTTGGCTTCGAGTTGCGGCCAGGCATGGTTGAAGTTGTGCCACCAGGCCATCAACGTGCGGTCGTAATCGGTGCCGAAATTGTGCCAATCCTCAACGAGGAAAAGATTTTCCACCGATGCCGAAATTTCCCGCATTGAGGGCAAATGTCCATTCGGAAAAATGTATTTGTCGATCCATGCATCAGTGCCATTGCTGGCAGCGTAATTGCCAATGCTGTGCAGCAGGAACAGGCCGTCGTCCTTCAGCAAACGATGTGCGGTCGAGAAATACGTCGCATAGTTTTTCGGGCCCACGTGCTCGAACATGCCGACCGACACGACTTTGTCGAAACTGCCTTCAAGGCTGCGATAGTCGATGAGCTCGATTTCAACCGGCAAACCGGCGCACCGCTCCAGTGCCAACGCCTGCTGCTCTTTGGAAACGGTGATGCCGAGCATGTGCACGCCGTAATGCTTGGCCGCGTAATGCGCCAAGCCCCCCCAGCCGCAACCGATTTCGAGCACACGCTCACCCGGTTTGAGCTGCAGCTTGCGGCAAATCAGGTCGTACTTGGCCAGTTGCGCGTCGTTCAGATTGTCAGCCGCAGCCCAGTAGCCGCAGGAATACGCCATGGTCGGGTCGAGCATGGCAGCGAACACGTCGTTGCCGAGATCGTAGTGCTGCTCGCCAACCTGGAAAGCACGGCTCACCGACTGACGATTGATAAAACGATGGCGCAACGCCTCACCGATCAAGCGCAAGCGCGACCAACCCTTGACGCGCTCATCGGCATCGATGCGCAACAGGCGAGTGAAGAATTCGTCGAGACGCGGACTGTCCCAGAGACCATCCATATACGCCTCGCCAAGCCCGACCGAGCCATGCGTCAGGATTTCCTGCCAGACATCGCTGTCATGCACGATGAAATCCCACGGCGCATCGCCGTTGATGCTGATCCCGGCATCGCCGAGCAATTCCAGCAGGATGCGTGGCGCTTCGCGCTCCTCGCCCTGAGTGGACCTCAATGACTCCATTGACTCTGCTTTTCCCATGTTCATCCCTCATGCAATGCAACAGGTCGGCAACATAGCCAGGCAAAACCGGCAACGCATTTTCGTGCGTGCTCCTCGAACATTTTATGCCTCATCAAATGCCATAGACATGATCGATACATCTTGTGAGGAATTGCACGTGAAAACATGCACGAATCTTGCTTTTGTCTTACCAGTTAATGGCTTCAGGCCCCCTGCCAAAACGCATTTCCCCTATTCGTTTCGTCATGAACACGGTCATTACACAGAACACCGCATCCGACACACATGAAGCGCCACAGCGCGTTGTCAAGGTTCGGCGCGACTACAACACCTGGGTCGTCAACGAAACCATGGAGGATTACGCGCTGCGTTTCACGGCGCGCGGCTTCCGGCGCTGGTCCGAATTCCAGGTGGCAAATACCGCTTTTGGTGCAGCCTCCTTCCTGGTTCTGGAAGCTGTCGGTGCAACCTTGCTGGTGAATTACGGCTTCATCAATGCCTTCTGGGCCATCGTCGTGGTCGGGTTGATCATTTTCCTGACCGGTTTGCCGATCAGTTATTACGCGGCGCGCTACGGCGTGGACATGGATTTGCTCACGCGCGGCGCCGGCTTTGGCTACATCGGCTCCACCATCACGTCACTGGTGTACGCCTCGTTCACCTTCATCTTCTTCGCGCTCGAAGCGGCCATCATGGCGTATGCGCTGGAGATGTTCTTCAGCATTCCGCCGGCGCTCGGCTATCTGCTCTGTGCCCTGGCCGTGATTCCACTGGTGACACACGGCGTGACGGCAATCACCCGCCTGCAGGCACTGACACAGCCCATCTGGCTGATCATGCTGGCCCTGCCCTTCATCTTTCTGCTGGCCGGCAATCCGGGCATCGTCGATGGCCTCATCGACTATGGCGGCAGCAACGGCCAGGGTACGCATTTCAATCTGCATTTCTTCGGCGCCGCGCTCACCGTCAGCATTGCGCTCATTACACAAATGGGCGAACAGGCCGACTACCTGCGCTTCATGCCGGCATTGACGCAGAAGAATCGCAAGCGCTGGTTCTTCGGCATGCTCATGGGCGGGCCGGGCTGGGTGATTTTTGGTGTGGTCAAAATGCTTGGCGGCGCAATGCTCGCCTGGCTGGCAATTCATGCGCTGGTGCCAATCGAAAAAGCCGTTGATCCGAACCAGATGTATTTCGTCGCGTTCGGCTACGTATTCAATAGCACCTGGCTTGCCCTGGCCGCCACTGCAATTTTCGTCACAATCTCGCAACTCAAGATCAACGTCACCAACGCCTACGCCGGCTCACTCGCCTGGTCGAATTTCTTTGCGCGATTGACACACAGCCATCCGGGGCGAGTCGTCTGGGTCGTGTTCAACACGCTGATCGCGCTGATTCTCATGGAGCTCAACGTGTTCCAGGCGCTGAAGCAGGTACTGGGGCTCTATTCCAATATCGCGATCGCCTGGATGATGGCGGTAGTCGCCGACCTGATCATCAATAAGCCACTGGGGCTTTCGCCCGCTGGCATCGAGTTCCGCCGTGCGCATTTGTACGACATCAATCCGGTCGGCGTCGGCGCATTGCTGGTTGCTTCCAGCCTGTCGATCGCCGCGTATTTCGGCGTGTTCGGCCCGACACTGGAAGCTTTTTCTTCCGTCGTCGCCATGCTGGCCGCACTGATCACTTCACCGCTGATCGCGTGGTACACAAAGGGCCGCTACTACATCGCCCGCGCACCACAGGCCGACCACAAGGGCATAACGGCCTGCTGCATTTGCGAGAAGAAATACGAAGCCGACGACATGGCCTGGTGTCCGGCATATCAGGGCCACATCTGCTCGCTTTGTTGTTCGCTGGATGCGCGTTGCCAGGATCTCTGCAAGCCGCATGCGCGCCTGTCCGCGCAATGGTCGGTGATCCTGCGCAAACTCTTGCCGGCTTCCGTCAGCCCCTACCTTGAAACCGGGCTTGGCCATTACCTGATGCTGATGGCAGCCATCTTGCCGGCGCTGGCCTTGCTGCTTGGCATTCTCTATTTTCACGAAACCTCATCGCTGCCCGATGACGCGGACGTTCTGCTTTCACACTTAAGGCAGAGCTTCATCAATGCCTACACCACGCTTGCATTGATTTCCGCAGTCGTCGCCTGGTGGCTGGTGTTGACGAGCAAGAGCCGGCAAGTAGCGCAGGAAGAGTCGAATCGCCAGACACATTTGCTGATGGAAGAAATCGAATCGCACAAACGGACCGACGAACAACTGCAAAAAGCCACGCGCGTTGCCGAACAGGCGAACATGGCCAAAAGTCGTTACATCACCGCGATCAGTCATGAGCTGCGCACACCACTCAACAGCATTCTTGGTTACGCGCAAATTCTCGATGGCGACGACTCGATTCCGCCGCACCGTCGCCAGGCCGTAAACGTGATCCGCCGCAGCGGCGATCATCTGCTTTCCGTCATCGAAGGCACGCTCGACATTGCACGCATCGAAGGCGGCAAGCTCAGGCTTGAGGTCAAGCCGGTCGATTTTCATGATCTGCTCCAACAGATCGTGCGCATGTTCGAACTGCAGGCCCGCAACAAGGGACTGGAGTTCCGTTACGAGGCACAGGGTGAAATTCCACAGACCGTGCGGACGGACGAGAAACGCCTGCGCCAGATATTGCTCAACGTACTCGGCAATGCCATCAAATTTACCTCGCAAGGGCATGTCGTCCTACGTCTCCGCTATGCCGGTGAAATGGCACGCTTCGAGATCGAAGACACCGGCCCGGGCATTTCAGAAAAAGAACTCGAGCAAATCTTCGAGCCCTTCGAGCGCGGCGAAGCGAACCAAATCGTCGGCGCCGGTGGCACCGGCCTCGGTCTCACCATCAGCCGCATGTTGACCGATCTCATGGGCGGCACCATGAACCTCAGCAGCGTTCCCGGCCAGGGCAGTACCTTCCACATTCGCCTGTTTCTGCCCAAGGTCTCCGCATCACAACTCCCGCTTGCTACAGCACGGCCTGCACGTATCGGTTATGCCGGACGGCGGCAGCGCATTCTTGTCGTCGACAACGAACGCGATGATCGTGAATTTCTCTGCAGCGTACTTGAACCACTCGGCTTTGAAGTTGCCCAGGCCGAATCTGGTCACGCTTGTCTTGCCTTGTTACCGAACTTTCAGCCTGATCTCATCTTCATGGACCTCGCCATGCCCGGTATCGATGGCTGGCAGACGATCCGCACGATCCGCAGTGCACAAGCGTCCTCGGCGCACATTGCCATCATTTCCGCCAACGCCTACGACAAGGGTCTCGAAAATGATGTCGAGATTCCGAGCAGCGACTTCTTCCTCAAACCTGTGCATGTCAATGAGCTACTCGAATGGACAGGCCGTCGGCTCGGTCTTGACTGGCTGGAAGTTGCTACCTCGTCGATATCCACACCGCTGGACGTATCACCGGAACCCACCGCACCCACGGCGCTCCGCTATCCTCCGACCGAACACCTGAATGCATTGCATGAACTGGCCCAACTCGGCTACGTCCGCGGCCTGCTCGGCAAGCTCGACGAGATCGAAGGCCTGACGCCAGATCATGCGGAATTCACCCACACCGTGCGCGAACTGGCACGCCGCTTCCAGCTTGAAGCCATCGTCGGCCTCTTGCGCAAGGGACTCCATGAAACCGTCTAGCCTCGATCGCCTCAAGTCCGACCTCGTGCTCATCGTCGACGATGTACCGGAGAATCTTTCCGTACTACACGATGCGCTCGACGAATCCGGCCACAC
>DATJJR010000072.1:0-9580 GCA_035492055.1 Rhodocyclaceae bacterium | reverse complement strand
TTGGCGATGGCGCTGTCATAGCGCGCAGTATGCGTAAAAGCCTTCTTGGCCAAGGCAAAGCGCGTGGCATAGGACAGTGCGCCACCGTTGTTTTTAAGCTCAGCGATGACGCTGGTGTAGTCTTCGTGGTCGGTAACGATGCCGACGCCGCCGGCTTCATTGCCGTGATTCTTCGCCGCGGCGCGCACCATGGCCGGCCCGCCGATATCGATGTTCTCGATCGCATCGTCCAGCGTGACATCGGGCTTCGCAACGGTCGCCTGGAACGGATAAAGATTCACTACCACCAGATCAATGCGCGGAATGCCGTGCTGCGCCATCGTGTCGGTATGCTCCTTCAGATCGCGACGACCGAGAATGCCGCCGTGAACCTTGGGATGCAGCGTCTTGACTCGACCGTCAAGCATTTCCGGGAAGCCAGTGTAATCAGATACATCGGTCACAGTCAGGCCGGCATCGCGCAGCAGTTTGGCTGTACCGCCTGTGGAAAGCAGCTTCACGCCGAGACCGGCAAGTTCCTTGGCAAATTCAAGAACACCGGTTTTATCCGAAACGCTGAGAAGGGCTTGGCTAACTGTCATGGAATGAATGGCGCGGACTGTGCCCGTGCGGAGCGATTGCAGGGTTTGAAACTACAGAAGACCGTGTTCGGTCAGTTTGCGGCGCAAGGTGTTGCGATTGATACCCAGAATTTCAGCGGCAACGGTCTGGTTGCCATCGGCTTGTTTCATGACGACTTCGAGCATCGGTTTCTCGATGTTGGCAAGCACCATGTCGTAGATCGCACAGGGACGTTCGCCCTCAAGGTCGCGGAAATAACGGTTGAGCGTGCGGCGCACGCAATCGGACAGATCGCTCGAACTCATGCAGCGAGTACCTCGGTTTGATTTTCGTCTGGGTCCTCGTAACGCAGGCGTTCATGTTCGGCGGCCTGCGCAAGGAAAAATTCATCGGTAGCAGCTAGCTGCTCGGCAACCGTCGGCAGCTTGTTCATGGCATGACGGAAATTGGCGGAACCGACCAATCCCTTGGTGTACCAGGAGATGTGCTTGCGCGCGACGCGCACGCCGGTTTCCTCGCCGTAGAAGCCATATAGATCGATCAAATGCTCACGCATGATGCGGTGGATTTCATCCACGCGCGGCGGCGGCAATAGTTCACCGGTATTCAGAAAATGTTCGGTCTCGCGAAAAATCCACGGACGACCTTGGGCTGCACGACCGATCATCACGCCATCGGCCTTGGTGTAGTCGAGCACGAACTTGGCCTTCTGCGGCGAGGTGATATCGCCGTTGGCAATGACCGGGATATTGATCTGCGACTTTACCAGCGCGATGGTGTCGTACTCGGCATCGCCCATGTATTGATCAGCACGTGTACGGCCGTGAATGGCGACGGCGCGAATGCCTGATTCCTGCGCGATGCGCGCGATCATTGGCGCATTCTTGTTTTCACGATTCCAGCCGGTGCGGAATTTCAATGTCACCGGTACATTGCCGGCACCACGCACTACGGCTTCAAGAATTTCAGCGACCAGCGGCTCGTTCTGCATCAGTGCCGAACCGGCCATGACGTTGCACACTTTCTTGGCCGGGCAACCCATGTTGATGTCGATGATCTGCGCACCCTCGTCCACGTTGTAGCGGGCAGCGTCTTCCATCATCTTCGGATCGGCACCGGCGATCTGCACCGAGATCGGGTCGGCTTCGCCATCATGATTGGCGCGGCGGCGTGTCTTGGCGCTACCGTAAAGCAGCGAATTCGAGGTCACCATTTCCGACACAGCCACGCCCGCACCAAGCTTCTTGCAAAGCTGGCGAAACGGGCGATCCGTTACACCGGCCATCGGTGCAACGAACAGATTATTGCGGAGCGTAAAGCCGGCGAATTCCATGGCGCTGAACAGGAAATAAGCGGAAAAATACGGGAGGGAAGGGGCGCAATTCTAACTCAAAGGCAGATTGCGGAAAACTGAAATTGCTCTTTTTTTAGGCAGAAGGCCCGGCTGATTGTGGGCGTGCCGACTGCGCGCTGGCTGACGCGTATCAGGCCCGTGCAAGCCGCCACAAGGACGTCACTTCGGCAGCGCGTGCCGCATGCAAAGGATCGTTCGCATCGCTTGCCTTGCCGTGACGCGGACGAATATCCCGCCGCTCAACCACTTGCAAGCCGGCAGTATGAATTGCCTGTAACAGAAATTCGCGCGAGCGCAGGCCCAGATGCTCGGCCAAATCAGAAAGAATCAGCCAACCTTCGCCGTCAGGGCTCAGGTGCGATGCGAGCCCATTGAGAAAGCCCAGCAGCATGCGATTCTCGGGATCGTAAATTGCTTGGTCGAGCAGGCTGTTCGCGCTGCCCGGTACCCAGGGCGGATTGCAGACGATCAGCGGTGCTTCTCCTTGCGGGAAAAGATCGGCTTCCTGAATGTGTACCGTCTTCTCCAGTCCGAGGCGGGCAACATTGTCACGTGCACATGCCAGCGCACGTGAATTCAATTCGGTAGCGATGACTTGCTTGACGCCTCGCTTCGCCAGCAACGCGGCAATGACGGCGGTACCGGTGCCGATATCGAACGCCCGCTCGGTCGACGGTAGCGGCGCTGCGGCAATCAAATCGAGATATTCACCTCGGATTGGTGAAAACACGCCGTAATGCGGTTGTATCTCGGCACTCAGCGCAGGAATGCGTACGCCGTTCTTGCGCCATTCGTGCGCGCCGATCAAGCCTTGCAATTCCCGCAGGGAAACGACATAGGCACCGTCATCGTGGGCATATGCCTCACGGCAGGCTTGCATTACATCCGGCGCACGACGCAATGGAATGCGATGACCGGCATCGACCGGAATCAGCAACATGCCCAGCGTACGCGCACGTTGCAACTGCGCCTGGCGATGCAGATGGAAGGTTTCCGTGATGCTCTTTGTGTTGTCCGATTTCTTTTTCTTTTGATCGGCGCGCCGGCCCATGGCTTGCAGCAATTGCCGTGCGTTCTGAAAATCGCCGCGCCACAGCAAGGCTGTGCCTTCGCAGGCCAGTCGATACGCCGCATCGGCGGTAGTCGCGTCGTCGGCGATGACAATGCGTTTGGGCGCTGGGGTGCCATTTTCGGAACGCCACATCGCCGCGTGTACTACGCCATTTTCTTCCCAGTCGACGTTCATCATGTCGTGTGCCTCGTTTACCAAGCGCGCGCACCGAACATCATGCGCCGTGCGAGGAAGCTGCGTAGCGGCGGCACCAGATCCAGTGCAATCAGGCCGGCACCGCGCGCATGTTTGAGAATCGGATTGTCGTTGCTGAACAAACGAATCAGTCCATCGGTAATGCCGATTGTGCCGCGTCTGTCTAGGCGACGGTTGGCTGCATAACGCGTCAACACCTCTGCTGCGCCAGGGTCTGTGGCCACTGCAACGCAATGTGCCAGCGCCATGCAATCACGCAGCGCCAGATTGAACCCTTGGCCTGCCACCGGATGCAGCGTTTGCGCCGCATTGCCCAACCAGACTTGGCGAGGCGCTGTCGGATGTTCTCGATAACGCAGGCCGAGCGGATAAATAAAACGACCAGACACTGCCGTAAACTGCACGCGTGGCCCGAATTGATTTTGCAGATGCGCAAGCAACGCCGCGTCTGGCATGCCTTTCAAACGTTCAGCATCTTGCGGCGCGCATACATAGACAGCGGCGTAATCGCCCTCAAAAGGCAGCAAGGCAAACGGGCCGTGTTGCGTAAACCGCTCCCAAGCTACATTCCGGTGCGGCTTGGCCGGGGTCAGGCGACAAATCAAGGCATGTTGATCGTAGTCGCGCTCAACGACATGTACGCTCTCGCCAATTCGGCCTTCAGCATACGCCACCAGTTGCGCATGAAGACTGCCATCGCTCAGATCAATCGTAATGGTGTCATCAGCCGGCGTGACATCAAGCAAACGACTTTCGCCGATGTACGAAATATTCGCGGCTTCCAATGCATTGTCGAGCGCCATCGCAATATCTGAGGAGCTGGCGACATAACCAAGTGCTGCAACTTTTTCCTCACGCGCCGAAATTCTGGTGCGTCCGGCTGCACCACGTTGTGATACGTGGATGTCGAATATCGGCGTCGCCTTGATGGCCGACCATACGCCCAGATTTGCCAGAATCTGCTGCGAGCCGTGCGACAGGGCGAGGATACGTTGATCTCCCGCAGCAGCACCGCGCGGCCGCAGATCGTGAATCTCGGCAGCAACACCTTGCTTGTGCAGTGCAAGTGCCAGCGACATGCCAACAGGTCCGCCGCCGATGATCACCACAGGTTGTGTCATCGTTCAGCGGCCTTCCGCCATCAACGATTCGATGTCGGCAATTTGCTTCGGCGTGCTCTTGGTGATGATGTCGCAACCATCAGGCGTCACCAGCGCATCGTCTTCGATGCGTACACCAATATTGTGAAATGCCGCCGGCACATCATCCGACGGGCGAATGTAGCAGCCCGGCTCTACGGTCAGCACCATGCCGGGCTGCAACGTTTTCCAATCGCTGCCATCCTTGTATTCGCCAGCATCATGTACATCAAGACCAAGCCAGTGGCCGGTACGATGCATGTAGAAACGCTTGTAGCTTTCCTGCTCGAGGACATCGTCCAACGTACCATTGAGCAGTTTGAGATCGAGCATGCCTTGCGCCAGTACTTTCACTGCGGCATCGTGCGGATCAAGGAAAGTTCCACCCGGCCTGGTTGCAGCGATGGATGCTGCTTGTGCATCCAGCACGAGCTGATACACGTCGCGTTGCGCGCCACTGAATTTGCCGTTGACCGGAAAGGTGCGCGTGATATCGCTGGCGTAGCCGTCGAGTTCGCCACCGGCATCAATCAACAGCAAGTCGCCATCGTTGAGGCGTTGGTCATTTTCAACGTAGTGCAACACGCACGCGTTTTTGCCGCCGGCAACGATGCTGGTATAGGCCGGGGCCTGACAGCCCTGGCGACGAAATTCGTGCAGCAGTTCTGCTTCAATTTCGTATTCGTACTTGCCTGGACGCGTTGCGCGCATGGCGCGCTTGTGGGCTTCGCCAGAAATCTCGGCCGCGCGACGCATGGTGGCAATTTCGTATTCATCCTTGAACAAACGCTGCGCATCGAGAATCGTGCGAATGTCGCGGATGTTTTCCGGTGCCCGCTTGCCCGCCCGCGCTTGTGCACGCACGCCGTTGAGTGCTTGCGTGATGCGTACATCCCAGGCGGCATCATGGCCGATGGCGTAGTACAGGGTAGGTTGATTCGCCATCAACTCGATCAGCTTGCCATCGAATTCTGCAATCGAATAAGCGGCATCGAAACCAAAGGCGTCCGCCGCTGCGGCCGGACCGTAGCGATGACCGTCCCAGATTTCGCGCTCTTCATTCTTGTCGCGGCAGAACAGAATGCTCTGCGGTCGGGTTTGCTCACCTTGGCCGGCAATCAGCACCACCACCGCTTCCGGCTCGGTAAAACCGGAAAGGTAGAGTACGTAGCTGTCTGCGCGATACGGAAAATGCGCGTCGCGATTACGCACTTGCTCCGGCGCCGTGGGCACGATGGCAATACCCGCACCCATGCGTTTCAGGGTTTCGCGACGACGGTCGATGAAGGGTTTGATGTTCATGTCAGCTCTTTGTCCAGCGCAGCAAGCCGTTCCGGCGTACCAACGTCTTCCCAGCGGCGCGGATGGCACTCGCCGCTTACCTTGTCATTGTGCATCGCTTCGCGCAGTAAAGGCGCGAGTTTGGCTGGCTGACCGGACGCCAGTCCACCGAACAGCGCCGGTCGATAGATGCCGATGCCTGCATACGTCAACCTGCCCGGCGTGGCCGCCGCATCGCGGACGCGATCGCAATCGAGCAAGAAATCGCCTTCAGGATGATGTGGCGGATTCGGCACCAGCACAAGATGCGCAAG
Source organism: Rhodocyclaceae bacterium (assembly GCA_035492055.1). Lineage (GTDB taxonomy): Bacteria > Pseudomonadota > Gammaproteobacteria > Burkholderiales > Rhodocyclaceae. The sequence continues at coordinate 3,664 of DATJJR010000072.1, read as the reverse complement.
ATCGTCACCCAGTACAGTTGCACGCTGCAATGCCAGTGCGTAATTCCAGTCCGAATAGATATCGCCATTGACGACCAAGAATGGCTCATCGCCCAGCAGTGGCAAGGCCTGTGCGATGCCGCCAGCGGTTTCCAGCGCGCCCGGTGGCTCAGGCGACCATTGAATGCGTACACCGAATTTCGAGCCGTCACCGAGCGCCTCGACCAGCTTTTCACCGAGATGCGCATGATTGATGACAACGTCCGTCAAGCCCGCCGCCATCAGTTTCTCGAGGTGCCAGACGATCAGGGGCTTGCCACCGACGTCCAGCAGCGGCTTGGGTAGATGGTCGGTCAAGGGACGCATTCTTTCTCCGCGTCCCGCAGCCAGCACCATTGCCTTCATCAGAAAGTCATTCCTGTTTTGACGTCCGTACCATGCACCTTGTCGATCAGGCGCAACAGGGGTAACAGCCCGTCATAGCGCGCACACGTACGGCGCAAGTAATCCAGCACGAGCGGCATGTCCTTGAGGTAGCCGTCCTTGCCGTCGCGGTGATACAGGCGCGCAAAGATGCCGAGCACCTTAAGGTGGCGCTGAACCCCCATCCACTCATAGTCTCGGTAGAAATCGCCGAAGTCGTCGCGGATCGGCAGGCCGCGCTTTCTGGCCTTTTCCCAGTAACGAACGAGCCAGTCGATGACGATCTCTTCATCCCAACTGATGTAGGCATCCTTGAACAAGGACACAAGGTCGTAGCTCATCGGACCGTACACCGCGTCCTGAAAGTCGATGACACCCGGATTCGGGTTCGCCACCATGAGATTGCGCGCATGGTAGTCACGATGCACGTAAACCCTGGGCTCGGCCAGATTGACGGTGAGGATGCGCTGAAAAATCGTCTCCAACATCCTCTGCTGCTTGTCGTCCAGCGTCACGCCCATGTGCTTGCCCAGATACCATTCGGGGAAAAGCATCAGTTCGCGCCGCAACAGGGGCTCGTCGTATTCGGGCAACCGACCCGGCTGACTCGCGGCTTGCAATTCGATCAGTGCGTCCAGTGCGTCGCCGTACAGAGCTGGTGCGGATTCAACCGTCAGGCTCGGCAGATAAGTCTGGTTGCCCAAATCGGACAGCAACAAATAACCGCGTACCAGGTCTTGGGCCAACACTTGCGGCACATGCACGCCGGCGGCCGCAAACAGTTGCTGTACATGCAGCCAGGGCTTGCAGTCTTCATGGCTGGGCGGGGCATCCATGACAATCAGCGTTTCGCCGTCGGCAAAGGTGGCGCGGAAATAACGACGGAAGCTGGCATCGGCCGAAGCCGGCATCAAGGTAAAAGCGCGAGCGGGGTAAAGCGACTCGATCCAGGCGGTGATTTCCTGCTGACGTTGCATGGTAATTGATGGGGTCGTGACCGGAACGGCCGATGTTAGAATGCAAAATTCTATCATTCGGCTTGTAACTGCCTGTCAGCGCGGGATTCGCGCAGTACGGCGCGACACCCACTTATCGACGGCATGACGGCAAAAAAAAGGGGAAGACTGCGGCATCGTGTGCCACTCGGCATTGCTGCCTTCATCGCGGCAACGGGCACGCCTAATGCGGCGGAAAATCTGCCGGCGTTGGGCATCGATCCACGCTTACTCGGCCTTGACATACCGGCCGCGGCACCTCAGCCGCAAACATCACCGGCAACGACACCGACGACCGAATCCGTTCCTGCAATTCCGCTTACAGCACCGGCCGCGGTTCCGCTGAGCAAGCCCGCAGCAAAGCCGCAACCGGCACCAAACAACACCCCTATCTCGGCCACACAAAGCACTCCGGCACCAAGCGCTGCACCTGCCGTCGCATTGCCACCGCGTCAAACGTCAAGCAATACGGGTAGCAATACATCCAACAGTACCTCCAGCGATGCCCCGGCGACGGCCGCAACCGGCGCAGTAGCAGCATCGACCGCAACGCCGGCATCGGCATCGAATGAATCCGAAAGCGGTTTCACGCCAGACGGCAAATTCAATAAAGTCCCGCACGATCCGAACGCCAAGAGCCCCGTCTATCTCACGGCCGACAAGGTCCAGGGTGCCAACGATGGCGCCATCGTCGCTACCGGCAGTGTCGAGCTGCAGCAGGACGACCAGAAACTGACGGCAGACAAGGTCATTTACTGGCAGCTCGATGACGAAGCAGAAGCCGATGGCAATGTCGTGCTGACGCAACCCGGCGCACGCATGAGCGGTCCCAAGGCCCGCGTGAGCATCGAGGATAACGAAGGTTATTTCATGCAGCCGGACTACATGGTCCGCAATGAAACAAGCATCAAGCCGCCGCAAAACCAATACACGCAGCTGTCGCGCCCCCTGCATCCGAGCATGCTCGATGTCACCGCGGCGCAGCACGTGGTCACCACGGGTACCGGTCATGCCGAGCGCCTCGATATGGAAGGCGAGGGCCAATATCACCTGAAGAACGCCACCTACAGCACTTGTCCGGCCGACAGCCAGGACTGGTTCACCAAGGTGAGTGATCTCAAGCTCGACTACGATCGTGAAGTCGGCGAAGGCAGGAACGCCAGCCTCTGGTTCAAGGGCGTCCCCATTCTGTATGCGCCGAGCATGTCCTTTCCGCTCGACAACCAGCGCAAATCGGGCCTGCTGTCGCCGACCTTTGCTGTGAACTCGACCCTTGGTGTGCAGTATTTCCAGCCGTGGTACTGGAACATTGCACCGAATATGGATGCCACGATCACGTCGCGCACGATGACGAAACGCGGCGAGCAGTTCCTCGGCGAATTTCGTTATCTCGACTACAACTATTCGGGTGTATCGAATATCGAGTATCTGCCGCACGACAGTGTGGTGGATAAAACGCGCTACGCCTTCTCGGTCCTGCATAACCAGAACTTCGGACAAGGCTTCAGCGGCACCTTGAATCTGGCGGGCGTCTCCGATCCAACCTACTTCACGGACCTCTCCACGAAGCTGGCCAATATCGCTCAGGTCAACTTGTTGCGGCAGGCCGCACTTAACTACAACGCGAGCTGGTGGTCATCCAGCCTGGTGCTCGAAAAGTACCAGACCCTGCAGATTCCTGGTCAGGCAGCTGTCACCGTACCGTATGCCAGCTTGCCGCGCCTCACCTTGACAGCCGCGCGACCCGATCTGCCGGGCGGCATGGCGTTCAATCTGCAGAGCCAGTTCGTCAATTTCTCGAACCCGTCTGCGGTGCAGGGGCAACGACTGGTCGTGTATCCGCAACTGTCGTTGCCGTACCAGACCTCTTCGTTTTACGTCACACCCAAGATTGGCGTGTCCGCCACAACTTATTCGCTCAGCAATCAGCCGGCTGGCACGCCAAGCAGCCTCAGTCGCACGCTGCCAATCGTCAGCGTCGATAGCGGCATGACCTTCGAGCGTGACCTGCAATGGGGTGATAAAAACCTCACGCAAACGTTGGAACCACGTCTGTACTACCTCTACGTGCCCTATCGCGACCAGAGCCAGATCCCAATCTTCGACACGGCACTGGCCGATCTCAATTTCACGCAGATCTTCTCGGACAATCGCTACGTTGGCTACGACCGCATTGGCGATGCCAATCAGATCACGGCGGCAGTCAGTTCGCGCCTGATCGATTCGGATACCGGGGTGGAATTGATTCGCGGCATGATCGGCCAGCG
>DATJJR010000071.1:0-2703 GCA_035492055.1 Rhodocyclaceae bacterium | reverse complement strand
CTCAACATCTTCAACACCAAGTATGTGTTGGCGCGCCCCGACGTGGCAACCGATATGGACTACGTGAATATCGATCGCGTTGTTGCCCACGAGTATTTCCATAACTGGACCGGCAACCGCGTCACCTGTCGCGACTGGTTCCAGCTCTCGTTGAAGGAAGGTCTGACCGTCTTCCGTGACCAGAGCTTTGGTGAAGACGTGCATAACCGCAATGTCACGTTCATCCAGGAGGTGCGCACGCTGCGTGCTGCGCAGTTCCCCGAAGATGCCGGCCCGATGGCGCATCCGGTGCGGCCGTCGTCGTACATGGAGATCAATAATTTCTACACCGCCACGGTGTATGAAAAAGGTGCCCAAGTCATTCGCATGATGGAAACGCTGATCGGTAAGTCGACTTTCCGCAAGGGTATGGATTTGTACTTCCAGCGGCATGACGGTCAGGCTGTCACTTGCGAAGATTTCTTCGCAGCCATGCGTGATGCTTCGGGTGGTGTTTCTGCTTCGCCGCTCACACCGCAATTCCTGCGCTGGTATGAACAAGCCGGTACGCCACAGGTACAGGCGACAGGTCATTACGATGAAGCGAATGCGCGCTACACGCTGACGCTCAAGCAATCCTGTGCACCGTCGCCGGGGCAGCCCGCCAAACAGCCGTATTTGATTCCGGTCTCGGTTGGCCTGGTGGGTCCGGAAGGTTTCGATTTGCCGCTGCTCGATGACAACGGCAAATACGTCACCACTAAAGTCCTTAAATTCAACCAACCGGAACAGACTTTTATCTTCGAAGGTATCGACTACAAGCCCGTGCCTTCGCTGCTGCGCTCCTTCTCGGCACCGGTCGTGTTGAACTTCGACTATACGGATGAAGAACTTACGCACCTGATGGCCTACGACAGCGATGCGTTCAATCGTTGGGAGGCTGGCCAGCGTTTGGCGGGCAAGTTGATTCTCGATGCGACGAAGACAATTTCGACGGGTGGCAAGGTTACATGGCCGCAAGCCTACGCCGATGCGATCACCTGGATCGTCGAGCAGACCATGAACAAGAACCCGAGCGGCAAGGCTGATTGGGCATTTACCGCCGAGCTCTTGTCGCTGCCCGGCGAGGCCACGCTGGCCGAGCAACTGGACGTGGTCGATCCGGATGCTTTGCATGCTGCCCGCAACAGCCTGCGCCGCTTCATCGCCGAGACGCAGCAGGTGGCGCTGAACACGCTCATCTACACCACGGCGCCGACCGGCCCCTTCAAACCGACCACGGCGGAGGCCGGACGTCGTGCCTTGCGCAACCTCTGCCTTGGGTATCTCGCTGAACTCGATAGCAAGGAGGTGCGGGCACAGGCGCTGCAGCAATTCAAATCGGGCGACAACATGACCGACCAATATGCCGCACTGTCGGTGCTGTGCATGAACGACACGCCGGAACGCAAGCAGGCGCTAGATGCTTTCCACAAGCAATGGAAGAACGAGGCGCTGGTTGTCGACAAGTGGCTGCTGGTGCAGGCGCAGAGCCGTTTGCCGAATGCATTGGCCGAAGTGCAAACGCTGATCAAGCATCCGAGCTTCGACATCAAGAACCCGAACAAGGTGTATTCGCTGATTCGCGCTTTCGGCGCCAATCACGCGCGCTTCCATGCCGCCGACGGTTCGGGTTATCGATTCATCGCCGAACAGATCGTTGCGCTCGATGCACTCAATCCCCAAGTGGCGTCACGCATCGCACGTTGCTTTGATCGCTGGAAGAAGTTCGATGCCGGCCGTCAGACACATGCTAAGACAGCGCTGGAGACGGTTCGTAGCCATAAGGGCTTGTCGCGCGATGTGTTCGAGATTGTCGATCGCGCCCTGAACTAACGCATCAGGCTCAGAAGTTCTTTTCGAGAATGTGCGTGGGCAGTCCGTCGATACTGGATTGATTCTTTTCTTTCCAGTAATCGCGGATGCCCGCGTCGCCTTTGTGTTCAGCCCAGTGGTTGAGTTGATCGCGCTCGCCGGCGTAGTCGAAGAAAGGCACCGCCATGCCGCATGAGGTTTGAACCAGGTCGACCTGCAAATCGAAAATCTGACGGGCGCCAGCAAGTGGGGCGAAGCGGGCATACAACGCTTCCCACTCTGCGTCGTTCCGATGGACGGCGCGTGCCGTACCATATAGGCGCAGGATCAGCGGCTTACCCTCAAAAGCGCAGAACATGAGGGTCATGCGCGGCGTGATCGAGACATGTGCTGCGGTTTCATTGCCACTACCGGTGACGTTGAGCCAGACTACGCGTCGTTCGTTCAGTATGCGTAGCGAGTCCATGCCCTTGGGCGAAACGTTTACGCGGCTGTCGCTTGTTGCCGTACCGACGAAGAAGAGCTTCTGGGCTTCAATGAAGCGACGGTGCTCTTCGGTGATGGCCTCGTATCGTTTGCCCATGGCCTTGTTTTCAGGCAGCCTTGCTCTGCATTTGCTGTGCCGAGACACGATTGGCGCTGCTAATGAGTGCCTTGATCGAAGCCGTGACGATGTTGGCGTCAATGCCGACGCCGTAACATTCGCCAGCACCGCCGGCTGTGGCAACTTCCATCATGGCGCAGGCACGTGCGTCGCCGGCCTCACCGCTGCTGCTCATGGAGCGTTCCTCGTAACTGCGCACCTTGAGATTGATACCGATCTGCTGCAACGCATGTGCTGCAGCATCGATGGGGCCGTTGCCTTCGCCG
>DATJJR010000070.1:0-2907 GCA_035492055.1 Rhodocyclaceae bacterium | reverse complement strand
CCTTCGTTTTTTGCATTCGCTTCGGCCAAACCCAGAAGAATCAGGGTAAAAAGCCCCAACTATCATTACCAAACCGCCACAGCTCGATTATCATATTAGGCAAATTCAAAAGCAACTTCGATCCGAAGGAAGTGCTAGATGCCAAGACCGCCTGAGCGCATTCGACTCGGTGATTTGTTGATACAGCAAAATCTGCTCAATGAAGAGCAGTTGCAATTGGCATTGGCCGAACAAAAACGTAGCGGTCGCCGACTTGGCCGCATTTTCGTCGATAGCGGCTACGTCACCGAAAACAGCATTGCACTGGCGCTGGCACGACAACTCAAAGCCGAGTTTGTCGATTTGCAGAACTTCCGGCCGCGCGCTGAACTCCTGAAACTCTTGCCTGAAGCAGCGGCTCGCCGTTTCCGCGCCTTGCCGCTCGATGAAAAAAATGGCGTGTTGCGTGTGGGTTTCGCCGACCCGACCGACCTCGGCAACTACGACGAGGTCGTACGCATCGTCAAGCGCGACATTGAACTGGCCGTCATCACCGAGAGCCAGCTGATCCCGCTGCTTGACCGCCTCTATCACCGCACGGAAGAAATCTCCGGTCTCGCCAAGGAACTGACCGAAGAGATGAGCGATCTGCCAATCGACTTTGGCGGTAACGTCTCATCCAGCCCGGGCGCTGAAGAAGCGCCGGTGGTCAAGCTGCTGCAAACCGTGTTTGAAGAGGCCATGCGTCTGCGCGCCTCGGACATTCACATCGAGCCGCAGGAAAAATCGCTGACGATTCGCTTCCGTATCGATGGCGTCTTGAACGTTCAAACACAGGCCGACCAGAAGATTGCCGCGCCGCTGGTGTTGCGTCTCAAGATCGTGTCTGGCCTCGATATCGCGGAAAAGCGCTTGCCGCAAGACGGTCGCTTCCATCTGCGCATTCGCAACAAGGATGTGGATGTGCGGATATCGACCATGCCAACACAGCACGGCGAATCTGTCGTCATGCGTTTGCTCGTGCAAGATGGTGCGCTGTTGTCCATCGACAAGCTGCAAATGCCGCCGAACGTGCTGGCGCGTTTTCGCCACGCAATTCATCAGCCGTCAGGCATCGTGCTCGTCACCGGCCCGACCGGTTCAGGCAAGACAACCACGCTCTACGCGGCCCTGAACGAACTGAACTCGCCGGAAAACAAGATCATCACGGTCGAGGATCCTGTCGAATATCGCTTACCCGGCCTCAATCAGGTGCAGGTGCATGAAAAGATCGACCTGACTTTCTCGCGTGTACTACGTACTGCGCTGCGCCAGGATCCGGACATTATTCTCGTCGGCGAAATGCGAGACGAGGAAACCGCCGAGATCGGTATGCGCGCCGCGATGACAGGCCATCTGGTGCTCTCGACACTCCACACCAACGACGCACTCTCCACGCCGATTCGCCTGCTCGACATGGGCGTACCGCGCTACATGGTGGCGTTATCGGTCAAGATGGTGATGGCACAACGGCTTGTGCGCACCATCTGCCCGCATTGCACGCATCCGTACACGCCAAATGTCAACGAAGCGCATTGGCTTCGCTACGAATTAGGTAATGACGTCGGCGCACACACGTATCACAAGGGCACCGGCTGCATGCATTGCGCCAACACGGGTTACGTCGGTCGTCAGGCCGTTTACGAGTTCCTGGAAATGACGCCGCCGCTGGTTGAAGCCGCCAATGAAGGCGACCCCAATGAATTCATGCGCATCGGCCGTGAACAAATGGCTGGGAATACGCTGCGTCGGGATGTCGTACGCCTTGTCGTCGAAGGCCGCACGACCATTGAAGAAGCCATGAGCATCTCCAGCCAGATCGAAGATGCCATCGCCATGGAGCCGCCGCATCATGCCTAGTTTCGCGTGGAAGGGGCGTAACGGTACCGGCACAATGGTCGAAGGCGTAGTCGAGGCTGCAACATCGTCGCTCGCTGCCGATCTGGTTATCGGCAAAGGCGTCACCCCGCTTTCCATTCGCGAACAAGCCGAAAAAGGCCCGGGCATCAGCCTGAACCTCAACATCACCCGCCCCAAGGTCGGCCATATCGACGTTCTGCTTTTCACGCGACAGTTGCACACGTTGCTGAAAGCCGGCGTGCCCATCATGCGTGCCCTTGGCGGTCTGCGTGATTCGAGCAGCAATCCAGCCATGCAAGACATGCTGCGGTCGATCCGCGAAAGCCTGGATCAGGGCCGCGACCTGTCGATGTCGCTGGCGCGGCACCCCAAGGTGTTTACACCTTTCTATCTCGCCATGGTGCGGGTCGGCGAAATGACCGGCCGGCTGGAGGAAATCTTCCTGCGCCTGTTCGATCACATGGCGTTCGAACGCTTCATGCGTGAGCAGGTCAAGTCGGCATTGCGTTATCCGTCCTTCGTTGTTGCGGTCATGATCATCGCCATGGTCATCATCAACATCTTCGTGATCCCGCAGTTCGCGCAAGTCTTCAAGGGTTTTGGTGCCGAACTGCCCTTCATGACACGCCTGCTGATTGGCATCTCGGATTTCTTCGTCGCCTGGTGGCCGGCCATGCTGATCGGCGTCGTTGCCGCCGCATTTGCATTTCGCCAATGGATTGGCACGACTGCGGGTCGCTATCGCTGGGATCGCATCAAGCTACAAATCCCTATCGCAGGCAAGATCGTGCGCAAAGCCACACTGGCACGTTTCGCACGCAGCTTTGCGCTCGCCGCCCGTTCCGGCGTACCGATCATCCAGGCCCTCAGCAACGTGGCAATGACCGTCGACAATGCCTGGATCGCCGAAAAAATCGAACGCATGCGTGATGGCGTCGAGCGTGGCGAGTCGGTGCTACGTTCAGCCATCAGCACGGAAGTGTTCACGCCTGTCGTGTTGCAAATGATCGCCGTTGGCGAAGAGTCCGG
>DATJJR010000069.1:0-19169 GCA_035492055.1 Rhodocyclaceae bacterium | reverse complement strand
ACGACTGGCATGCCAAGTTCGCTTGCCAGAATGGATGTATCGATATGAATACCCTGGCGACGTGCTTCATCACTCATATTGAGCGCCAGCACCATCGGCAGATTGAGCTGCTTGGCTTCAAGCACCAGACGCAGGTTCAGTTTGAGATTCGTGGCATCGGTGACACACACGATCAGTTCCGGCCGCGCTTCATCACGACGTGCGCCCGTCACGACGTCCCGCGTGAGGGCCTCATCGGCCGACAGCGCATTCAGACTGTATGCGCCAGGCAGGTCGAGCAGACGTACGGTGCGGCCGCCAGCCGTGTTGAAGTGACCTTCCTTGCGCTCTACGGTGACGCCGGAATAGTTCGCCACCTTCTGGCGACTTCCAGTGAGCAAGTTGAAGAGTGCTGTCTTGCCGCAGTTCGGATTGCCGAGCAGGGCGACATGTAACGGAGGCAAGTTTTCCACGGTATTCATGCAGCCTCCGGGAAAACGTGAATGAAGGCCGCCTCGTGGCGGCGCAATGCAAACGTGGTGTGGCCGAGTCGCACGGCAATCGGTTCACGACCAGGTCGACCATAGGCGACGATGCGCACAGTTTCACCCGGCAGGAAACCGATTTCGATCAAACGCAAAACGATATGCTGCTGCTCGGCCGTTTCAGGTGTACCGATGCGCACAATGACGCCCGGTACATTGAGCGGCAAATCACCGAGTGCAGACTCGGCGGCGGGAGGAAAGTTGGCTTGATTCAAGGGGAACCTGGCAAATGCACGACGCCTTGTTGGAAAGCGCGTAAATAAGAATGGTTCCTATTATATGCTGAAGCGCAGGCTTCAGAAATGCATTTCGAGCCAGGATAAGGGCTCGGAGTTGTGAGTCTTTATTACGCTTGGCTTAATTGTCTGTCAGCTCGATTTTTCCGCTAATGTTGATGACGATGTCGCTATCGCCACCTTCGATCGGCATAGGTGCAGCCTCCGCCGACATCAGCGCTTTAGGGCGCATGGCATAGACGGGCGTGCGATTACCACCACCGATGTTCATTTCGCGAATGCGGTATTTTTTGCCGAGGGCGCTGGCGATCAGGGCGGCCCGATCGCGGAAAGCTTGTATCGCAGCACTCATGGCCTCAGCTTCGGCTTGCTTGGCGGTCTCCGGTGCCGGTGTTGCAACGATTTGACTTACGCCCAAATTGGCCTGCAACTTGCCGAGCAATTCAGACATGGCCCCGGCATCGCGTGACTCAAGCTGCAATTCGCTGCGCATACGCCAGGTATCAATATTGGTACCGTTCTTGCCATACACCGGCCAGGTTTGCGTGCTGCCGGTACGCGCCTTGATACTTGGATATTCCTTTGCGATGACTAATGCAGCGGCAATTTGGCGATTGACTTGTGCCGCGGCAACTGCAGGCTTGGCATCGCTCACCTCGGCAAAAGCCGTGGCACGAAACTGATCATTCGGTGCGCTGCGCGAGGCATCGACGGAAAAGTCGATGACGGTGCCGTTGACAGTTTGTGCATAGACCGGTGCGGCAATCAAGCAAAGGCAGAACAGGAGCGAGCGAGACATGCGATGTCCTTTCAGGAGGTTTGGCTGCGCCGGGCAGCCTCGGCCCATTGTCGATCTTTTTCCTGGGACAGCAAGCGCGCCGCCCGGCGCTTGATGTAGGTTCGACGAGCCATGGATTTGTCGCCTGCATGCTCGACAACGACTGTGTCCCATAGTGTCGGATCCGCTTTATTCTGATCCAATTCCTGGGTGGCTTCGGCAATAAATCGTTGCAAGAGCGGATCGGTCGGTGCTGGTGTACGCATCGAAACGGGCCGTTCCACGATTTCCTCTTCCAGGCTGCGGTGGCGCATGGCGAAAAGACCAAGCACCACCACTCCGGCTCCGCCCAGTGCGTAGTAAAGCGTGGTGTGGTCGGTAGATTCGCTGACTGACGGTGTGGCAAGTGCCACAGACGAGGCAGGTTGCGGCGCAGGTGTGGCGTCATCGGTACCCTGTGTTGGTGTCGAGGACGATGGCGCAACATAACTGGGGGCAGACACATAATCCGCCGACGATGGCGTAGTGTTGGTACTACCGGGCGGTGTGCCGCTTACGCCTAAGCGCGCAACCCAATTGACCGGCAGTGCCATGTTGAGATCAGTACCTTTTGTCATATAGAAACTGGTAATGCCGACGAGCCTGCCATTGGCATCGAACAAACCGCCGCCACTCGAACCTGGCGAGATTGCAGCATTCGTTTGAATGACATTGCCGTCATCAACCGGCCGCAAGGCGGTAATCAGGCCGTTGCTCAGTGTGAGTTGCGGCGCTGAAACCCTTTTTTGCTTGGTTGCGGCCGAAACACCGAAGACATTCCCGATTTCGTTGGGAGCGCCGATGGCATACACCGGATCGCCCACAGCAAATTGGCTTGGATCTGCAAATTCCACCGGCTGCGCATCGAGTTTGCGGACATCAAGCAGGCAAAGGTCCTGTGTTTTGTCACATGTGGTCATGTAGGCTTCATACGTGCTGCCATTCAAATAGACTTGATAGCGATAGCCGGGCATTAGTACATGCTTGTTGGTCACCATGGTCTGCGGCGCAACGGTGACAGCACTGCCCGAAGCAACGAGCTGCCCTTCGAATGTACTGACAAGGACGATGCCAACGCTGTTGTGGACACGTGAATAAACGCTGCTGGCGTTTTGTGCCGATACGCCAGAAGCCAAACCCGCCGCGGCGAGCGCAAGACAAAACTGAAGCAGATTGCTGAAACGAAGACGGGTTGCGTGGACGACCATGTTTTCTCCCCTGAATCTCTGCGGATTCTATCGATCCGAAATTGATACGGGTGAATTTACGTGTTCATGATTTGCAGTTCGTCGCGATAACGCTGCGCATTGGCGACATAGTGCGCGGCAATGCGACGCAAATTGGCAACTTCATCATCCGTGAGCGTGCGCACCACGCGACCAGGCGAGCCGAGCACCAGCGAGCGATCAGGAATCGTCTTGCCTTCGGCGATCAGCGTATTCGCGCCGATCAGGCATTCCTTGCCAATGACCGTATGATTGAGGATCACGCTCTTGATGCCGATCAGACTGCCGTCGCCGACGGTGCAACCGTGCAGCATGGCCATGTGGCCGACAGAAACGTGATTGCCCAGCGTTAGCGGGGCACCCGGATCGGCATGCAGGATTGAGCCATCCTGCACATTGGTGTTTTCGCCAATGGTGATGGTCTCGGTATCGCTGCGCAGCACGCAGTTCCACCAGATACTGCTGTGTTCATGCAACGTGACGGAGCCGATGACGGTAGCGTTGGGTGCAATCCAGGCGGAAGCGCTGATTCGCGGTGAGCGGCTGGCAAGCGTGTAGATAGGCATCGAAATAAAAGTCGGATTGAATCAAATCAGCCAAGCTTGACGCTCAACATGCTGATGGTGCCGAGGTCGATGCCTCGGAGCGGGAAAGTCGCCGTTTCGTTCTCGGATTGCAGGCCGGCAATGTAGAGCAGTGGCAAATAATGCTCAGGCGTTGGAATGGCAAGTAGCGCTTCCGGATCAAGCGTGGAGTAGTCAATCAGCGCTTGGTGATCACGTTGCTCAAGACAATCGACAACGCGTTGTTCCACACGTGCCGACCAATCTGGCGCAGCACCGGAGCGCCACTGGATCAAGCGCAGGTTATGCACGACATTGCCGCTGGCGATGATGAGGATACCTTCATCGCGCAATGCACGTAACTGTCTTCCCAATTCATAGTGGAAGCTGGCTGGCTGCGATAGATCAAGGCTGAGTTGTACAACAGGGATATCCGCGTCAGGAAAGAGATGCACCAGCACGGACCATGCCCCGTGATCCAGCCCCCAGCCTTGATCAAGCCTCACGGGCAAGGGCGCAAGCAGCGATTGAATTCTCTCCGCCAGTCCCGCACTACCGGGCGCTGGATATTGCACGGCAAACAGTTTGTCCGGAAAGCCGCCAAAGTCGTGGATGGTTTTGGGATGCGTCATTGCCGTGGCTGCAACACCTTGCGTCATCCAGTGCGCTGAGACCACCAAAATTGCCGTCGGCCTTGGATAGTTCTTCCGTAAGTCGTTGCCGAGCGTTTGCCAACTGCGGCTCCAGAGTGTGTCTTCGATGGCATTCATCGGCGAACCGTGGCCAATGAAAAGGGCAGGCATGTGCATGGCTTGCGAGACAAGCGAAATGAGATAATCCGACTTTACACCGCTCGAGGCTTTCCAATGAATACGCACCTCGTTTTGCTTTTCCTGCACTTGCTCGGCATCTCCATCTGGATTGGCGGCATGTTCTTCGCCTACGTCTGCCTGCGGCCTGCCGGCATGCTGCTCGAACCACCGCAACGCCTGCCATTGATGCATGCCGCCTTGGGCCGTTTCTTCCAGGTGGTGCTGGTGATCGTCATCGTTGTCTTGATCAGCGGGTTGTTCATGATGGCGCGCGTGGGTTTTGCCGACGCGCCGAAAGGCTGGCACTGGATGATGACGAGCGGCATCGTGATGATGTTGATCTTCGGCCATATCTATGGCGCAGGTTGGCGCCGTCTGGGGCGTGCTATTGCTGCATCTGATTGGGTAGCCGGCGGTGTGGCGATGCATTCGATCCGTCGTCTGGTCGGCATCAATCTACTGCTGGGCATCTTGACCATCGCTTTTGCCACCATTGGCTCGCCGTTCTGACATGTCTCTGGAAGCGCGCGTCGAGGAGCTTGAGGTCAAGCTGACAGAACGTATTTGCGAACTTGAGGTCAAGTTCGCGTGGTCCGAAGACTTGTTGGATACCCTGAATACAACCGTCTTCCGTCAGCAACAGCACATCGACTTGTTGCAGGAGCAGCTGCGCGCGCTGCGTCAGCAGTTCAAGGAAGCCATGCCTGCTGCCGAGCAGGGCAACCTGCGCGATGAAATCCCGCCGCATTACTGATGAACAAGCCTGCTGAACACAAAAAAGCAGCCGGGAAATCCCCGGCTGAGAAGTACGATGTACGCCCTGGCCAATCGGTCGAGCTGCTGAAAGAGCTGCATATCCTGACGCGCGACGGCAAGCTGAATCAGGACAGCCGGCGCAAGCTGAAGCAGGTGTACCACCTGTTCCAGTTCATTGAGCCGCTGCTGCGCGATGTGCTCGCCGACAAACCTGATCTCACCCTCGTTGACCATGGCGCAGGCAAGTCCTACCTCGGCTTTATTCTTTACGACCTGTTTTTCAAAGAGGAGGCCAAGCAAGGTCACATCTACGGGATAGAAACGCGCGACGAACTGGTGGCCCGTTCTCAGGAACTCGCTGCACGTTTGGGTTTCGACAACATGACGTTCCTCAATCTGACCGTAGCTGCGTCGATTGATTCGTCAGCCTTGCCCGAGACCGTAGATGTCGTCACCGCACTGCATGCCTGCGATACCGCGACCGACGATGCCATTCACTTCGCGCTGGCCAAGCGCGCGCGCCATATCGTGCTTGTCCCTTGCTGTCAGGCCGAAGTTGCTGCAGTCATGCGCAAACATAAAGCCCAGACACTGACGCAAACCCTGGCGGAAATCTGGCGCCATCCGATTCACACACGCGAATTCGGCAGCCACATCACCAACGTACTGCGCTGCCTGCAGCTTGAAGCACAGGGCTACAAGCTCAATGTGACCGAGCTGATTGGCTGGGAACACTCGATGAAAAACGAACTCATCATCGCCAGCCGCAGCGAAAACCCCAATCGCAAGGCGGCCGAGCGTCTGCACGAATTGCTTGCAACGCTGGGGCTGGACGAACTCAAATCCCGCTTTTTCACAGACAGGCCATGAAACAAATTTCCAGGCAACAACTCGACTCCCTGGCTGAGACAGCGGCACAATCACCACGCCGACGCGCCAATCTCAACCTGCATGACACCCTGGACGACCCAATCCAGCGCTTGGCCATAGCCATGGAGCCGGATACCGAGGTATTGCCTCACCGTCATCCGCATACCTGGGAATTGTTGACACCATTAAAAGGCCGATTCGTTGTCCTGCATTTCGATGAGGCTGGGAGCGTGACGCAACGCACTGTTCTTGGCGAAGATAGTCAGGTTGTTGAAACACCTGCCGGTACTTGGCATGCAGTCTTGTCGCTGGATGAGGGGGGAGTGATTTTCGAGGTCAAACACGGCCCGTATAAGCCGATTGCCACTGAAGACATTGCACCATGGCAGGCGTGTGCTTCCACTGAACAACTGTTGGCTTGGTATTCAATGGCAAACATGGGGGAACGCTTTTTGTTATCCGCTGCTATCAAAGTTATTTGATCTTCAAAATAGACCAAAAAATTACCGCTTAATCATTTTTTTATAAAATATTCTAGATTAAGAGTGTTGTTTAAATAACTGTTTTTATTTAATATTTAATTTGTTGATTAAATGATTAGTCGAGCTGTATTCAGCCAATCGTAATTTTCTTGTCAACCGATGGTCAGGATCGCTCGTTATTCGCTTCACAAGGCGGTATTTGAAACGCCGCGAATAATGGAGACATCATGGCTACTGCTGTTGCAAGGTTTGGTACCGAATCGTTCGACGAGTTTCTGAGCTCTTTGAAGCGCGTTGGTGTCGTTATCAGCAACGAGTTTGAACTGCGCGAACGCCTCGCTGAAGCTCGCCGCTGGCGCTACGCTTTCACGACGTTGGCAAATCATGGCCGCTCGCTTGGCATCCGCTTCGATGGCGACAAGGCCAATGCTGCCGCGATCCGTAATACGCTGGCACGTTTCGAGTTTCCGGAACAGACTCAAGGCTCGCTGACGGACGCACTGCATCCGCAAGAATAAGTCTCGCCGACGCCTGCCTGTAAAAAAGCCCGCAGATGCGGGCTTTTTTACATCCACGTGCAGCGTCGAGCTGCCTATTGCGATTTTGTTCCTGGCAGCATGCGAAGTGGTGCGACATAAACATGCCCGCAGGTCGCAGCAGGAATTCCGAATCGTTGCGTATCTGTCATGGCCAGTGTCGAGCGTACTTTCTTGGTCGTTCCATCGAACAACACATTGAAGCGAGCCATTTCTCCCCAGGAGTCGCAATAGCGCCACTCCCAATCGATTTCGTCACGCGCCGCAAAGTACACCGTCCAGGGTGCCCATGGCGGACCGATTTCTCGCTGTACATCATCCATGCTCATGCCGGCCTGAATGTTGGAGAAATGAGCCGTATCAAGGACTTCCTCGTAGGCGAGCAGGCGATTTTGGGCATCGAATCGTGCCATGATCGTAGAGGTTCCCATCGGACCGGTCGGCCAGAACAGCCGTTGTTCCCCCTTTTTTCCTTCGGCCACATAAGCGGGAGGGCCTTGCCGGGCGACAAGCTCATCCTGCGTGGTAACGCCCTGTTCATAGACTGGCCCCAGGGCACACCCCGCCAGAGCGAGCAACAGCAGAGAGACGGATTTACGAATCATCATGCACGGCTGATTGGTTTGTAACGGATGCGCTTGGGCTTGGCACCTTCTTCACCAAGGCGCTTCTTTTTGTCCTCTTCATACTCATGATAGTTCCCGTTGAAGAAAACCCATTGCGACTCGCCTTCGCAAGCCAGAATGTGTGTGGCAATTCGGTCGAGGAACCAGCGGTCATGCGAGGTCACCAGCACGCAACCCGGGAATTCAAGCAGAGCATCTTCGAGCGCCCGCAAGGTTTCCACATCGAGGTCGTTTGAGGGTTCATCAAGCAGCAATACGTTGCCACCCGAGATCAGGGTCTTGGCCAAATGCAAGCGACCGCGTTCGCCGCCTGAAAGTGAGCCGACGATCTTGCCTTGGTCGCCGCCTTTGAAATTGAAACGGCCGAGGTAGGCACGCGAAGGCATTTCGAACTTGCCGACAGTCAGAATATCGGCACCTTCGGCTACCGCATCGAACACGGTCTTCGAGTTATCCAGACCATCCCGACTTTGATCGACGGCTGCAAGCTTGACGGTCGGGCCGACGACGATTTCGCCGCTGTCTGGCTGTTCCTTGCCCATGATCATGCGGAAGAGGGTGGATTTACCCGCACCGTTGGGGCCGATTACGCCGACGATAGCGCCTGGCGGAATGGCGAAATTCAGGTTGTCGATCAACAGACGGTCGCCAAAGGCCTTGGATACACCATTGAATTCGATGACCTTATCGCCAAGACGCTCGCCGACCGGGATAAAGATTTCTTGTGTCTCGTTGCGCTTCTGGTACTCGTAGGAGCTCATTTCCTCGAAACGAGCCAGACGCGCCTTGCTCTTGGCCTGACGTGCTTTCGGATTCTGGCGTGCCCATTCAAGCTCGGTCTTCATCGCCTTCATGCGCGCCTGTTCCTGCTTGGCTTCGGTTTCTAGGCGGCCTTCCTTCTGTTCCAGCCAGGAGGAGTAGTTACCCTTCCATGGAATGCCGTGGCCGCGGTCGAGCTCGAGAATCCATTCGGCGGCGTTGTCGAGGAAGTAGCGATCATGGGTTACCGCGACAACAGTGCCGGGGAAACGCGTTAGGAACTGTTCCAGCCATTCCACCGACTCAGCATCCAAGTGGTTGGTCGGTTCGTCGAGCAGAAGCATGTCGGGATTCGACAGCAACAGCTTGCACAAGGCGACACGACGCTTTTCGCCACCGGACAAATGCTCAATCTTTGCATCCCAAGCCGGCAAGCGCAGCGCATCGGCGGCGATTTCGAGCTGGCGCTCGGTGTCGGAACCGGAGGTGGCGATAATGTTTTCCAGGCGAGCCTGCTCTTCGGCCAATTTGTCGAAATCGGCGTCCTCTTCAGCGTAGGCGGCGTAAACAGCCTCAAGCTTGGCTTGCGCCTCCATGACTTCGCCCATACCTGACTCGACCTCTTCGCGCACGGTCTTGGCTGGATCGAGTTCCGGTTCTTGTGGCAGATAGCCAATCTTCACACCAGCCAGATGCTGGACTTCACCATCGAATTCCTTATCGGCGCCAGCCATGATCTTGAGCACGGTTGACTTGCCGGAACCATTCAAGCCCAGCAGGCCGATCTTGGCGCCCGGAAAGAACGACAGGGAAATATCCTTGATGATCTGGCGCTTGGGCGGGACGATTTTGCTCACACGGAGCATGGACATGACGTACTGGGCCATTGTTCTGATGCAGTAATGAAGGAAAGGTGAGAAGCTTACCCGACTTGCACAGACAAAAAGCCAAGGAGATGGATAGGATGCCGCGCCAGTACAAATACTACGACCTCGTCATGGCGGCGTTCGTCTGCGTGTTGCTGTGTTCAAACCTGATCGGTGCAGGCAAGGCAGCACAATTGACGCTACCTGTAATCGGCAACGTCACCTTTGGTGCCGACGTGTTCTTCTTTCCGATTTCCTACATTTTTGGCGACGTCCTGACCGAAGTCTACGGCTACGGCCGCGATCGACGTGTCGTCTGGGTCGGTTTCGGAGCCTTGGCGTTTGCCAGCCTGATGGCGATTGTCGTCGTCAGCCTGCCTCCGGCAAACAGCGATTACGCACGTGAATACCAAAAACATTTAGTCGGCGTGTTTGGTGATACGCCGCGCATTGCATTCGCCTCGATGTTTGCCTACTGGTGCGGCAGCTTCTCGAACAGCTTTGTTATGGCCAAGATGAAAATCTGGACCGAAGGGCGCTTCCTATGGACACGCACCATTGGTTCAACGCTGGTCGGGGAGTTTGTCGATACCGGAGGGTTTTTCTTCGTTGCCTTTTACGGCATCTGGCCGACTTGGCAGATTGTTACAGTGATGCTGACCCAGTACGTCTGTAAAGTCATCTGGGAGGTGGTCATGACGCCGGTGACCTATCGTGTCGTCGCCTTTCTAAAAGCGAGCGAGGGCGAAGACTATTACGACAGGAACACCGACTTCAATCCTTTCCGCTTGCGTTAGCCGCGGTTAATGCCAGTCGCGGCGATCATGGTCGTGATGGTCGTCACGGTGATCGTCGCGATGGTCATGGTGCGGCGGAGGGCCATAGCGACGCGGAGGCGGTCCGTAGGGGCGGCCATGGTAGCGAGGCACATAGACGCTGTTGTACCAATTGTCCTGCACAAAATAGACAGGGCGGCCACACGCGCCGTAACGCGCACAATAACGATCCCATTCACGCATGTGCAAGGCCGGTGCATGCAGATAGATGGGCGGGCCAGCATAAGCGCCCGGAACCGCAACAACTGGTCGTGAATACACCAGCGGCGGCGGCGGATAGCCGCCAACATCAATGGCACCGTAGAAGCCGGGTTCCCCGACACTAACTGAAATCTGGGCATTGGCAGCGCTAGCAGCAAGGCTGAGCGTAGCAACAGCCAACAGAGAAACGATGCGTTTTTTCATGCTGAATCCCTTCGGTTTTGTTGTTCGAACACTGCACGGTGACATGGCAGTGCGTTTCTAGAGTAACGCATCGGGATAAATGCGGATGACGCGCTGGGGATAGCCTTCTGTAAGGTTTTGCAAACAATTGGCGTGAAATATTCCCAGCGCGGTAAGGACCTTACCAGATCATTTCAGGATTGCAGAACACGTGGTGGTGGCAACACAGTTGGTTTTGAATCGGACTTGTTCAGCATCTGCACATCGCCGCACAGTTGGCCACCTTCTTCGATCAGCACTTTGCCGTAGCGCACTGTGCCGCTGACCTTGCCGGTTGCATGAATGATGAGTTGTTCGCGAACGTTCAGCTCGCCGGTGAAGGTGCCATGGATTTCGGCGATGTCGATACCGACTTTGCCAGTAAATTCACCATTCTCGGCAATGCGGATGATGCGGCTATCCATGGTCGCTTCGACATGACCTTCGACCACCAGTGTGTCGCAGTCGAGGATTTCTGCCCCTTTGAGACGAACATCAGGTCCAACGATCAAACGATTACCCGCACCATGGTCAATGGAGGTGTCTTTTTGTGGTGCAGGTGCAGGGCGGGGCGTTGCCGTTGTCTGAGTCACTTGCGGCTGGGCTTGTGATGTGTTGACCAGTGCCGAATGCGGAACGCTGGCTTCGCGCTTGCCAAACATCGGATTAGGGGATTTAAGCATGGGAAGCTCCTTGAGCTGAATGAAGGGTTCCCTGCTATGGCAAGCAACATGCCAGTGTTAGATTCTTTAAATATCAATAGGTTGTAATTGATATTTAAAGCAAGTTTGTCGCCTGCATGCGACAAGAAAACATGGAGCCTCGATTAAGCATTTGTTTTAACGCATGAAGACAATGTCGCTATCACCCGACAACATGGTTATCTGACGATAGCGATCGATTTGCCAAGGATTACTCGGCAACAGCTTCGTAGCCAGCAGCATCAAGCAGGCTGTCAAAATCGGCTGCATTAGCAGGCTGAATGCGAAACAACCAGGCGGCGTAAGCGTCGTCATTGACACCCTCAGGCGCATCTACTACCGCCTGGTTAGTCGCCACGATGCTGCCCGATACTGGCGCATGAATGCCGGAAGCAGCCTTTACCGATTCGATCATGGCAATTTCCTCACCTGCCTTGACGGCCCGCCCGACCTCCGGCAGTTGCACGAAGACGATGTCGCCCAAGGTGTATTGCGCGTGATCGGTAATGCCAACGGTCAAGGTGCCATCATTTTCCTTGCGTGACCATTCGTGAGTGGCAGCGTATTTGAGTTCGGCGGGAAGTTTCATGTGAGTTTCCGGGACGAAAGGAAGCGCTATTCTGCCTGAGTGGCACAGGGTTGGGACGTTAGAATGAATGCATGAAAAATTATCGCAATGAATTCATCGAGGTCGGCAATCCGGATAATAAACGGCGCATCCACGTACGCATTTGGGGTGAATCAGATGCACCCAAGCTTTTCATGCTCCATGGCTGGGGAGATGTCAGCGCAACGTTTCAATTCGTGGTCGATGCGTTCAAACACGATTGGCAGGTCATTGCACCCGACTGGCGCGGCTTTGGTTTGTCATCGTGGAACGGCGGTCCTTATTGGTACCCCGATTACCTGGTCGATCTTGAAGGTGTGCTTGATCACTATGCGGCGAATGAGCAGATTGATATCGTCGGCCACAGCCTTGGGGGCAACGTGTTGTGTCTATACGCTGGCGCCCGACCACAGCGGTTTCGCCGCATTGCTACCCTGGAAGGCTTTGGCTTGCCGGAAACATCGGCCGACGATGCCGCGCAAAACTACGCCGCATGGCTGGATGAAGTACGCGAACCGACGCGCTTTCGGGATTACGCCGACTTTTCTGAACTGGCTGCACGCTTACATAAAGACAACCCGCGCCTGTTGCCTGAACGTGCCGACTATATGGCACGTCATTTAGGCCAAAAGCGCCTGGATGGCCGTATTGAAATGGCAATCGACCCATGCCACCGTTGGCGTAGCCCGTTTCGCTATCGACTTGACGAGGCCAAGGCCTGCTGGCGGGAAATCACGGCGCCAGTATTGTGGGTCGCCGCACAGGATTCATTCGTGATGAAACGTTTCGACGGCAAAGAGGCAGAGTATGCTGCACGCAAGGCCTGCTTCCGCGATTTGCGTGAGGTAGTATTGCCATCGTGCGGCCACAACATGCACCACGAATACCCGGAAAAAGTGGCCGAGCTGCTTGAAGAGTTCTTCAGTCCCTTATGAACGCCGATCTGCATTGTCATTCGTACTACTCCGACGGACTGCTGAGTCCTACGGACGTCATGCGTCGTGCCCATGCCAATGGCGTTGAATTGGCAACGCTGACAGATCATGACGAAACCGCGGGCGTGTTCGAAGCGCACGATACCGCCATCGAGCTGGGCATGCGTTTCGTCAGCGGCGTCGAAATTTCCGTGACTTGGGGTGAGGAAGCCCACACCATTCACATGGTCGGTCTCGGGATGGACATTTACAACAAGGCGCTCAGCGACGGTCTGGCTTCCGTGCGCAGCGGCCGTGATCGACGCGCCATGCTGATCGGCGAAGAGCTGGCCAAGGTGGGTATCGAAGGTGCGTACGAAGGCGCCATGCGGCATGCACGCAATCCGGCGCTGGTCAGCCGTTCGCACTTTGCACGTTACATCGTTGAAACCGGTCGCGCCAAGGATGTGAAATCGGTATTCGCGCAATGGCTGGGTTACGGCAAACCCGGCTATATCCCTCATAGTTGGGCGACACTTCAGCAAGCGGTGAGCTGGGTCACGAATGCGGGCGGCATTGCCGTCGTGGCGCACCCTGGGCGTTATCGCCTTACACCACAGGAAATGACGGCTTTCCTTGATGAGTTCAAAAGCTACGGCGGCCGCGGGATTGAAGTGCTGTCGAGTTCGCATCGGCCCGAGCAAGTCGAAATCTTCGCCGATTACGCACGCCGCATGGACTTGCTGGCTTCACGCGCTTCCGATTTTCACGCACCGGGCGAGAGCTGGACGGATCTGGGCAAGTTGCCCGATTTGTCCTCTGATCTCAAGCCGGTGTGGAAAGCGCTGATTTAACTGCGCCAATCTAACAAATGCTTCTCTGCCACTCTGCGGAGCGGCAATCCGGTTCCCCATGTCTCTCTTTTTCTCCCTGCATTCCGATAATCCCCAGCCGCGTCAAATCGCTCATGCAGCGCAAATCATCCGTGAAGGCGGTTTGATTGCCATGCCGACAGATGCTGCTTACGTCCTGTGTGGTCATACGGGCGATGCGAAATTACTCGATCGAATCCGTCAGATTCGCGACGTGGACGAGCGCCATCATTTCACGTTGTTGTGCCGAGATCTTTCCGAAATCGCCAACTACGCACGCGTGGACAATGCACAATACCGCTTGCTCAAGGCGGCCACGCCGGGCAGCTATACATTTATTCTTGAAGGCACCAAGGAATTGCCGCGGCGTGTGTTGCACCCCAAGCGCAAAACCATCGGCATTCGCGTACCCGATCATCCGGTTGTTCGGGCCTTGCTTGCCGAGTTGGACGAACCGTTACTGAGTTCGACGTTGCTGCTCCCTGACAATGACTTCCCCTTGACCGATCCGGAAGAAATCCGCGACCACCTCGATCACGCACTGGACCTGATTATTGAAGCCGGACATTGCGGTGCGGAAGTCACGACGGTGGTCAATCTCGTCGATGGTTCGCCGGAGCTGGTTCGGACAGGGAAGGGCGATCCGGCCTTGCTGGGTTTATGAATACAGTCATCACGCAGGAGCTTGTTTATCGCACGGTAGGCGATCGTTCACTGAAGGCGCTGATTTTTCGCCCTGAAACACCAGGTCCATGGCCGGCGCTGTTATGTCTGCATGGTGGCGCCTGGATTTCCGGTGATCGGACAGCCACGGCCTATCTTGGCGAAAAGCTTGCTGCGACGGGAATCGTCGTGGTCTCAATTGATTTTCGCATGGCGCCGAAACATCGATATCCATCGTCGCTGCTCGACGTGAATTTCGCAATCCGCTGGATGAAAGCGAATGCCGCTGCATTTGATATCGACTCAGGGAACATCGGTGGATTGGGCATTTCCAGCGGTGGTCATCTGATTTTGCTTGCCGCCATGCGCCCAGCGTATCCGACCTATATCACTGATATTCCTGATGAATTGAGCCGTGTCGATGCGCGCCTGACTCGCGTGATTACCTGCTCCGGCGTGTTGGACCCGCTTGCGCGTTATCGCATGGCACAGCAAGCAGGCTATGCCGAAATTCTTGCCTGTCACCGCAAATACTTTGGCAACGAGGCGGCAATGGAGGAGGGCAATCCACCACGCATCCTTGAACGTGGCGAGTTAGTCGAATTACCGCCGCTGCTCATGTTCCAGGGGAAAGCCGATCCACGTTTGCCATCGGATACCGCCATGCGTGTTGCCGATGTCTATCGTGCCGCGGGCGGTATTGCCGAAGCGCATTACTACGCCGACATGGGGCATGCGCTGAGCGAATGGACACCAGAAAACCAGGACGACGTGGTCCGGAAAATCAACGTCTTCATGGCTTGATCGCTGCGCGGTTTACTTGCGCTTCTTGCGCGCTCGCAAATACTTCAGATACCACCGCAGGCTCTGCAGTGGCTTGCCTTGCCGGAACAGGAAGCGTGAATGCATGCGCAGTTCCTTGGTGTTGCGCGGCGCCTGATCAAGCGGCAGGTGCGACCATGGCGACATGGCGTGGTACTTGCGGAACAGCTCGCGCGCATCATGCCCGCTCCATTCCGTCCATGGTTTTACCGCGCCGGCAAAATGGATGAGCGCCGCATCGCCGACAGGGCGCATGGCCGTTTTGTTGACGTTAAGATCGTGAATCAGGTCGTACAGATAGTTGAATTTTCCCGGCAGGAAACGCGTTCGGCCGTTGAGTACGACGTTGAGTGCATCCTGATCCGGGAAACGCAGATCGCCGTCACGATTGAGCAGCACGTCCATCGTTGCTTCAGTAATGCGATGTGCTTGCCATTGCGGAATGTTGATGAAGATCACGCCGCCATTGAAGTATTCAGCCTGTTCAAGCTTGAGTGATGCTACGCGACGTTGCGTTGTGACCGGTGCATCCGCCACGGCAGCGGCGATATCACCGCCTAAGTCCATGTTCACAAGCTCATCCAGCTTTCCGACGCAGAGAATGTCGGCATCGAGATAAAGCACACGCTCGGTTACACCGGTTAGTACCGATGGAATCACGAGACGGGTAAAGATCGAGAGCGAATAATGGGTATGCTCGATGAAACGGCCAAACTGGCTGAAGTCACGTGTATCGATCATGTGCAATTGAACTTGCACATCCGGAAATCTTGCTTCGAGTTTTGACAAGTCGCGCCGGTTATCTTCGCTGGCCGCGGCCATCAATACATGAAAGACAAAAGCCTGGCCAGGGTTGTTGTCGATGATGGAAGCAATCGTCGCACCCATGGGGCGGCAATAATTGTCATCGACGCAAAAGGCGATGTGGAAAGGTACGTTGCTCATAGTGTTTTCATGGCATCGATGACACGGCCGGCCGGAATGGCATCCACCCAGTCACGGCGGTGTTCAGCGGTAATGACGATGCTGTTGGCATGATCGACCGGAATCCACTCCGGGTTTTTCTGCCGCATTAATGCAATGACCGGTACATGGACGGCGTTGGCGAGATGCATGACGGCGGTTTCAACCGACACGATCAAATCACAGCGTGCCAATACAGCCGGTAATTGGAAGAAGTTATTGGTAGCGCTGAAGGCGACCGTTTCATCAAGGTGCTGCTCAGCGATCAGGGTTTTAACCGCCGGCAGTTCTGGCGGCATGGCGTTGACGATGAAACAGGCATTGCGCCAATCCGGCAATTCACGCATGGCGACAATCAATTCCCCGACGCGTTCCAGCGGCCAGCAACGCTTCTTCGTCTTGGCATAGGGATTGATGAATACACGTTTCTTTTCCTGTGTTCCCCACTGGGCAATTTGTTCTGTTGCGTAACGATTCCATTCCGCTGGAATATGCACGAATGGCATGCGTTCCGCTGGCGGAATGTCGAGCCCGCACAGTTGTCGGAACCAATCGGCATACACATCGCTGATATGCTGCGGATTGTTGTGATCGACGGTGTAGGGCGGAATCGTTGCATCGAGCTTCCGGTAGGCAAACGCATGATGTGGCTGGAAGAATTTCACCTTCTTCACCATGCCGACGACAAGCCCCTGCGGACTGATGCGTCGTGCCATCGATGCGTAAAGATGCGGCCGCAAGGTCGCGAGCGACACAACCACCGGATAGTGCTCGTTCTGTGCTTCCCGAATCGACTCTTCGAGCAGAGCAGGGCTATAAGTCCGCTTATAGATTTTGCCGAAGAATGGGCAGGCTTCAACCCAATCGTAGAGCGAGTATTTCTTCAGGCTGTCCCACTTCGCGGCGTTCGTCGTACGCCGTACTTCATCGACCCACAGATGTACTTCGATATGCGGATACGCTGCCGCAAAGGCACGGAAGTCGTTTTGCAGATAAGTGAAGTCACCCAGCGCAAGATGTGTGATGAAAAGAATCTTGTCGGTTTTCGCCAGAACCTCGGCGGGAATCAACGGCAATGACATGGCGGCCTCGAAGGGTGAAACTCAGGCTTCGGAAAATTGCAGACGATAGAGGTTCGCATACGCCCCGCCTTGGGCAAGCAGTGCCTTGTGCGTGCCGGTTTCGACAATGCGGCCATCCGCGAGCACGACGATGCGATCGGCATGCTCGACAGTGGACAGGCGATGCGCAATGACAAACGTCGTTCGCCCCTGCATCAGCGCATCCAGCGCAGCCTGGACGGCACGCTCGGACTCAGTATCAAGCGCAGATGTTGCTTCGTCGAGAATCAGAATGGGCGCATCCTTGTAGATGGCGCGGGCAATGGCAAGGCGTTGGCGTTGGCCGCCGGAAAGTCGATGGCCGTTATCGCCAATGCGTGTTTCCAGTCCCTCGGACAAGCCGGCGACGACATCGGCCAGATGTGCTGCCTTGATGGCTGCCGCAATGCGCGCAGCATCAGGCGCGCTATCGCCGTAAGCCACATTGGCAGCCAGCGTGTCGTCAAACAGCACGACGTGCTGGCTGACCATGGCGATCTGGTTGCGCAGGCTCTTCAGTGCAATGTCTTCAATGCATTCGCCATCGACCAGAATGCGGCCCGACGTGGCTGCATAGAAGCCTGGAATCAGATTGACCAGCGTGGATTTTCCGCCACCAGACATCCCGACAAAGGCAACGGTTTCGCCAGGTTGCACAGCCAGGTCGATCTCATGGAGCACGGTTTTAGTATGACCCGGATACGAGAAACTGACGCGATCGAACGTCACTTCTCCACGGCATCGACCAGACAGAATGCGGCCGTTATCACGCTCAATCGGCTGGTCAATCAGATTGAATACGGCCTCGGATGCTGCCATGCCGCGCTGCAATGGGCCGTTGACTTCGGCCAGTTGCTTGAGTGGCGTGAGCAGCATCAACATGGCGGTAATGAAGGAAACAAAGCCGCCAACGGTAATCTGGCCGTTACCCGATTCCACCAATGCCATGACGACGACGACGGCAACTGCGCAAGCGGTCATCAACTGTGTGATCGGCACGGTTGCCGAGAACGTGCTGGTCGTACGCATTGTGTAACGCCGCAGTTTTTCGGAACGCTCCTGGAAGCGGGCCATTTCCCAAGGCTCACCACCGAAGATCTTGATGACCTGTGGCGCACGGGCAGTTTCCTCCAGCACCTGTGTCAATTCAGCGTTGATGCGCAACGTTTCCTGATTGAGCAATTTCAGGCGACGCCCCGTCAGCCTTACTACGACAGCCATCAAGGGCAGCAGGATCAAGGTAACGATGGTCAGTTTCCAGTTGAGATACAACAGCCATCCGAGCAAACCGAGCACAGTCAGCAATGAGCGGACAATCGAGGTGAAAATCTTGGTGATCATCTCAATGATCTGCTGCACCTCGAACATTACCGAGTTGATCGATTTGCCCACCGAGTGCGAGGCATAGAAGCTGATCGGAACCTCAAGCAGGCGCTCGAACATTTGCCGCCGCAGCTCGTTTAGCACATGCGATGACACCCAGGTCATCATGTAGGAGCTTGTGAACGTCGAAATGCCGCGCACCGCAAAGAGCAGGATTACGGCCACAGGCACCAGCCAGAGCGAGAACGTCGGCTTGCTGGCAAAGCCTTTGTCTAGCAGTACCTGGAATACATAAGGCACCAGTGGCTCCGTCGCGGCGGTCATGATCATGGCAACGAAGGCAATGATGAGGCGCTTCAGGTGGGGGCGATGCGCAACCCACAAGCGGTCAAACTGTGCAGGCATTTTGATCATGCTTGGGGTTCCCGTGCCAAAGACCACAGGATGACGACGGTAAATGCATACAGCGTTACTCCGTCATCGTGGGTCAGGAATGCCTGTGTCAAACCGAAGACGATATAGCTGACGGTCGTCAGTACACCTCCCAGGATGTAGGGGCGGGCGGTTTCGTCACTGTGCCGATAAAGCTGCAAGAAAAGCATGAGCGGTAATCCATACAACAGCAAGGTAGACAACAGCCCCGGAATGCCTCGTTTCACCCAGGCATCGATGTATTCGTTATGTAAATGACTGTGATCGGCGACAACGGGTGCGACGGTGCCGTCGGAGATCAATTCCTTAACGCGGTCCATGTACCCTTTCTTGCCCCAACCGAACAGCGGACGCTCCTCGATCAGCATGATGCCGGTACGCCACATTTCCAGACGTGCGCCGACTGAAGTATCTGATTCATGGGCGTCGACATAGCCAGT
>DATJJR010000068.1:0-28104 GCA_035492055.1 Rhodocyclaceae bacterium | reverse complement strand
CATCCCGATGAAGCACTTCCAAGCACCGGCGTTGGTCTGGATCGCGAGCGGGAATTGTCATCCATCTTTGTCGCCACACCGGTCTATGGCACACGCAGCTCGGCAGTGCTGCGGCGCGACACACAGGGCCGAATCGACTTCAGCGAGCAGACATGGGAAGAAAACGGGGTGGCCGGGGGCGCGGTTTGCATCACCCTATAAACAAGAGCAACAAGGGCGCAAGAAAGCGGAAGTTTTTCGCCGCGTCCTGGATCACAATGCCCGCATGAAAAAATCCGACTTGATTGCTGCGGCCTGCCGCCATATCGAAGCTGCTGTCTCCGCCTCGTTGACACCGCCGTCGCTCACGGAACTTGCTGCCGCGTCCGGCCTCAGCCCGCATCACTTTCATCGGCTGTTCAAGCAGACCACTGGCGTCACGCCCAAGGCCTATGCGCAAGTACATCGGAGCAAGCAATTGAAAAAGCATCTCAGCAACGGCGCGCCCGTCACCGAAGCCATCTACGCCAGCGGCTACGACTCGAATGCCGCCTTCTACGCACACAGCACCAACATGCTTGGCATGACGCCAGCGCGTTTCCGCAAAGGTGGCGCGGCCGAAACCATCCGCTTTGCCATTGGCCAATGCAATCTCGGCGCGATTCTTGTCGCTGCCACCGCCAAGGGCTTGTGCCACATCGCGCTGGACGACGATGCCGACGTCCTGCTACGCGAACTGCAAGACCGTTTCCCCAAGGCTGAATTGATCGGCGACGATCCCGGTTTCGATGACTGGGTCGCCAAGGTCGTCGGCTTCGTCGAAGCGCCGGCCATCGGCCTCGACCTGCCGCTCGACATTCGCGGCACAGCATTTCAACAGCGTGTGTGGCAGGCATTACAAACGATTCCGCCGGGCGGCATCGTCAGCTATGCCGACGTTGCTCGTCATCTGGGCGAACCCAACGCCGTGCGTGCGGTCGCCGGTGCGTGTGCCGCCAACGTGCTGGCCGTCGCGATTCCCTGCCATCGCGTCTTGCGCGGCGACGGCACATTGTCCGGCTATCGCTGGGGCCTGGAACGCAAGCAGGCACTGCTGCAACGTGAATACACGCAAGCTGGTGAGCCGCTGAAATCCGCAGTGTCATCCACGGCCGCACTACCCGATGCATTGCGTACACCGGCCAATGAATACCTCGCCGCCTGCGATCCAGACTGGATTGGCCTGATCACTCGGGTCGGTCCGTGCGGGCTAAGCGCCAAGTCGCAACGCGAACCGTATCAAGCGCTGATCCGCTCCGTTGCCTATCAACAGATCCATGGCAAGGCCGCCGAGGCGATTCTCGGACGCTTTCTGGCCCGCTTCCCGGGCAAGGATTTTCCTTCGGCAGCGGAAGTGTTGGCGACGGATGAGGTTGCGATGCGCGCTTGCGGTTTTTCAGCCAGCAAGATCGCTGCGATTCGCGACATCGCGCAAAAAACCGTTGATGGTGTTGTCCCCACCAAGTCCGAAGCGGAAATGCTCGACAACGATGCGCTCATCAAGCGCCTGACGACCATCCGGGGCGTGGGGCGCTGGACGGTGGAAATGCTCCTCATATTCAATCTGGAGCGCCAGGACGTACTGCCCGTGGACGATTTCGGCGTACGCGAAGGCTGGAAGGTATTGAAGAAACTGCCGCAACAACCAAAGCCACGCGAACTCGCATCCATCGGGGCATCATGGGCCCCCTATCGCTCGACGGCGGCATGGTATTTGTGGCAGTCGGCGAATCAGGCCAAGCAGCGCTAACTCGGGCAGGATTCGGAAAAACACGCAAGTCCGTCAAAAATACGCATTTCTCAAGCGTGCTTTTTTAAAACAGCGTATTTCGCATTACGGGCAAATTCGAAAGCTTGCGCTTCTCAAGCCGGGCGTCCTGAATCACAATCGCCGCGAATCCCGCACAGACAAGAACGCAATGCGGGATACCCGCATCGTAGGCAGGGGCCGACATAAAGCTAAGCCCAAGCCCACACAAATATCAGCCATGACCGATGGTTGAATCAGGATAACCCTGTCATTCTCCAGACACATTGAGCCTGGAACGATATCTGCTGCGTCGCTAACCCGAACGTCGCCTATATCAAAGTCAAACCCCAATTGCCTTCGATCCGAACGCTAGCGCTTCCTTAATGCTGCAATGGATACACCCTTGGAATCAGACTCTGCCCAGCATTCGCAACGCATGTCCATGCTGTACCAGAAGTTCTTCGAATATTCACCGTACGGTTTCTTCGTTGCAGAACCCACCCCAAGCGGCAACCTCGATTTCATCCTGCTGAATCGAAGCGCCAC
Organism: Rhodocyclaceae bacterium; assembly: GCA_035492055.1. Lineage (GTDB taxonomy): Bacteria > Pseudomonadota > Gammaproteobacteria > Burkholderiales > Rhodocyclaceae. The sequence continues at coordinate 25,790 of DATJJR010000068.1, read as the reverse complement.
CGCGTTGCTAAACAACGCTGTACGGTTAAGCCATCCCGACTATGCGACCGGCTTGCGTTCCGCAATGGACGCAATCGCTTCGCACACGGCACAGGAACAACGTCCGCTGTTCTTCGAACACGAGGACACGCTGTTGCTCGAAGGCTACGAACAGCATGTCAAAGCCCTCCTGACACCTTTGTATGACGAATCGGGCGCACTGGCCCAGATCATTGGTTTTATCGACGATGTTTCCCTGCAGAAAAGCCGCGAGCATATGCTTGCCTTGCGTGAAGCCGAATTTCGTCTGATTGCAGAGCACACCAAGACCGGCATCGTGCGTTTCGATACAGCCTGTCGGCGTATTTACGTCAACCCCTTCGTTGCGCAAAGTTACGAACATACGGCGGGAATGCTCATCGGCAAAAAACCGAGCGAATTTCCCGGCGGCAAAGCCGGCGAGATCTACGAAACCCATATTCGCGAGGTATTGAACAGCGGGCAATACAAGGAATACGCGCACGAAATCAATGCAGGCGATGCTGTCAAGCGCTGTCGCATCATGCTTTTCCCCGAATGGCTGCCAACCGGAGAGGTGCGTTCCGTGCTGGCGATTGGCCAGGATATGAGCGAACAGCAGGAAAAGCTGCAAGCGCTGCAGCAAGGCTCGCAAGAATTCGAAACGTTCATCAGCCGCTCGCCAAACGTCATCATGTGCTTTGACAGCGTCGGCCGCTGTACTTATCTGAATGAAACGGCCGCGCATCTATTTCGGGAACTTGAACTGCTGCCACCGTTTGCACCTGGACATGAAGCGCATCCTTTGGTTGCTGAAACGCAGTCTGCCGTGAAGAACGCCATCGAATACGGCGAAGCGCTGGAAAAGGAGCTGGCCTGGTCATCGTCGACACACAGGCAGTATCACTACCGCATCCGCTACGTACCCAAATTCTCGGCTCAGGGCGAGATTGTGTCCGTCTTTGCAATCGCGCTCGATATTCTTCCATTGGTCAAAACCGATGCCGGCCGGCCGCTTGACGAGCTAGCCGCGCAATTGGCTGCGCAAAAGGAAGCCGCCCGTGAAAACGAGCGGCGGCGCATCGCGCTCGAGATTCACGATGAGCTCGGCCAACTCCTCACCGCGTTGCGTTTCCGTCTCGCACTGTTGCGACCGCAGATCGACCCGGGCAAGAGTTTCATTGAAAAGAGCATTCACGAAGCACTCGATATCATCGATCAGGCAAGCCGCGAGATTCGTCACATCACCACGAATGCACGCCCCATCATGCTCAACATGGGGCTCCACGCTGCACTCGCCGATCTGGTCGACAGCTTTTCCTCACATACGGGAATCGCGTTCAGACTGTTGCTCGATGAAGATGAGCTCCCGCTCGATGAAGTCGGTGCAACGGTCGTGTTTCGCATCGTGCAGGAATCGGTCACCAACATCGTTCGACATTCCGGCGCACAGGAGGCCGAGATATCCCTGGCGCGCGGCCCGAGCCATTACCATTTAAAAATTGCAGATAATGGAAGTGGTTTTGACCTGTCCGCACCACGCCGAAAGTCACTTGGTTTGGTTGGCATACGCGAGCGCGTCATGTTGCTGAATGGCGAACTTTCCATTCAAAGCACACCCGGACAAGGCACCGTGATCCATATCGCCATTCCCATTCCGCTTTCCATGCCTGTCCAATGACATTTTCATGAAGTGTTTTCAATGGAATACATATGCGGAAAATGATTCTTTTAAGTTGACTGAAATGAATTAGCTATTTTTAATGCTCACCCGGTCGAGGATGAAGGAAAATGTGGGACGTTTTTATTTCAAAACCGGGACCATGATCAAACTGCTGATGGCCGACGATCACGCGATCGTCCGTAACGGACTCAAGCTTTTCTTCTCCCAGACTCAGGAAGTCAGTACGATCGACGAGGCTGTCTCCGGCGGGCAAATGCTCAACTTCCTGCAGCATAATGACTACGACCTACTGCTTCTCGATATGAACATGCCGGATATGAGCGGCATCGAAATGATCGCGCAAGCACGTGAACTCAAACCAAAAACACCAGTGCTGGTGCTGTCTGCCGACGACAGTCCCCAATCCGCACGCAAGGCACTTCAAGCCGGTGCCGTCGGGTATCTGACCAAGAACAGCGACCCATCCATCCTGCTCGACGCGGTAAAAAACGTTGCCGCCGGCGGCCGTTCGATGGATCCCCAACTGGCGCAGAAAATTGCCTTCGAAGAGATTTCACCGAAAACACCACTCCATCACCGCCTGTCGCAGCGGGAGATGCAGGTATTCAAACTGCTCGCTGATGGCAAGTCCGTTAATCACATTGCCGAACTGCTTTTCATCAGCCACAAAACCGTCAGCACGCATAAGGCTCGCCTGATGGAAAAAATGGGCTTTCAACGTGGCGCCGAATTGATTCGCTACGCCCTCGCCCATCACTTGATCGACTGATCGATCGTTCTTCGTTTGCCGGGCCGCACCGGCATTTCACTCCGCCGTACTCAGCATCCCCCTACCCGCATGTCCGTATAAGGCGCACACAAAATCAGTGTGCGCCGATATTTCATTTCAATTTGTTACGCCATTCTTTGCAGTAACAACAATTGAAGCATGCCGGTTGCAAGGCTTGATATTCACTGAATTCAAGCCATCAAGGGGAGTCAATCGTGATTTTGCAAAGTGCTGAAAATGACAAAAAAGCCAGATTCACACTATCCGTGCTTTGGCTACTGCTTTGGTTGTCTGCCACATCGACCGTTGCGTTTGATCTTGCTCGCACTCAGGAAATCCGAATTGCGATTGGCATCGCGCTGACAATTCTGTTTGCCTGCGGTATTCGCATACTGCGCACAAGCGATATTGTTCCTCGCGAAATACACGAAGATTCAGCGCACGACGTTGCCGCCAAATCGCCCACTTCATCCGCAGCTTCGCCCTTGATACCGTCTTTATCGACGGGCCAGGAGACGGCACTTAGTCAACTGTGCGCTGCACTGCTACCTGTATGGTCAGCGCAGATCGAATTGGCGCGCAGTCAAACCGAGATATCCATCTCAAATTTAAGTCAGCGCTTCGCAGACATCTCGCAGCGTCTGCACGCCACCGTCAATACCGCCAGCACAGGCAGTAATGACAGCGATGGCGGCATTCTCGAACTGCTCGCTCAAGGCCAGCACAATCTGCGCGAAATCACGCTCGGCCTGCGTTCCTCGCTTGAATTCAAACAGAATCTGCAGCAAGAAATCGAAGCATTGTCCGGCTTCACCAGCGCCTTGCGCGGCATGGCGGAGGAAGTCGGCGGTATCGCCAAGCAGACCAATCTACTCGCGCTCAACGCTGCCATCGAAGCAGCACGGGCCGGCGAGATCGGCCGCAGTTTTTCCGTCGTCGCCGACGAAGTCCGCAAGCTCTCGAACCTCTCCGGGGAAGCCGGCGGCCACATCGTCAACACCGTCGAAAAGGTCAACAACGGCATTCTCGGCGCCCTCCGTGCGTCACGTGAATACGCCGAACGCGACAAGGACATGCTCGATAACACCGAGCACATGATTGAACGCGTACTCGAATCCTTCGGCGTTTCGGCCGAAGACCTGAGTCGCTCCGCCGGGCTGTTGCGCGAAGAGGGTTTGCTGATCGAACGCGAAATCTCGGACGTTCTCGTTGCACTGCAATTCCAGGATCGAACCAGCCAGATATTGAGCGGTATCAGAAGCGACATCGATCGATTGTCAGGCGAGCTTTCCACGCCTGTAGAAAATCGTTCGTTCGACACTGAAACCTGGGTCAATCGACTGACACAGACCTACACCGCGCCCGAACAGCACAAAACGCATAACAGCAATACGTCGGTAACCGTTCCCGAATCCGAAATCACTTTTTTCTGAGGCACAGGCATGGCAAAAACGATTCTCGTGGTCGACGACTCTGCATCGCTGCGTCAGGTTGTCAGCATCACCCTCAAAGGTGCAGGTTATGACGTGGTCGAAGCTTGCGACGGCAGGGATGCCCTCGGCAAGCTGACCGGGCAGAAAATTCACCTCGTCATCTCCGACGTCAATATGCCCAACATGGGCGGCATCGCTTTCGTGCAGGAGATGAAGCGCCAGGACGCATACCGATTCACGCCGGTCATCATGCTCACGACCGAGGCCAGCGAATCGAAGAAGCAGGAAGGTAAGGCTGCAGGCGCCAAAGCCTGGGTGGTCAAACCTTTCCAGCCGGAACAGATGCTGTCCGCTGTCGGCAAACTGATTCTTCCCTGAGCCGCCATGAACATCGCGATCCAAATCGCCGAAACGGCACTCGACATCCTCATGGAAGGCGAGCTGACCATCTACACGGCGGCCGAGCTGCGTAATCAATTCATGACCGTTCTGGCTAGCGCGTGCGAGGGCATGAACGTACGTATCGACATGCAGGCTGTCACCGAAATCGACAGCGCCGGCGTGCAACTGCTCGTGCTGTTAAAACGCGAACTGCTCACGCTCGGCCTGTTTGTCAAGATCGTGCGCTGGAGCCGCGTCGTCGGAGAGACCTTCGAGTTCGTCGGCCTGACCGAATTTCTGACCGAAGCCCCTTTGTGAGTGCAATGAAATGAATCTGGACGAGGCGCTGCAGACATTCATTACCGAGAGTCGTGAGCTGCTTTCCGACATGGAAAGTGCCTTGCTCAGCATTGAGCAGTCGCCGGGCGATACCGACCTCATCAACGCCATCTTCCGTACTGCGCACACAATCAAGGGCTCGGCCGGCTTGTTCGGGCTCAACCACATTGTCGCCTTCACGCATGTGATGGAAAGCGTGCTTGATCGGGTACGCAACAACGAACTTCCGCTCAGTGCCGATCTCGCCGCATTACTGCTGCACAGTGGCGACCATCTCTCGCTGCTGGTCGAAGCGCTCGACACCGGAAACGCGGAAACGCCTGAACATGCACGCGCTGCGGAAGCCGAACTGAAGACAAAACTGAGCGGCTATCTCGGCAACATCGCGAACGACGATTCGCACACATTGCCGGTCCCTGAACAAGCGACAAGATCTGTCGAATCCGCTGCGCCCACCGCTGAAGAAAACCGCAGCAGCAACGAGCATTGGCATCTTTCGCTTCGTTTCAATCCGGAATTGCTGCGCAACGGCATGGATCCAATTTCGGTGATTCGCTATCTCGGCACGCAAGGCGAGCTGGTGAAAATCATCACGCTGATCGAAGCCATTCCGCCATTGGCGGAAATGGATCCGGAAACCAATTATCTCGGTTTCGAAATCAGCCTCAAAAGCGAAGCCGACAAGACCACCCTCGAAAGCGTCTTCGAATTCGTGCAGGAAGATTCGCGCATTCGCATCCTGCCGCCCTACAGCAAGACCACCGAATACCTTGCATTGATCGCTGCCGACGAGAAGGAAAACCAGCGCCTTGGCGAAATTCTCGTGCGCTGCGGCTGTTTGACAGAGCACGAACTGGCACAAGCGCTGGCACTCCAAGCAAATACCGGGGTAGAAACCAGGCCGCTCGGCACCTTGTTGGTCGAAGAGGAAATCCTGCAACCAGTCGTCGTGGAAGCAGCGCTGGTCAAACAGAAACAGCATGCTGAGCGTGCACCGGCACAGAAAACCATACGCATTGATGCCGACAAGCTCGACGAACTCATCAATCTCATCGGCGAACTGGTTATTGCGGGGGCAGGCCTCAATCAGGTGGCTGCAAAATTCAAAGGCACCGAGATTCAGGAAATCGGCGCGACCATTCATCGCCTCGTCGAAGAGGTACGCGATAGCTCACTGGCCTTGCGCATGGTTCCGATCGGCGAGACATTCAACCGTTTCCAGCGTGTCGTCCGCGACGTATCGCACGAACTCGGCAAGGACATTGCACTGGTCATCAGCGGCGCCGACACCGAGCTCGACAAATCGGTGATCGAGAAGATCGGTGATCCATTGCTGCATCTGGTGCGCAACTCCATCGATCATGGCATCGAACCCGAAGCCTTGCGCCTTGAGCGCGGGAAACCGGCACGTGGCCGCGTCGAACTCAATGCCTATCACGACTCAGGCAGTGTGGTGATCGAGGTCCGTGACGACGGCGGCGGACTGAATCGCGACCGCATTCTTGCCAAGGCCATCGAACGTGGGCTGGTGCAACCGGGGCAAATACCCGGCGATGAAGAGATCTTCAATCTCATTTTTGAGGCAGGATTTTCAACCGCCGAACAGGTCACGAACCTGTCTGGACGCGGCGTCGGCATGGATGTGGTTCGCCAGAACATCCAGGCTTTGCGCGGTAGCGTCCAGGTTGCCAGCGAAGCCGGCATGGGCACTCGCTTCCTCATTCGTCTGCCGCTCACACTGGCCATCATCGACGGCTTCCTCGTTGAAACCGGCAGCGCATCGTTCGTGATTCCGCTCGATGCGGTCGTCGAGTGCATCGAACTCGACCGCGAACGACTCGAGCGCCATTACATCAACTTGCGCGGCGAAGTGCTGCCTTTCGTTTCACTGCGCGAACTGTTTGACATCACTCACGCACCGCCAGTGCGCGAAAACATTGTCGTCGTACGCAGCGGTGCATTGAAACTCGGCATCTCGGTGGATGTATTGCAAGGCGAATTCCAGACCGTGATCAAGCCACTTGGCAATCTGTTCCGCCATCTGCGCGGCATTGCCGGCTCAACCATTCTCGGCAGCGGTGCCGTCGCCCTGATCCTGGACGTTGCCGCACTGGGTGAAATTGCAACACGACGTGAAAACGAAGATTTATTGGTAACGGCGGCTCTCCGCTGATCGTGCATCCGGCCATCGGCCAATCGAAACTAGGGGAAAAAAATGACAGTCACCAGAAAGATGATCTTGTTGCTGGTTTCGGCGTTGCTCGGTATCTGCGCGCTCGCCGGCATGGCCCAGTATCAAATGGAAAAAGTTTATGACGCTGCCAATTTCGGCAACGTCAATACGGTGCCCAGCCTCATCAATTTGAGCAAGGCGTCACATGCCCTGTCGACGCTTCGCGTCCAGACCTGGCAGCACATCGCGGAAAACAATTCCGACAAAATGGACAAGCTGGAACAAGGCATGGCCGAGTCGATCAAGCACCTGAACGAGGCTTTTGATGCTTATGAGCGCGAAGACATCGCCGACCAGAAAGACAGGGATCTGCTCAACGCAGCGCGTGCGTCACTGACCGCCTATATCGACCTGCGCGACAGAGCCATTGCGCTATCGCGCGCCGGCAAGATGAACGACGCGCGTGATCTGATGGCAGCGAATCAGGCAACAGTCCAGAAAATGACGGATGCCATCGCCGAACACCAGGACTACAACACCGAACTCGGCAACAAAGGATCGCTGGCCGCGAAGGACTTCAAATCGCACGCCCTCATCCTTTCCATTGTTGTTGCCGGCTTTACGCTGGCGGCCGTCGGGCTGATCGGTTTCTGGGTCATGCGCAGCATCACCCGTCCGCTCAACGAAACCGTTCATGTCGCCGATCGCATTGCCGCAGGCGATCTGACCGTCAACATCGTCGTCGACAGCAAGGATGAGCTGGGGCAACTGAAGCATTCCATGAAGGAAATGGTGAGCAAGCTGTCGCAGATCATCGGCGAAGTGCGCGGCTCGGCAGATGCACTGGCCAGTGCTTCCGAAGAGGTCTCGGCAACGGCGCAAAGCCTGTCGCAATCCTCCACCGAGCAAGCGGCCAGCGTCGAGGAAACGACTGCATCGATCGAACAGATGAGCGCTTCGGTCAACCAGAACACCGACAACGCCAAGGTCACCGACAGCATGGCTAGCAAGGCTTCCACGGAAGCCGCCGAAGGTGGGCAGGCTGTCCGCGATACGGTCGAGGCCATGCAGCAGATCGCATCGAAGATCGGCATCATCGACGACATTGCCTATCAAACCAACCTGCTCGCCCTCAATGCGGCGATCGAAGCCGCACGTGCGGGTGAACACGGCAAGGGCTTTGCCGTCGTCGCTGCCGAAGTGCGCAAGCTGGCTGAGCGCAGTCAGGTTGCGGCGCAGGAAATCGGCGACCTCGCCGGCAGTTCCGTCAAGCAGGCAGAACGCGCCGGGGCTCTGCTCGACAGTATGGTGCCCAGTATTCAAAAGACCTCGGATCTGGTTCAGGAAATTGCTGCTGGCAGCCAGGAGCAAAGTGCGGGCCTGTCACAAATAAACAGCGCAATGAACCAACTCAACAGCGCGACCCAGCAAAACGCGAGCGCTTCGGAAGAGCTCGCGGCGACAGCCGAGGAAATGGGAGGGCAGTCGATCGCGTTGCAGGAGCTGATGCAGTTCTTCAAGCTGAGCGACGGCAATGCAACGTCTTCCCCTCGCCCATCGCGGCCCGCCGAACATGCTTCGACAAGCAAGATGACCAGCATGCGCCCCGCCGCTATCGGCGCCGGCAGCAACTTCGAGCGCTTCTGACAGGAGGCGGCCATGGTTGCGATTCAGGCACCGGAAACCTCCGGTAAAGCTGCGCCAGCGTTTTCGCAGCAGGATTCGGAAATGCAGCAACACCTGACGTTTGCGCTCGGTGGAGAGATGTACGCCATGCGTATTCTCAACGTCAAGGAGATCATCGAATACGGACAACTGACCGAAATTCCGATGATGCCGAACTTCATTCGCGGCGTCATTAATTTACGCGGGGCCGTCGTACCGGTCATCGATCTCGCTTGTCGCTTTGGCGGCGAACCGACGCAGGTTGGCAAGCGCACATGCATCATCATCGCCGAACTGGCCGATGAAAACGGCCATCAGGATGTCGGCGTCATGGTCGATGCCGTCAGCGAAGTGATCGACATCCCGAATTCAGAAATCGAGCCGGCGCCGGCTTTCGGTGCACAGATACGTACCGACTTCATTGACGGCATCGGCAAGGTCAACGGCCACTTTGTCATTCTTCTCAACGTGCGTAACGTGCTCTCGATCGAGGAAATGGTGGCGCTATCCGGTTTCAATCACGCTGAAGCCGCCACCGCCGGCGAGGCATGAATCCTCCATGGATGAGCTATCGATCCATGACGATGAATTTCTGGCGTTTCAGGCGCTGTTCTTTCGCGAATCGGGAATTCATCTCGCCCCACGCAAGAAAGCACTTGTCGCCAGTCGCCTGGCACGACGCCTGAAGCAACACGGGCTGAGAAGTTACAGCGAGTATTTCCGGCTGATCCAGGAAAGCGTTGACGAACAAGCCATTGCAATCGATCTGCTCACGACCAACGAGACCTATTTCTTTCGTGAGTCTAAGCACTTCGAGTACCTGCGCGAACGCATATTGCCGCAGCGTCAGCGCCACGATACCTTTCGCATCTGGAGCGCAGCCTGCTCCAGTGGTGAAGAGGTCTACACCTTGTCCATGCTGCTGGCCGAGGACATGGGCAACCAGCCCTGGGAAATTTTCGGTTCCGATCTCAGTTCGTCGATGCTTGCACGCGCATGTGCCGGCGTCTATCCGCTTGAGCGCGGCAAGAACATTCCACCCGAGTTGCTCAAGCGTTATTGCTGGAAAGGCACGAACCAGCAAGCCGGAAAATTTCTGGTCGACGAGAAACTGCGCCGCAAGGTTTCTTTCGCGCAGATCAATCTCAATGAAGCCTTGCCAGACACGGGCCTGTTCGACATTATTTTTCTGCGCAACGTACTGATTTATTTCGAAGCCGACAAGAAACAGCAGATCGTGGCACGCCTGCTCGACAAGCTGCGAAGCGGTGGCTATTTGTTCATCGGGCATTCCGAAAGTCTTGGCGGCATGTCGTTGTCGCTCTCGTTGCAGACACCGTCGATCTACCGGAAGCAATGAAACCGGGCATGCTCCTGGCCGACGTGTTCTTGCATCCCGGTGAACTCTGGTTTGGCGGCGACAACGCTCGTGTCCGCACAATACTCGGTTCCTGCGTTGCCATTACGCTCTGGCATCCGCGGCGGCGAATCGGCGGCATGTGCCACTACATGCTGCCGGAAAGCACGAACCGAAAAGCGTGCGCCTCGGATGGACGCTATGCTGCAGATGCCATCGAACTCCTGTGCGGAAAAATTGCTCATCACCGCACGTTCCCCGGCGAATACGAAGCCAAGTTGTTTGGCGGTGGACACATGTTTCTACCGTTGAAACGCGAGGCAGGCAAATTCCCTCCGGTGCCGGATCGCAACGTTGCTGCAGCGCGCGAACTCATGGCGCGCCATGGTTTCCGCATCGTGGCCGAACATCTTGGCGGTCACGGGCACCGCAGCATCATTTTCGAAGTCTGCAGCGGCGATGTATGGGTCCGCCAGACACCTTTACCGGAAGAACCATGAAGTCCATTCGTATTTTCATCGTCGACGACTCCGCCACCGTGCGGCAGGTACTCTCGGGTGTACTGGAAGACATCGCCGACATCACTGTCATCGGCAGCGCAGCCGATCCGATTTTTGCGCTCGACAAGATGCAAAAGGACTGGCCTGACGTCATCATCCTCGATGTCGAAATGCCGCGTATGGACGGCATCACCTTCCTGAAGAAAATCATGGCCGAACGTCCTACGCCGGTCATCATCTGCTCGACGCTGACCGAAACCGGCACCACGACGGCGATGCAGGCCATGTCAGCCGGCGCCGTCAACATCGTTACCAAGCCGAAAATCGGCCTCAAGCAATTCCTGCTGGAAGCTGGTGAAGAACTGGTCTCAGCCATTCGCGCAGCCACGCATGCCAATGTGCGTCACCTTGCGGTACCGCCTCATGCACGGCCAGCGGCGGTGATGAACAAGATAAATGTGCCGCTTGCGCCAATCACTGCCATGGCCGAGACCACCGAGAAAGTCGTCGCCATCGGTGCCTCGACCGGCGGCACCCAGGCGCTCGAATCCGTACTCACCGGACTACCTGCCGTTTGCCCCGGTATCGTCATCGTTCAACACATGCCGGCCGCCTTTACTGCCGCTTTTGCCGGACGACTCAATCAGGTCTGTGCCATTGAAGTCCGCGAAGCATGCAACGGTGATCGCGTCACACCCGGCAAAGCGCTCATCGCACCCGGTGGCCGTCACATGCAGCTCAAGCGCAGCGGTGCCTATTACTATGTTGAAGTGCTGGACGGCCCGCCTGTCAATCGTCATCGGCCTTCGGTCGATGTCCTGTTCCGTTCCGTTGCACGCTGGGCCGGCAGCAATGCATTGGGCATCATCATGACCGGCATGGGCGATGATGGCGCACGTGGCATGAAAGACATGTTCGATGCCGGGGCCATGACACTGGCACAGGATGAACACTCATGCGTGGTTTACGGCATGCCCAAGGAAGCTGTCAAGCTGGGCGGCGTAGGACGCAGCGTGAGCCTTGATAACTTCGCCGGAGAAATCATTCAATACGCGAAGGAACGCACATGAGTTCTGTGATCGACTCGGCAAACTCAGTTTGCAAGCCAGCTCTCATGCATGTACGAAAATCAGGCAACGATTGTTCGCCGGCATTTCCACGTCTTCAAGCAACTGAAAGCCTGCTTGCTCGGCCAGGGCATTGACGGCCTCAATGTCGCGAATACCGCGATGCGCACCATCGCGTTTCAGCCAGACGTCGAAGGCGGCATTGCTTTCGCTGGTGAAGTACCCGCCGTAGTTGAAAGGGCCGTAGATCACCAGCCTTGAATCGCGCTCGAGCACCTGCGACAGTTGCGCAAAAAAGCGTTCGACCTCAGGCCATGCCATGATGTGCAGCGTATTGGCCGTAAAGGCCGCATCGAATTTCTGCTGCGGCCACGCATCGTTCACGTTCAGCAGCAGTGGCACAGGCACGTTCGGCAACGCGGCTTCGTCCAGCCACAAACGCATGCCAGGCAAATGTTCCTCGCATTCGGATGTCTGCCAGATCAGATACGGCAAGGCCGCAGCAAAATGAATCGCGTGCTGACCAGTACCGCTGCCGATTTCAATCACGCGCCGACAGTCGGCAAAGTGTTCACGCAATACCGGAAGAATGAAGTCGCGATTGCGTTCACAAGACGGCGAAAAGGGTTTGTCGCTCATAGCGTACGCGTCATGCGTACATGTCGAATGCCGGCTTCCATGAATTGCGGGCCTTCGACCGCAAAACCGTAGCGAGTGTAGAAGCCTTCCGCATGGACTTGCGCATGCAGTTCAAGCTTCGACATGCGGTTCGCTTTGGCAAGTTGCAACAGACGCTCGAAAATTGCGCTGCCAACATCGTGATGCCGCCAGTCAGGCAGTACGGCCATGCGACCGATATGGCCGTCAGGCAGCAAACGCCCGGTACCGATCGGAAAACCCGCCGCATTGCGTGCAATGACATGCCGGCTCGGTGCATCGTGGCCATCCCACTCCATGTCACGCGGTACCTGCTGTTCCTGCACGAACACAGCTTCGCGTACGGGTTTTGCGCTGCTCTGCAACTCGCTCCAATTACTGTCTTCAACCGAGAACTGCACAATGTTGACTGGCGTACCGGCATCGACGAGATCAAACAGTTCGAGGACATCCTCATTGTGCATGCGGATGCAGCCATGTGAACCGGGTATGCCCATGACGGCGGTATCGGCACTGCCGTGGATATAGATGTAGCGCCGCATCGTGTCGACACGCCCGAGGCGATTGATGCCACGCTCAGTGCCCGACAACCAAAGAATGCGCGTCAGCATCCAGTCACGTCCGGGTTCGCTGGCATGAAGCTCAGGCGTCCAGATTTCACCGGTTGGGCGACGCCCCACGAACACGGTACGGATTGGCATGCCATCGCCGATCTTGGCACGCACGATGTGATGGCCGGTCGGCGTGCAATAACTGCCGCGCATTTCACCGGCGCCGTTCTTTGCAGTTGAAACGGGATAACGACGAACCAGGGTGCCGTCGTTGCTGATGAGCTCAAGCGTCTGCGCAGGCAGGCTGATGCGAATGTGCTGGTCAGAAGGATTCATGCGCTGATTGTCTTGTTGCGTCGTGCGGCGAAAAAGGACGACAGCAATGCACCGCACTCGGCTGCCAATACACCGCCTTCGATGGTCGCGTGGTGATTGAGCCGGTCTTCGGCATAAAGGTTGATGACACTGCCGGCCACACCGGTTTTCGGATCTGCCGCACCAAAGACAACACGACCGATCCGTGCATGCATGATCGCGCCGCTGCACATGGCACAAGGCTCAAGCGTGACATACAGCGTGCAACCAGGCAGGCGATAATTGTTCAGCGTCTGAGCTGCGTCGCGTAACGCCATCACTTCGGCATGTGCAGTCGGATCGTGCTTGCCAATGGGCTGGTTGTAGCCGCGCCCGACGATTTCGCCGTTCTTGACGACCACGGCACCGACCGGCACTTCACCCAGGCTGCCGGCCGTCATTGCCAGTTCGAGCGCCACGCGCATGAATGTTTCGTCCATAGAGCGTGATTGTAGCGTCATGCAGCGACCGACTCGAGGAGCATCACAGCAGTATTCAGAGTGGATCACCCAGGAAGAAGGTTCGCATCGCACCCGCCCCCTTCACCTCGACCAAGCCGCGCTCGACAAAAGCGAACTTGCCGGAAAGGGCCTGCGCGACATTCTCACTGACGTGAATGCGGCCTGGTTCGCCGTGCGACTCCATGCGACTCGCGACGTTGACGGTGCTGCCCCAAACGTCGAAAGAGAATTTACGCTGACCAATGATGCCGGCAATGGCTGGCCCGGTGTGCATCCCCAGCCGCAAGGTAACAGGCTGATCATCGGGACTGCGCAGGTTGCTACCGACCGTGCCCAATATCTCGCGGGCCAGCAAGGCTGCGGCCTCGACATGATCGGGTCGCGAATCAGGCAAGCCGAAGGCCACCATGTAGGCATCACCGATTGTCTTGATTTTTTCGCCGCCGAACCTTTGTGTGAGCTCGTCGAAAGCCGAAAAAATCTCGTTCAGAAAGCGTACGAGCGCAGTCGCTGATTGACGCCCTGCCATCGGTGTGAAATTCACGATGTCGACAAACAGGATGGTAACCGCCTCGACCTCGTCGGCAATCATCTGCTCGCCGTTGTTGATGCGGTCAACAATCGGGCGCGGCAGGATCGAGAGCAGCAGGTCTTCATAGCGGGCCTTCTCCTGCTGGATCTCCAGCAGCATGTCCTTTTCGCGATCGCGCAGCTGCTTGTTTTCAAGACTCGCACTAATACGCGCATAGAGCAGCGTCGTGTCGATGGGCTTGGAGAGAAAATCGACCGCACCGGCCTCGATGCAACGGATCGTGCTGTCGAGCTCATCGAGTGCCGACATGACAAGTACCGGAATGTCGCGCGTATGCGGATCGGCCTTGAGTTGATGCAGAACGTCGTAACCGCTGATCTCCGGCATGATGAGATCGAGCAATACAAGATCGAACGTCTCTTCAGAAACTCGCGCCAGTGCTGCATGACCGCCATCTGCTTCCACTGGCGTATGACCGGCGCGCAAAAGCTGGCGACTCAAAAGATCGCGATTCGAGGCGTTGTCGTCCACGATGAGGATGCGGCCCTTGGGCGCCGGTCGCGACGGCGCGGCGGCAACCGAACGTATCGTCCGCGCAGCCGCAATGGCACCGGGCGATATTGCGGCATCCTGTGCCGTGCCGCTGAAAACTGCGCCGTTGAAGTCGACCAGTGCATCAATGCGCTTCAGCATGCCGTCGGCAGCGTCAAGCAGTTTGTCGAGATCGGCGCGCAACGCGTCTTCGCCATCACTTTCGGCGTCTTCCGCGAGCATTTCGCCGTAGCCTTTGATCGCATTGATCGGCGTGCGCAGATCGTGCCGCAGCCGGGCGCGATCGAAGGTGGCATCGTCTTCCATCGGATCACGCGCAAGCACGGAACGCAACAGCGATTGCAATGCTGCGCTGGCTGCAGCGATGCGCTCAAGATCAGGAAGATAGCCATCGAGCGAACGCTCGCGCGCCTCCTCGATCAGGATATCGGCGTAGCCCACGATCGACGACACCGGCGCCATGAATTCCTGGCCGAGATGCGCCAACAGCGCCCGCCGGACACGCCGTTCTTCTTCGTCGCATGCGGCAGGCGCGTTCATCTCCATCAATCAGCCCTGGCGAGCAGCGCCTTGATTTTTTCAAGTAGGCGCGGCAGCTCCACAGGCTTGGTATCGAAGTCGTCACACCCTGCGGCGATACATTTTTCGCGGTCTTCGGCCATGGCGTGCGCGGTGAGTGCGATCACCGGAATGTGTTTTGTCTCGGGGTTCGCCTTGACCTTTTCCGTCGCCTCCCAGCCGTTGATGACCGGCAGGCTCATGTCCATGAGAATGAGATCCGGTTTTTCCACGGATGCCATATCGACGCCCTGCTGGCCATCAATTGCCATCACGACCTCAAAGCCTTGACGGATAAGACGACGCGACAGCATGTCACGGTTCATTTCATTGTCTTCGACGAGCAATATCTTCGCCATGTTGCTTCTTCGCTCCCTGATTTATTTTGTTGTCGTGGGTCTAAGTTGACGTTTCGCTTTTGGCACCGCGCTCGGCAAGCGCAGCAATAGCGTGGCCAAGACTGCCGGCGGGTTGTGCACTCTTGCTAAGGACGAGGATTGTGCGTTCGGCAAGGAACGCACGCTCCGTTTCCGTCAGATCCTTCGCTGTCAGGACTACGACCGGAACGTCGGCAGTATCGTCGCGACAGCGCAGGCGATCGAGGAATTCGAAGCCATCCATTTCAGGCATCATGAGATCGAGCAGGATGAGTGTCGGCGTTTCGTTCTGATCCAGCCATTCGAGTGCACGGCGGCCGTTCTCGGCCTCGGCGGCAACGAGGCCTTCGCTGGTGATGGCTTGACGGACAATCTCGCGCACGTCGGCATCATCATCGACGACGAGTACAACCGAGTTCGCGTGCGAGAACTGCTTGATGAGCCCGAGCAAGCGAGCACGATCGATCGGCTTGGTCATGAACTCCGAGGCACCAAGCGAGAAGCCGAGATTGCGGTCATCGACGATGGTCAGCATGATGACGGGAATACCTTGCAGCACCGGCTCGGACTTCATGATGCCGAGCAGCGACCAACCATCGACCTTGGGCATCATCACGTCGAGCGTGACGATGTCCGGCGGTTCAGCCCGCATTGCCTTGAGCGCTTCGTCACCATCGTAGGCATGCAGGATTTCATGGCCTTCGCGGGATAGCGTCGCCGACAAAACTTCGTGCACTGCCGGATCGTCATCGACGACAAGAATCCTCATACCGGCCTTGCCGTCGATTCGACGCGTAACACGCGGTTCGGCGGGTGCATGCGCAACTGACTTGGCAACCTGATCGGGCAGGATCATCGTGAAGGTCGAGCCCTTGCCCGGAACGCTTGTCACTTCAACGGTGCCGCCAAGCATCGTGCAGAAATGCCGGGTGATGGTCAGCCCAAGGCCGGTACCGCCGAAGTTTCGCGTCGTTGAGGAGTCGGCCTGGGTAAAGGATTGGAACAGCTTGCCGATCTGTTCATCACTCATACCGATGCCGGTATCGGCGACATCGAACCGGATACGCTTGGTGCCGTTCTCGTCATCACAGCGCGACAGTGCAAGTCGCACTTCACCGCCTTTGGTGAACTTGGCGGCATTGCTGAGCAGATTAATGAGATTTTGCTTGAGCTTCGTCTGGTCGGTTCGCAGCGAACCAATCCCCTCAGGGCATTCAATCACAAAGCGATTGTCGTTCTTGCCCATCATCGGGTCGACAATGGTTTTAACGTCGGAAACGAGTTTCGACAGGAAGACCTGTTCGAGATAAACGTCCATCCGGCCAGCCTCGATCTTGGACAAATCGAGAATGTCGTTGATCAAGCCGAGCAAATGCTTGCCGGCGGACTGGATTTTGCCAAGGTCGGCGATGCTTGCATCGTCGCCACGATCCTCCGCATCCTCGACGAGGATTTCGCTATAACCGATGATGGCATTCAACGGCGTGCGCAATTCGTGGCTCATGTTGGCGAGGAAGGCCGACTTGACGCGACTGGCCGACTCGGCCGCTTCCTTGGCCTTTTTCAGTTCCTCTTCGGCACGAACGCGATCAGTGATGTCGACGAAGCTCGCCACGACCGAGCGGTTGCCGTGGAACTCTAGATCGGCAAGCGAGATCATCACGCAGCAGGATTCGCCATTACGGTCGAAACGAAACTCGGTACGGCGACCGGATTCGCCGCTCAAGATAGCGGCCAACGCCGCGCTCTGTTCAAGGTCAGCGAACAGGGAAACGGCTGGCTTGCCAAGCAACTCGCTGGAATCGCGGCCAATGATTTCCACAAAGCTCGGATTGAGATGCTGGATACTGCCGTCGTCACGGGAAACGATGATGAGTCCGACGGGTGATGCGGCGTCGGTGGCACGGAAACGTTCCTCGTCTTCACGCAACCGCCGTTCGGCTTCCTTGCGCGCGGTAATGTCCGTGTAAATCGCGATGAAACCGCCGTCCGGCACCGGATCGCGGCGCACTTCAAGCACGGTCCCATCGGGACGCAGGCGTTCGAAGGTATGCGACTTGTCGAGGAGCGCAAGGCGCTTCTTCAACTCGACCTCGATGTCGGCCCCCGGTCCGAACTCGCCGCGGCTACCGAGATAACGGATGTAGTCGGAGAAAGTTTTATCGGTGCCGAGAAACTCCACCGGCATGTCGAGGTATTCGACAAAACGCTCATTCCATGTCACCAGCCGGTGCTCGGCGTCGTACATCGCAACGCCTTGGGCCATGTTTTCAAGCGTTGCACGAAGGAGCGTGTTTTCTCTTCCCATTTCGCTTCCCGTTTCGAAATGCTTCATAAAAAAACGCGCAGAAATTTGATTGATCGTTTGTCGAGTATGGCAGGCATTTGAGGCAGATTTGATACAAATATAACGGGCAATCCGGCCTTACTCACGATGTCAGGTAGAAGACAGTTTCAGCATCGCCACACCCAGCAGAATGACAACAGCAGGCACGAGTCGTCGTACCCCGAGTCGCTCTTTCAGGAAGAGCGCCGAAATGGCCAGGCCGAAGAGAATTGCGGTTTCGCGCAGCGCGGCAACCAGCGCAATCGGTGCATGTTCCATCGCAAGCAATATCAAGGCATAAGCCCCCATCGAACAAGCGCCGCCAATCAGTGCATGTGGCCAGCGTGTGCGAAAACCTGCGACCAATTCAATACGCTTGTACGTTGCGGTCCAGGCCACGATGGGAATCGCCTGCAGCATGAACATCCACAATGTATACGACACTGGTTGCCCGGAGATGCGTACGCCAACGCCGTCGAGCACGGTATAGGCAGCGATCACGACGGCATTCATCAGCGCAAAACGTGAACTGCGCCCATGGCTGTGGCCAGTCACCGAACGCGCCAGCAGCATGCCGAAAATGCCGCCGCAAATCAGCAGTACGCCACCCCACTCGCCCGGCGCCAATTGTTCGCCCACCAAAGGTGCGCTCGCCAAGGCAATGAGCAGTGGCGCCGTACCGCGCATCAACGGATACGCGTGGCTCATGTCGCCACTGCGATAGGCAGCGCCAATGAGCAAAAAATAGAAGATGTGGATGAGCGCCGAAGCGGCGATGTAAGGCCAGCTTTGGGATGCAGGCAGCATCAGGAATGGCAGCGCCAATGCCGCAATAAGCGCAGCGCTACCGGTGACGAGCGCCACGTCAACCAGCTTGTCGCGGCCGGATTTGATTACTGCATTCCAGCTTGCATGCAGCAAGGCTGAGAACAGCACAAGCAACATGATTGGCGTGGACATAAGCGCTCCCCTGATTTTTTCGCCAGTCTATGCCCGAAAACAAAAGAGAAAGCCCCGCCGAAGCGGGGCTTTCTCTGGCTTTATTGCCGCGAATGAAGGCGGTTTATGCGGCCTTCGCTTCCACCGAATCCTCGACCGAACTGCGGATCAGGTAATCGAACGCCGACAGTGCGGCCTTCGAGCCCTCGCCCATCGAAATGATGATCTGCTTGTACGGCACAGTCGTCACATCGCCGGCAGCAAAGATGCCCGGCACGGACGTGTGGCCCTTGGCGTCGACCTCGATTTCACCAAACTTTGACAACGCGACCGTGCCCTTGATGAAGTCCGAGTTGGGCAACAGGCCGATCTGGACGAAGACACCATCCAGCTCCAGCTTGTGGTCGTTGCCGGTCGTGCGATCCTTGTAGACGAGACCGTTCACACGGCCGTCAGCACCGGTCACTTCCAAAGTTTGTGCTTGCGTGATGACCTTGACGTTGGGCAGGCTGAACAACTTTTTCTGCAGCACGGCATCGGCCTTCAGTTCGGACGCGAACTCAAGCAACACGACTGAACCGACGATACCGGCCAGATCGATCGCCGCCTCCACACCGGAGTTGCCGCCGCCAACCACCGCCACCGGCTTGCCTTTGAACATCGGACCGTCGCAGTGCGGGCAATAGGCAACACCATGGCCGCGATATTCACGCTCACCAGTGACACCCAGCTCACGCCAGCGTGCACCCGTGGCGAGAATCACCGATTTGGCTTGCAGCACACCGCCGTTTTCCAGCTTGACCTCGTGCAAACCACCCACCTTGGCTGCCGGCGTGATACCGGCCACGCGCTGCAGTGACATGACGTCAACTTCGTACTGCTTGACGTGATTTTCGAGGGCGGCGACAAGTTTCGGTCCTTCGGTGTAATCCACCGAAATGAAGTTCTCGATGCCGAGCGTATCCATGACCTGACCGCCAAAGCGCTCCGCCACGATGCCGGTACGGATGCCCTTGCGTGCAGCATAGATTGCAGCCGAGGCGCCCGCCGGGCCGCCGCCGACGACGAGCACGTCGAACGGTTCCTTGGCCGACAGCTTGGCGGCATCCTTTGCAGCGGAACCCGTGTCAAGCTTGGCGACGATCTGCGCCAGCGTCATGCGGCCCTGGTCGAAATGCTCGCCGTTGAGGAAGATCGTCGGCACGGCGAGGATGTTCTTCTCGTTCACTTCGTCCTGGAACACACCGCCATCGACCATGGTGGCGCTGACCTTCGGGTTCAGCACCGCCATGAGGTTCAACGCCTGAACGATGTCGGGACAGTTGTGGCAGGTCAGCGAGATATAGGTGACGAAGTTGTACTCGCCGTCCAGGTTGCGGATCTGCTCAAGCAGCTCCAGCTCTTCCTTGGCCGGGTGACCGCCGGCCTGCAACAACGCCAACACCAGCGACGTGAATTCGTGGCCCATCGGAATGCCGGCAAAGCGGATCTTCATGTCCGCGCCAACACGATTGATGGAGAACGACGGCGCACGCACGCTCGCATCGGCCGTTTCGCGGTACGAGACCTTGTCGGACAGCGAAGCAATGTCCTGCACCAGGGCGAGCACTTCCTTCGAAGTGTCGCTGGCATCGAGGTTCGCAACGATTTCGATGGGGTAGACGAGTTTTTCGAGGTAAGCCTTCAATTGGGCTTTGATAGCGTCGTCGAGCATTGTTGCCTCCATTGATTTTCGACTTTGATCGTCGAGTGAATTCCGGACAGATGCCGCCGTGTGAGCGGCATCTCTGCGGAACTGTCTCAAAATAAATTCAAACAGACTTCCTGAACGACCGACGCTTGTGGCGCCGGTCGGGACATGCAACTGCGGGGTATTGCTTAGATCTTGCCGACCAGGTCCAGCGACGGAGCCAGAGTCTTGGCGCCATCCTTCCACTTGGCCGGGCAAACTTCGTTCGGGTGAGCAGCGGTGTACTGAGCAGCCTTCAGCTTGCGCAGGGTTTCCGAAACATCACGAGCGATTTCGTTCGAGTGGATTTCGGCAGTCTTGATGATGCCGTCCGGGTTGATGACGAACGTGCCGCGCAGAGCCAGACCTTCTTCGGGGATATGCACGTCGAAGGCATTGGTCAGGGTGTGGGTGGCATCGCCGATCAGCGGGAACTTGGCCTTGCCGACAGCGGCGGAGGTTTCGTGCCAGACCTTGTGCGAGAAATGGGTGTCGGTGGTGACGATGTAGACTTCAGCGCCAGCCTTTTGGAACTCGGCGTAGTTGTCGGCTGCATCTTCGATTTCGGTCGGGCAGTTGAAGGTGAAAGCAGCCGGCATGAAAATCAGCACGTTCCACTTGCCCTTCAGGGACTGGTCGGTCACTTCAATGAATTCGCCCTTGCCGCCACGATTGACGAAGGCGTTGACCTTGAACGGTTGAACTTGGGTGTTGATCAGGGACATGCATATCTCCTTGGGTTAAGAAACTTTGGAGATGCGATTGTGTGCCGATCAACCCTGTTCTACAAATTGTTTATGGCTATCCGTTGAATAGGAAACTGCTATCTTTCAGACTTGTTACCAGCATCTAAAACTATGTAAAAACACTTTGAGTTTAGCTACCAAGATTATGATTTTTATAAATTAATGTCCGCTTGATATGCGCATGGACAACAGGCTTGCACCAATAATCAAGCCGCCACCAATCCAGTCCCGCAATCCCAGCGTTTCGCCCGCAAGAAACCACGAAGCAACCGCCGCCACGACTAACTCAAACAGCAATACGACGATGGCATGCGCCGCCTGTGTCTGCGTAATGGCGTACTGAACCAGCACATTCGTGATCGCAATCGTGCCGCCGACCACCGCCAACATGAGCCAGGACGTGCCCGGCAACTGCCACTCAGTATTCGGGAAAAACGGCCAGGCCAGGCTACCCAAAACCACGGCACCGACAAAAATGGCCAAGGACTTGAGCTCAATGGACACCTCACCGGCCTTCTTGCCCAGCACATTGGATAGCGAGAAAAACACGCCGGCGCCAAGCCCCAGCCATTCGCCCATCGAGGCAGGCCAAGGCAGTCCTTCTTCCGGATGCCACAGCATGATGCCGGCCCCGCACAGGGATACAACGATGACGGCTGCACTGATAGCCGTCAGCCGTTCGCGCAGAATGAGGCGTGCAAAGATCACCGTCCACAGCGGCGAGAGATAAAACAAGAGCAACACGCGGGCAATTTCACCCAGCAACGTGGCTGCAACGTAGCCCAGATTGCAAGCACCGCCTGCCAACGCAATCGCAATCAGCATTGGAGTAATGCGTGCAGCGCGCAACTGCTTGCGCCACAGAATCAAACCCACCGTTGTGGCCGTCAGGTACGTCAGTACCGAAGCCTCGATACCGCTCATGCCCTCCGCTTCGAGCACACGATAGGGATACCAGACCAGACCCCAAACTGTTGCAGCAGTGAGCAAACAGAGAATCGGTATGGTTTTTCTCTGGGTTACAGGCAAAGTGTCCATTTATAATTATCCGTTTTCCGCCACTGCGTCTGCCGACCCTGCTTTTCGGCCGTAAATCTATCGTGAATCCCGATCTCGCCAAGCTTCAGCCCTACCCCTTCGAGAAATTGCGCGCCATGCTCGCCAAGGATGCGCCCGCCGCGCCGGCCGGCTTGCGCGAAATCAAGCTTGGCATCGGCGAACCGCAGCATGCAACGCCAGAGTTCATCAAGCAGGCGCTCTGCAACAATCTCGCGGGCTTGGCAAATTATCCCACGACGCAAGGCGACGAAAAGCTGCGCGTGGCCATCAGCGAATGGATTGCGCGCCGCTACAAGATTCCCGCACCGAATGTGGCGACTCAAATTCTGCCGATCAACGGTTCGCGTGAAGCCTTGTTCTCCTTTGCGCAAACGGTAATCGACCACTCCAAACCGGATGCTTTGGTTGTCAGCCCGAATCCCTTCTATCAAATCTACGAAGGTGCGGCTTACCTCGCTGGCGCCACGCCGGTGTTCCTGAACAACCTGCCGGGCAACGATTTCAACTTCGACTACGACGAACTCAGCGCCGCACAGTGGCAACGCGTGCAGTTGCTCTACGTTTGCTCGCCCGGCAATCCGACCGGCAAGGTGCTCAAGCTCGAGGACTGGAAGACGCTGTTCGCGATGTCGGACACATACGGCTTCATCATCGCCGCCGACGAGTGTTACTCGGAAATCTATTTCGACGAAGCTTCGCCCCCGCTCGGCGCGCTCGAGGCTGCACGCAAGCTTGGGCGCGACGACTACAAGAATCTGGTGGTGTTTTCCAGCCTCAGCAAGCGCTCCAACGTGCCCGGCCTGCGTTCCGGTTTCGTCGCTGGTGACGCTGCTGTCATCAAGCAATTCCTGCTTTACCGCACCTACCACGGCAGTGCCATGAGCCCGGTCGTGCAGGCCGTCAGCGTGATTGCCTGGAACGACGAAGCGCACGTGGTCGACAATCGCCGCATGTACAAGGAAAAGTTCGACAAGGTCACACCGCTTGTTGCGCCGCATCTGAAAACCGCAGTGCCGGATGCTGGTTTCTATCTATGGGCACAGACCCCAATCGACGACGAGACATTCACGCGTCGCCTGATGCATCAATATAATGTCGGCGTTCTGCCCGGCAGTTACTTGGCGCGCACGGCGAATGGCGTCAATCCAGGCGCCGGCTTCGTCCGTCTTGCCTTGGTTGCCAGCCTTGACGATTGCCTGGAAGCCGCCGGACGCATTGCCGATTTCTGCAAGACGCTTTGATTTTCAATACCTGTACAGCAAACCCAAACACCCAAACGAAAGCGAAACATGAGCGACATCCAACAGATCATCGAACAAGCCTGGGAAGACCGTGCCACCCTGAAGCCGGGTAGCGCGCCCGCCAAGATCGGCGAAGCCGTGCAACACGTCATCGGCGAACTTGACGCCGGTCGCATGCGTGTCGCCGAAAAAATCAACGGTGACTGGATCACTCATCAATGGATCAAGAAGGCCGTGCTGCTGTCCTTCCGCCTGGAAGACAACCGCGTCATGAGCGCCGGCGGCCTCAACTTCTTCGACAAGGTCGACACCAAGTTCGCCAGCTACGACCAGCATGCTTTCCAGCAAGGCGGCTTCCGCGTCGTGCCGCCGGCCACCGCGCGCCGTGGCTCGTACATCGGCAAGAACGTCATCCTCATGCCGAGCTACGTCAACATCGGCGCCTACGTCGATGAAGGCACGATGGTCGACACCTGGGCCACCGTCGGCTCCTGCGCCCAGATCGGCAAGAACGTTCACCTCTCCGGCGGCGTCGGCATCGGTGGCGTACTGGAACCGCTGCAGGCCAACCCGACCATCATCGGCGACAACTGCTTTATCGGCGCACGCTCGGAAGTCGTCGAAGGCGTGATCGTCGAAGATAACTGCGTCATCTCGATGGGTGTCTACATCGGTCAAAGCACCAAGATCTACGACCGCGAAACCGGTGAAGTGCTGCAAGGCCGCATTCCGGCTGGTTCCGTCGTCGTGTCCGGCAATCTGCCTTCGAAGGACGGCAAGTACAGTCTCTACTGCGCCGTCATCGTCAAGAAGGTCGATGCACAAACGCGCTCCAAGACCAGCATCAACGATCTGCTGCGCGGCGACTGAACCACTGGCTCCGGGGGGAGTAAAAGATGGGAACCATGCAACGCCTGTTTCAACTGATGTCCGAAAAAAAGGCATCGGACTTGTTCATGGCAGTCGGCTCGCCAATCAATATCAAGATTGAAGGCACGCTGGTTCCCATCAATCAGCAGATCATGGATGTCACTGCCATCCGCACGCTGCTGGAGGAAATCATCAAGCCGGAAGAGTTCCAGACCCTGGCGGATACCAAGGAACTCAATACCGCCGTTGGTGCAACGGGCATAGGGCGTTTCCGCGTTTCCGTGTTCTATCAACGCGGCACGATTTCTGCCGTGCTGCGCTTCATCCAAAATGAAATCCCGGAGATAGAAACCCTTGCACTGCCGATAACGTTGCCGCCGGTGATCATGGAAAAACGCGGCCTGCTGCTGGTCGTTGGCTCCACCGGTTCCGGCAAGTCGACCACCATTGCTTCCTTGCTCGACTATCGCAACCGGATTCACAGCGGCCATATCCTGACGCTCGAAGATCCGGTCGAGTTCGTTTTCAAGAACAAGAAATCCATCGTCAACCAGCGAGAAATCGGGACCGATGCCAAGAGTTTTGAAGTCGCGCTGAAGAATGCGCTACGCCAGGCCCCGGACGTGATCTTCATCGGTGAAATTCGCGATCGGGACACGATGAGTCAGGCGGTTGCCTATGCCCAATCCGGCCACCTCTGTGTCGCCACGCTGCACGCCAATAACAGCTATCAGGCGCTGTCGCGCATCATTGGTTTCTACCCGATTGAATCACGTCCTTCACTGCTCGCCGACTTGTCCGTCACACTGCGCTGCATCGTGTCGCAACGTCTGGTGAAAAAACCGAACGGCATGCGCACGCCGGCCGCCGAAGTGATGTTGAACACGACGCACATTGCCGAATTGATGGAAAGAGGCGATATCGACGGCATTCGTGAAGCCATGCAAAAAAGCCTGTCACCGGGATCGCAGACCTTCGAACAAGCGTTGTACGCGCTCTATACCAATGGCACCATCTCGCTCGATGAAGCGCTCGGTGCAGCCGATTCCGCCAACAATCTGCAATGGCTGATCAACAATACCGAACACGCGGGCAACACACCCAAGCCTGAAACCGAGAAAATCGATGTTGTTCAGGCCGCCATCGCCGAAGCGCCCGCACAATCCGTTTCGTTCCGCGATTTCGCACTCAAACCCGAATAAGCACTCAACTCAAGTCCCAAACCGCAATGACCGAAGTTCTTGATCTGACACAAGCCCTGATCGCCCGCGATTCTGTTACGCCCAACGATGCCGGCTGTCTTGACCTCATCGCTGATCACTTGCGCCCGCTGGGGTTTCGCCTCGAAACCATTCAAGCCGGCAAGGTCACCAATCTGTGGGCCCGCCGCGGCGATGTGTCGCCTGTCGTCTGTTTCGCCGGTCATACCGACGTGGTGCCAACCGGCCCGCGTGAGCAGTGGAACTCTGATCC
>DATJJR010000067.1:0-9591 GCA_035492055.1 Rhodocyclaceae bacterium | reverse complement strand
CCCATCGGTGTGTAGGAGTCATGCATGCTGTTCACCGCGCCGCACGATGCAGCCGTGGTGACGGCGGCGAAGAGCGATGAGTCAGCAATGCCGAAACGCGTTTCCTTGCCCTCGAGATTGCCGTCGGTCAGTGCCGTCGTTTGCAGTGTTGCTGGCGTTGCGTTGGCCGCGGAAGCATTGCTGACTTGCACGGTGGTAAGCAGCGGGTTGCCTTTTTGCTCATAGTTCATGACGACTACGGTCAGTGCGACAAAGAGCACAGCCATCGCCGCAAATACCGTCCAGCCCTGGCGCTTGTCGCCGACCATGTGGCCGAAGCTCAAGCACAAGGCGCCGGGGATCAGAAAGATGGCGAGCATCTGCACGAAGTTCGACAGCGGTGTCGGATTTTCGTAGGGGTGCGCGGAGTTGGCATTGAAGAAACCGCCGCCGTTGGTGCCGAGCATCTTGATCGCTTCCTGTGATGCGACCGGGCCCATTGGCAGCGTCTGTGTCTGGGTTTGCGCCGACTCGGTGATGACATTGCCTTGTGCATCCTTAAGCGGTTGGCCATCAGCACCGAGCTTGGGATTGTCGTAGTGGGTGACTTCGAGCGTTGTCACATCCTTGTAGGCGTCGAAGTTCTGGATGGCACCTTGGCTGACGAAGAACACCGCCAGCACCAGCGACAAGGGCAACAGAATCCACAGCGTGGAACGCGTCAAATCCATCCATGCATTGCCGATGTCGGCAGATGAGTGGCGCGCAAATCCGCGGATCAGCGCAATGACGACGGCAATGCCGGTGGCGGCCGAGAGAAAGTTTTGCACCGACAGGCCAAGCATCTGCGTGAGATAGCTCATCGTCGATTCGCCCGAGTAGCCCTGCCAGTTGGTATTGCTGACAAAACTCACTGCGGTGTCAAACGCCGAATCGGTTGAGACGTTGGCCATCTGTTGCGGATTCAGCGGTAGCCATAGTTGCAGGCGTTGCAGCAGGTACACAGCCAGCAGGCCGAGTGCATTGAAAATGATGATTGCGTAGGCGTAACGCAGCCAGCCCATGCCTTCAGTACGAATGCCGCAGAGTCGATAAAGTGGTGATTCGATGCGACGTGCCCAGCCGTACTCACCTTCCATGGTCCGGGCAATGTAGAGGCCGAGCGGCTTGGCGAGCAGGGCAATGATGCATGTGAAGAGCCCGAGTAGCAGCAGCGCGTGGGGTGTCAATGAAGTGTTCACGAGAAGTCCTCTGGATCGATTACGAAAAATCCTCTGGATTGAGGAGCGCTGCGATCAGATAGATCAGCAGACCGGCAGCGACCAGCGCGCTGAGAACGAGCAGCCAGTTCATGACTTGTCTCCATTCGCAATGCGCGAGCCGGCAAGACGTGCGCAACCGGCGGCGAACGCGATGATGAGTCCGGTAAAGATCGCCAGAAGGGCGAGATATTCGAAATCCATGCTTGGCTCCGTAGTGTTTGCGGTAGGTACCGCTACGCCACGAATGCTAGGCAGGGCAATTTCAAGACGGTGTAAGAAGGCATACCGTCAACGTAAAAACGATATAAAAATTGAATGACAGGAAAAGAAGAAAAAAGCCACAAAAGCCCGTGGTTAAAGGGTGTTGGACTCGCTCTTTACACTTTTTTTATATGGCCGCCGTCAGAATGGCGGTTGCAGAATTTTCAAGTTAATCAAATGAGCGTTCAGTCGCACACCTCAAAGGCTGGTCTTCTTCCACTTTCACTGGCAGCACTCGGTGTTGTGTACGGCGATATCGGTACCAGCCCGCTGTATGCGTTTCAGGAAGCGTTTGCGCACGGTATGGCGCCGAGTCCGGCACATGTGATGGCGACCTTGTCGATGCTGTTCTGGTCGGTGATGCTGATTGTCTCGTTCAAGTACGTGGCCATCGTGCTGCGTTTCGACAATGCAGGCGAGGGCGGCGTGCTTGCACTGACGGCTCTGGCGCATCGTCTGGATGCTGTGGGCAGCGAGGATTCAAAGCCGCGCCGCTGGTCGCCATGGATCATTGCCGGCGGCATCTTTGCGGCGGCATTGTTCTACGGTGATGCCATGATCACACCGGCGATTTCGGTGTTGTCGGCGGTCGAAGGCATCGGTGTGGCGACACCGCGCTTTCAGCACATGATCGTGCCGATCACGATTGCGGTGATCTTTTTGCTTTTTCTTGGACAGCGTTTCGGCACGCAGCGCGTGGGCGCATTGTTTGGGCCGATTACGGTTGTCTGGTTCCTTGCATTGGCGGCACTGGGTGCGCACAGCATTGTTAAAACCCCTGAGGTCTTGTACGCGCTTGATCCGATGTACGCCTTGAGTTTTGCGTTGAATGATCCGACTGAGGCGTTTTTGCTTTTATCCGCCGTGTTCCTGGCCATGACCGGTGGTGAAGCGTTATATGCCGACATGGGTCACTTTGGCGCACAGCCGGTACGGCTTGCGTGGTACGGATTGGTATGCCCGGCGCTGATGATTAATTACTTCGGACAAGGTGCATTGGTCATCCGTGATGCCACTGCGGCGTCGAATCCGTTTTATCTGCTGGCACCGGACTGGTTCCTTGTGCCGCTCGTCATCCTGGCTACGGCGGCGACCGTGATTGCCTCGCAAGCGACCATCACAGGTGCGTATTCGATGACATTGCAGGCGTCGCGCCTCGGTTATTTGCCGCGTATCCATGTGTTGCATACGTCCGATACCGAACGCGGCCAGATTTATGTACCGACGGTGAATTGGCTCATGCTGGTGGCGGTGATCTGGCTGGTGCTCGAATTCCGTTCGTCAAGTGCGTTGGCGGCGGCCTATGGCATCGCCGTGTCGGGCACGATGATCATTACGACGCTGTTGACATTGTCAATCACACTGACACTGCGTTCGCGTTTCCGCCTGCCATTGCTGGTGAGCCTTGGTGTGTTCTTTGTACTTGAGCTGTTGTTCTTTGCATCCAACCTGACCAAGTTGACGGAGGGCGGTTGGCTGCCGCTGACGTTTGGCGGTGTGATCTTCCTCTTTCTGACCACATGGAAGCGCGGCAGTGCCGAAGTGTCCGCGCAGCGTCGCCGTCTGGACATTCCCATGAGCGGTTTTGTTGCAACACCCATGGATGACGTGCCGCGTGTGCCTGGCACGGCGATTTATCTGACATCTGACCCGGATGTCGTGCCAAGCGCACTGTTTCACAACCTCAAGCACTACAAGGTGATGCATGAGCGCACCGTGTTCCTCAATGTCGTGAACGAGGAAATTCCGCGTGTAGATGATGTATCGCGTCTGAAGCTGCACATGCTTGCGCCGAACCTCTATGCCGTGTCGGTGCATTTCGGTTTCCGCGAAGAGCCGGATGTACCGGCCGCGTTGGCGCCGCTGGCGGAATCGTTGCAGCTGGAACAGAACAACACCACGTATTTTGTGGCCCGTGCAATGGTGGTCGAAGGCGAGACAACAACCTGCATGTCGCATCGACGTGCCGGCATGTTTGCGTGGATGACACGCCAGGCTGAAAGTGCCGCGAGCTACTTCAACTTGCCAGCCAATCAGGTGGTGGAGCTGGGCACGCAGGTGATGATCTGATTCCTGTGCTTGCTAAAGCAGCTTCTGCCAGAACTGTGCCTTTCCCATGGCTGGTTCCAACTCGTAAGCGGCGTAGCCGAGCGCTGCATAGGCGGCCTGTGCCTTGACGTTGCCAGCGAGGACTTCCAGCGTCAATTTGCAGCAACCGAGTTCGCGTGCGAGCGCTTCGGCCGCCTGCATGAGTGCGCGGCCATGGCCTTGACCGCGTTGCGCTGCCGTGACGATGACATCATGAATATTGAGCAGCGGCTTGCAGGCAAAGGTGGAGAAGCCTTCGAAAGCATTCAGCAGTCCGACGTATGCTCCGTTTTCAACGGCAATCAAGGTGTGCGCGCCAGGGCGGGTGTGTAGTGCAGCGACCAGATTTTCCTTGGCGTAATCCGTAAGCCCCGAACCATTGCCGGTTGGACCGGCGGCATATTCATCCATCAGGCGGATGAGTGCAGCAGTGTGATCCGGATTGGTGAGGTCAGCCTTGATGATCATGATTCAAGAAAACACGTGTGAGGCCGCGTACGGCGTTGCCGACGTAAATCTCATCGGCGGTATTCAGGTCGCTCAGCGTCAGCGGCCGTTCCACTAATTCATCTTTCATGCTTTCGCGCAGGACGCCGGGCAGCGCACCTTCGGTCACGGGCGGGGTGACGAGTTGCCCATCGATGCGAGCGAAGATGTTGTGTCGTGCGCATTCGGCGATACGTCCATGCGCGTTGAGAAATAGCACTTCCCATGCGCCGTGTTCGACGGCACCTGCGTATTCGTTTTCATACAGTGCGCGTTGTGTCGTCTTGTGGCGGCGAAAGACCGATGTGCTGTCGATGTGCGTGCTGCTGAGGACAAGCATCGGCCTTGGCGGCACGGGCGGAATGGCGAAATCGGCGAGCGAAAATGTGCCGTCGTGATTCAATTGCAGGCGCAAGCGTCGCGATTCATGTTGCGGGCGATGTTTTGTATAGGCTGCCAGCTCAGTACGAATGGCTTTCTCGGGCAGATAAAACCCGAAGGTCTTTGCTGCATGCGCAAGTCGTGCCATGTGCAAATCGAGATGGCGAATGCTGCCGTCCGGCGAAAGATGCATCGATTCGATCAAGCCGAGGTCGCGGTTCACTTCCTGCAGAAAGCGCGTTTTCAATTGGACCTCGGCGTATTCCGCGCTTGCCGATGAGTCGAACACAATTCCGCTACCGACACCCATGAGGGCTTTGTCTTTTTGATTGTCACGCGCGTGTTTGATGATCGTGCGGATGGGCACGCTGAAACAGAAGTCACCACCTGGTTCGACGTAGCCGATGGCACCTGTGTAGATGCCGCGCGATGCTTGCTCCAGCGCAGCGATGTGTTGCATGGTGCGACGCTTGGGTGCTCCGGTGACAGAGCCGCAGGGAAACAGGGCGGAAAAAATGTCTGCGAGCGTCACATCCGCAGCGACAGTAGCGGTGACGGTGGACGTCATTTGATGCAGCGTCTCGTAGGTCTCGATCTGGAACAGGGACGGTACATGGACGCTGCCGGTCTCTGCGATACGGCCGAGGTCATTGCGCAACAGATCAACGATCATCAGGTTTTCCGCACGCGATTTGGCATCGCTGCGCAGGTGCGCGGCAATGTCTTCATCCTCGCCGAGAGAGGCGCCGCGTGCAGCCGTGCCTTTCATTGGTCGTGTTGTCAGCGTATTGCCCTGCTTGTGCATGAACAGTTCCGGCGACAGTGACAGCACTTGTCCTTCGGGCAGACTCAGGAAGGCAGAGAACCCCACGGGCTGTGTTTTTCTGAGCGCACAGTAAAGCGCAGCCGCATTGCCCGCATGGCGGAACCGGCAGGGCAGGGTGTAGTTGACCTGATACGTCTCTCCGTCACGAATCAGCGAGTGAATCGTTGCAATCTTGCGTGCGTAGAAATCGGCGTCCTCAGCGAGTTCAAGGTCGTGAATGGCGCAAGCGTCTTGTCCAGCGAGGTCGTTGAGCCATTGCTCGGCTTCGTTCGTCGGTAAAACTTCGCATTGCTCATATAAATGAAACTGGAGCAACGGCATGGCCGATGTGGCAAACGATGCCGCAAGCTCAGGCATGGGCAGGTTTTGCAGGGCATAACCTGCTTCATAAGCGACGTAGCCGCAGGCATGCAATCCGTTACGGGTAGCAGCTTCGACGGCGGCAAGGGCAGTGAGCACTTCTGTCGGCGCATGTGCGGTGACGGTACCGACAGGGTTGCGATAGCGCCTTGCCGGTGCATTCGGGTCGCGGGTGTTTTCAAGGAGGGCGAAAATTTCGCCGCCGTTGCGGGAATGAGACATGGCGCGAGTTTAGCCGAGTAGGCGAATTTGCTGCGAGTACAATGCTTGCATGAGCTACTACGCCCTCGTTCCCGCCGCCGGTACCGGTGCGCGGATGGGAGAGTCGACTCCCAAACAGTACCTGCCGCTTGCCGGCGGGCCGATGATCTCGCACGCGCTGACGGCGTTGTGCAGCCATCCGAAGATCGAAAAGGTCTTCGTTGTACTGGCCGCTGACGATGCGTTCTGGACAAGCTACAACTGGCTGCCGTTTGCTGGTCGCCTGAGGATTCTGCGCTGCGGCGGTACGACGCGTGCCGAGAGCGTGCGTAACGGTCTTGAGGCGATGGCGGAACTGGTTGGCGATGACGATTGGGTACTCGTGCATGATGCGGCACGGCCCTGTCTGACCCATGCGCATATTGATGCATTGATCGATGGTGTCGATCCAGAAGTCGATATCGGAGGGATTCTGGCTGAGCCCGTCAGCGATACGGTCAAGCGTGGTATCGGCGGGGCCATCGTCGAAACGCTGCCGCGTGAAGGCATGTGGCGCGCGCAGACACCGCAGATGTTTCGCCATGAAACACTGACTGAGGCGCTTGTTGCACCGGGTCCCGACATTACTGACGAAGCCAGCGCGGTTGAAGTGCTTGGCTTGCAGCCGCGCCTGATTGAAAGCGACGGCAGCAATCTCAAGGTAACGTACCCCTTTGATCTGCAGGTCGCTGAGTGGATTCTGCAAACTCGGAAAGCTCAGGCGTAATGGAGATTCGTGTCGGTCAGGGATTCGACGTTCATGCACTGGTCGAAGACCGGCCCTGCATCATCGGTGGCGTGACGATTCCGTTTCCGCTTGGCCTGCTCGGACATTCCGATGCCGACGTGTTGCTGCATGCAGTGACGGATGCCTTGCTCGGTGCTGCGGGTCTTGGTGACATCGGTCGGCATTTTCCCGATACCGATGATCAGTGGAAAGGCGCCGACAGCCGCATGCTGCTGCGAGGCGCAATGGAGGGCGTGCGCGCCGCCGGCTGGCGCGTTGCGAACGTTGATGCCACGGTCATCTGCCAGGCGCCAAAAATCCTGCCATATGCCCCTGCAATGGCCGCCAACATTGCGGCCGATCTGGGCATTGCAAGAACGCAGGTGAATATCAAAGGGAAAACCACCGAAAAATTGGGTTTTACCGGGCGCGGTGAAGGCATTGCAGCGCAGGCGGTGGCATTGCTGATGCGAGATTGATCGAAGATTGATTGAAAGGCGATCGTGAGATTTTCATTCTTCAGGCGCAGCGCGAGCAAGCCGTACCACGAGCGTTTGCGTGCGCTGCCGCTATTCCAGGATCTGAACACCCATGAACTGGATATCGTTTCCAGCCTGCTTCACGAGCGTGAATATCTGGAGAACGAAGTTATTTTCGACGATGGGGAAGCAGGCCACGCCATCTACATCATCATCACCGGCCATGTGCTGATCTTTCGTGGCAGTGGAGAGGCACGTCGACTGGTGGCCGATCTGTTGCCCGGCACCGGTTTCGGCGAGATGGCATTGTTGACCAATACGCCGCGTGCCACGCAGGCGCGTGCCGGCAGCAACAGCAAGATGCTGGTGTTCTTCCGTGACGACTTCAACAACCTGATGCATACCCATGCGGTGATTGCATCCAAGCTTGGCATCAATCTCGCCCGTCACATCGGCCTGCGTCTGCGTGAAGTGCTGTTGGGCCGCAACGTGGACCAGACACTGTGAGCGTCCGAGAGCCGGAGCGCGAGTGGGAACGCAATACCCACGAAACCGGTCCGCTTGTCTGGATCGGCATCATCGCGACAACTTGTCTGGCACTGTTCATTTTCCAGAAAGTGCTGTGGTTGGTGATGCCGTTTCTGTTTGCCCTGGTTTTGTACTACCTGCTTGCACCACCGATGCGCTGGCTTGTACTGCGCGGCTGGACGCCGGATGCGGCAACGGCCATGGTCATGGGCGTATTCGTCGGCTTGTTCGCCATTGCGCTGATATTCGGCTTGCCGTGGCTGGCCGGTCATATGCTCGATTGGCAGGACCTGGTATCTCGCTACGGCAAGGGTGGTTTGCGTCTCATCGATCACAGCCTGCGTGTGCTGGAGGAGCATTGGTCACTGTTGCGCGAAGCCGATGTCGCAGCAAAGGTGTCTGAGCAGACGCATTACTGGTTCAAGAACTTTGCCGTCGAGCAGACGCAGTCCGTGATCATGGATATCGGTTCGTGGTTGCCGACACTGTTGCTGGTGCCGTTCATCACGTTCTTCCAGTTGCGCGACGGTCGGCGCTTCAAGGACTTCATCAGTGATGCCGTACCCAACGCATTCTTCGAGAAGACGCTCTTTCTTCTCAATGAAATCGACCACACCACGCGGGCTTATTTCCACGGCTTGATCAAACTCACCGTGCTCGACACGCTGACATTGGCTGGCGGCCTCTGGTGGATGGGCATGCCGGCGCCGATTGCGCTCGGGCTGGTCTGCGCAATTTTCGCGTGGATTCCCTATGTTGGTTCAATTGCCGGCGGTCTGCTCGTCATCATGGTGGCAGCAACGGACTTTCCCGATCAGCCCGGCATGGCCTGGGCCGCTGTTGCCTTGTTTCTGGCTGCGCGCCTGCTGGACGATTTCGTTTACATGCCGCAGACGGTGGGCCGCAGCCTGCACATGCATCCGCTGCTTACCGTGCTGATGATTTTCATCGGCGGCGCGATTGCCGGCATTACCGGCCTCATGTTCGTATTGCCCTTGCTCGGCGTCATCATGGTGATTGGTGGCACACTCGGTGAAATCGTCACCGATCCGCGCCTGATGGCAAGGCATCGCCAGGCGCGTGCGCTACGGAAAGTACAGGCCAGCGCCGATCTGTATTAGGCATGAAGACCCGGCCTGACCGGTATAATCGCGGCCTTTCCATCTGCCTGTTGCCATCGTGTCCAACCTGCTTGAAGAAGTCCGTCGCCGTCGTACTTTCGCCATCATTTCCCACCCCGATGCGGGCAAGACTACGCTGACGGAAAAGCTGCTCTGGTTTGGTGGTGCGATTCAGGTTGCCGGCGAAGTGCGCGCACGCAAGGCTTCACGTCATGCAACGTCTGACTGGATGGAGCTTGAAAAGCAGCGTGGCATTTCGGTGACCTCGTCGGTGATGCAGTTTCCCTACCGCGAATACATGGTGAACCTGCTTGATACACCGGGTCACGAAGACTTCTCCGAAGATACCTATCGTACCCTGACGGCCGTCGATTCGGCCGTGATGGTGATTGACTCGGTCAACGGTGTCGAAGCACAGACAATCAAGTTGCTCAATGTCTGCCGCTTGCGCGATACGCCCATCGTTACTTTCATCAACAAGCTTGACCGCGACGGCAAGTATCCGGTTGATCTGCTCGACGAAATCGAGTCTGTGCTGAACATCGAATGTGCACCGATGACATGGCCGATCGGCATGGGCAAGCTGTTCCGCGGCGTGTACAACCTGTACACCGATCAAATTGCCTTCTTTGATCCGCATGCCGAAAAAGGCACGTCGGAAATTATCGATGGGCTGAGCAATCCTCGCCTCGACGAGTTGATTGGTATGCAAGCGGATGAATTGCGTACCGACGTTGAGTTGGTGCGTGGTGCCTCACACAAGTTCGATAAAGACGCTTATCTCGCGGGTAAGCAATGCCCAGTATTTTTCGGTTCGGCAGCCAATAATTTTGGCGTGCAATCGCTGCTCGAT
>DATJJR010000066.1:0-5323 GCA_035492055.1 Rhodocyclaceae bacterium | reverse complement strand
GGGATAGCGTTGCGTAATGTCTCGCCCCAGCACTTCAAGCAGTGCAAAGTTCTTGCGCTGAAAGGCGATATTGACGGTTCTGAGTTCGATGTCCGATGGATGTGCAACGGCCGATTGCGGCATGGTTGCTGCAACGGGTACCGAAGCGACGGTGGGCGCATTGGGTGACGCATCGATCTGCGTGACCACCGGGCCTTGCAATGCCAATCCATGCTGGCGACTGAGCGCCAATGTTTGCCGTGCAGTGTCGATGTCACCGATGGAGGCGAGTGCCTCTAGATAACTCAACCAGAAGCTGGTCTCGTGCGGCGCGGCCATGAGCGCCTTGTTGAGAAAGCCCAGTGCCTCGGGCATGCGCTTGAAATGCGCGGCCAACAGGCCAAGGTTGTAGTTCGCGTTGGCGTGGTTCGGCTCGAGTTCGAGAATGGCGCGGAAAAGCTGTTCCGCCATTTCGAACTGACCATTCCGATAGTGGGTAACGGCGCTGTTGAAAGCTTCTTCGATAAGACTTGCGGAGGTGTCGCCGGGCATTGCGCTCATGGGGCGGAGAGAGATTCGTCGATGCAGCAATATACGTCATCAACTACCTGTCCGGCCGCGCTGCGACTGGGTTTGAACAAATAAAAAGGCCCGCAATCGCGGGCCTTTTTATTTGTTCTGTAAGAAGGATTACTTCTTCTTCTTGCCAGCAACAGCGGTCTTGAAACCAGCACCGGCGGAGAACTTCGGCACGGTGGTTGCCGGGATCTTGATCGATTCACCGGTCTTCGGGTTCTTGCCGGTGCGTGCAGCACGCTTGGCCGACTTGAAGGTACCGAAACCAACCAGGGTGACCGTATCGCCCTTGGAAACAGCCTTGACGACAGCAGCAATGATGCCGTCCAGCGCCTTGCCGGCGGCGGCCTTGCTAATGTCGGCTTCCTTGGCGGCGATTTCGATCAGTTCAGCTTTGTTCATCTTCCCTTCCTTCCGTTTAGTCGAGAGAAGGCCAAATGGCCTGGCTCGTATTCTAGCCACAAGTAGAAAAAAAAGTGCAAGCTTTTTTTCGCAAGAGGCGCGGCAGCCCTTGCGCTACAATGCCTTCGCAACATCTCCTTCGCTTTTTCCTTACATTTCCCCCGGAGTTTTTCCTCATGTGGTTTCGCAATTTGCAGGTTTTCCGTCTCGCGTCCGGCTGGTCTGAAACTCCGGAGGAGTTGGCGGAAAAGCTTGCCAAATCAGCGTTTAGGCCATGTGGTGCGCTGGATCGGCAGGCACAGGGGTGGGTTCCGCCGCGCGGCAATCCGGATGAATTGCTGTTTGTGCAAGCGCAACAAATGATGCTGACTTTGGGGGTCGAACAGAAAATTCTGCCTGTGTCTGTCATACGTCAGTATGCGCAGGAAAGGGCGGCAAATCTTGAGGCCGAGCGCGGTTTCAAGCCGGGACGGGCGGAACAGCGCCAGATTTTCGAGCAGATAGAGGCCGAATTGCTGCCGCGCGCGTTTGTGAAACGTCGCTTGACGTACGTGTGGATTGATCCTGTCGGTGGTTGGCTGGTCGTCGATGCGGCGAGTAGCGGGAAGGCCGACGAAGTGATCGAGCAACTCAAACTCACGCTGGGTGAATTGCCGCTGACCTTGTTCAAGACCGTACAGGCGCCGGGCACGGCGATGACGACATGGCTGTCGCTTGGCGAAGTGCCGGGACCGTTTTCGATCGATCAGGATTGCGAGCTGCGTGTCGTCGGCGATGCCGGTGGCAGCGTACGCTACGTGCGCCACCCCCTCGATGCGGATGAGATCAATCAGCATATCAGCCGAGGCAAGGTAGCCGGCAAGCTTGCCTTGACATGGAATGATCGCATCAGCTTCGTGTTGACCGAGCAGATGCAGATCAAGCGCGTGGTGTTTCTCGATGTGCTCAGGGAGCAGGCAGAGCAGTCAATGGATGGCGGCAGCGATGCATTTGAGGCCGACTTCGCCATCATGTGCGGCGAACTGGCTGCAATGCTTGCCTCGCTCAGTGACGCGCTGGGCGGGCAGAGTGAGTAAAGAAGGGTAAGAAGCGAAGATCCGCTTAGCGGATCAATCCGCTTTCCCGGGCCTTGCGTTCGCGTTCGGTGCGGACGATGTAGCGCTGAATCAGGTTCTGTGACGATCCGGGCAGGTCGACGAAACGGCAGCCAGCGCGCTGGCTTGGCATGCCGCTTTTCAGCGTGGTCTCGTAGAGGTTCAGTACTTCAAGCGTGGCAGTGATGACACCGACTTCCGGAAGGTCAATCACACAGTTGTGCAATATCTGGCCGCGCAACAAAGGCAGATCGGCGAGCTGCAATGAAATGCCGCCTACGCTGATGTCGATGATGACATGCAGATGGTCCGTCTGATGTTCCATTGCTGGGTCGGACTGTCCCTCATTACTGTCGATCCCCGGTGTCGGCACGTTGCAGAGCAGAGGGCGCATGATCGGCGTACGCAAGCGAAAGGTTTCGCGGCGTTGCAGGCGCAGCAGCGTTGCCGGCAATGCTGCTGCAAACACATTGCTATTCTCGTAACGCTCCTCGCGTATCCCGGTCAGGATGAATTGCAGCTTCACTTTGTCGTGGCGCGTGACACAGAAAATCCTGTCGGCTTCGCGTGCACGACGGTTCATGATTTCATCCCGACCGCGGTCAATCAGAAGGCCGTTTTCGCTGATGGCAAGCAGCGTGGTCAGGAAGAAATCCTTGCCGTGGTTGAAGTAGATTGTGACGAGGTCGCCATGCTCAACGACCTGACGCAGCACCGCGAGAATCTCGCGTGTATCGTGCAGCAGGTACTCACTGTATTGGTCGTTGGAAAGGACTTCGGTTTCGGCCTGGGTATCGTCAGGCTGTGTACCGGATTCCGGATCCTGATGGTCGGGTTCCATGAGGAGATTCGCTGGTGTGGACATGGCGGCGGAAGTTTATTCCAACTTGGCCGATTCGATGCCCTTTTCTTCGATGCGATACAACCAGGCGAGCAACTCGGCGACGGCAACGTAGAGTTGCGGCGGAATGCGATCGTCGATATCGACTTGCAGGAGCAGCGTTACCAGTTCCGGCGACTCGTGAACGTAGACACCGTGGGCTTTGGCGCGATTGATGATTTCCTCCGCGATCAACCCCTTGCCTTTGGCAACGACACGAGGTGCGGCATCGCCTGGCGCATACGCCAGGGCGACAGCGAGGGCGCGCTCTGCCTCGGTGCTGGGGAGCGCGTCATTCGGGTTCATGTTCATGTTGCCCGGATTCGTGACGGACCTGAGCCGACTGCAGCTGTATGCCGGCGGCGGAAAGCGCATCCGACAGTGCCGGCAGCTCGTCGCGCATGTCGGCGGCAGATGCGCCGACGGCTGTGCTCAAATGGAGTTGCAGGCCGTTACCAACGAGGCGCAGCTTTGCCTCAACCGAACCAAGGCGCGGCGTGGTGAGGCGCAACGTGGTTGACCAGGGCTTGGGCTCATCGGCCGATCGCGGTACGTGCTGCCGGTCTTCTTCAATCTGCCAATCCATCGGCTGGCCGGGCCAGGCTTCGCCGTGCCAAATCAGGCGCTGACTGGCTGCGGCTTCAAGTTGCTGATGTACGAGTGGCCGGAGATCAGGCGGCAGCGTCGCCTGCTGGCTATCGGCGCGTGTCGTGGCGGGCTGCTGCGTGTTGCTGCTGATCGCAGCCTTGGTATTGTCGTCGGCGGTGAGTGGCGACAGTATTTTGTTTGTGTTGCTGTTTCCACTTGTATCGACACTGTCGTCAATGGCGTTTTGGGCCTGGCGTACGCTGCTGCGGGCAACGGCGTCCATGTCGGACTTTTGTCCCTGCGGCTCCTGCAACAGACTGTCGACGGGCCGTTTGCCGGCGATCCACTGTGCCTGATGCGATTCGTAAAACAGTCCGCTGTTTTCGACAGCATTCTTCAATGCGGCGGCAAGCGGTGCCGCCGTGGTTGGTGGCGCATTCAGGAGTGGCTGGCCTTTGTTGAGCGGGGCGGTGGTATTGTCAGGCGCTTCGCTGAGCAGTTCGCCGATCATGCGTGCGGCGGGCGATAGCGTGGTGTGCTGATAAGCGCCTGCGTCGGCGCCGTCCGGCGAGATGGTCCGGGCAAGGATGGACGTCGGGCCACGATCGACGACGACGAGCTCGAGCACGTCGCCGTTTTTTGCGCCTTCGGGCAAGGCCAGCGTGACCGATTTGCCAGCGACCAGCGCACGGTAGGTATTTTGCGGAAGAACTTCCTGAATGCGGGCACTGAAAACCTGACCTGGCGACAAGTCCGGCAGGTCGCTCGGCAGCCCCTGGATAGGCGTACTTGGCCTGAGCGCATTGTTGTCGCTCGGCAAGCGCATGCTGAGGCCGGCGTCAGTTGGCGCTAACGCCATGTCGGCCTCCGCTGGAATGCATGATGAATGTCATGGTGGCGCTTCGGCCACCTTGCGTCAGAAACTGCGTGCGCCGTAGGCCCTGTCGACCTGGCGCTTCTTATGCGCGTCACCGAGATATTGGCGCAGATGCTCCATCCACGGCTCGGTGTGGCGGCGGATTTCGGCATCATCAGCGAGAATGCGCCGAATCAGGGAGGCCTTGCGTTCACGCTCGGGGATGTCGAGACGACTGTTGTCGTCTTCCTCGATCATGCGCATGCGCAGTGCATTGACTGACCGTTCGAGCGCAATGAGATCGTCCCATTCTCCATTGCGCGCGGCTTCCACCATGCGCGAGGACAGGACGGTCATCTCTTCGTAGAGTGCGATCTGGTTCTGCATTTCAAGCATGGTAGACCTCAGGCGACAGCGCGGTTTGCTGAAACTACGGCGGGATCGTCCGCTATTTCTGCCCAAGCGGAGCGTAGCTCCCCGAGCAGACGGGAGACCTCATTGAGTGCTTCTTCATCGTTACGCAGATTGGCATGCAGCAGGCGTGCGCACATGTAATCGTAGAGTGCATAGAGCCTTTCGGCCAGTAACCCACCCGCTTCGACATCAAGACTGGCACGCAGGCCATTGCCGATGATGTTGATGGCCTTGGAAATGTCCGAGCCTTTCTCGGGAATGTTCTTCTGCTGCATGTTGTGACTGGCCGAGGCCAGCGCAAACATGGCGCCGTCGAAAAGCATCAGGATGAGCTTGTGCGGAGTCGCGGCCTGTACACCGCTTTCAACGCCCATCTGGGCGTAGGCGGTGGCGTTGCTGGAGGCGAACATGGATGCTTTCCCGGGTTTAGCTATTGATGCTGGAGGTCGTATTGGCAATGCTTGCCAGTTGTTGCGTGAGATAGATACTCGTTTGATTCATGGTTGCAATGTAGGTGTCCAGCGAAGTGAACTG
>DATJJR010000065.1:0-20896 GCA_035492055.1 Rhodocyclaceae bacterium | reverse complement strand
GCCTTGTTCCGGCGTTCGCGCATCATCGGCCGCCGCTTTCAGATTGTTCATGTCATGTTCGGCAGCGAAACCATCGAGGTTTCCACGTTCCGCGCCGCGCATGACCACAACACCATTACCGACGAGCACGGCCGCGTGCTGCATGACAACGTCTGGGGCACACAGGCCGAAGATGCCGCGCGCCGTGATTTCACTGCCAATGCACTGTATTACGACCCGCATCGCGAAGTCGTGCATGACTACCACGATGGCGTTGCCGACATTCAGGCCAAGACCTTGCGCATGATCGGCGACCCCAAGACGCGCTATCGCGAAGATCCGGTACGCATGCTGCGGGCCGTGCGCCTCTCAGCCAAGCTGGGCATTTCCATCGATCCTGCCACGGCCGCGCCAATCAAGGACATGGCCGAATTGCTGGAAAACGTGCCGGCCGCGCGCCTCTTCGACGAAATGCTCAAGCTGCTCACGTCAGGCCATGCCGTTGCCTGCCTCATGCGCTTGCGCGATGCCGGTTTGCATCACGGCCTGCTGCCGCTGCTCGACGTGATTCTCGACCAGCCCATGGGCGAGAAATTCGTCATGCTGTCCCTCGCCAACACCGACGAACGCGTGCGCGCAGGCAAGACAACATCGCCAGGTTTCCTTTTCGCCACGCTGCTGTGGCACGAAGTGTTGGCAAATTGGGAGATTCGCAAGAAGCGCGGCGAACTGCCAACCCCGGCCTTGTTCGAGGCCATGGACGAAGTGCTCGATCAACAGGGCGAAAAGCTTGCGATTACGCGTCGCATCGCCGGCGACATCAAGGACATCTGGTTGCTGCAACCGCGTTTCGACAAGCGCAGCGGCAAGCAACCGATGCGTGTGATTGAGCAGCCGCGTTTCCGCGCCGCCTACGACTTTCTGCTGCTGCGTGCCAAGAGTGGTGAAGTACCGGAAGAATTGGCCGAATGGTGGACTGAATTTCACGACGCCGATTACGTCGAGCGCGAAGCCATGCTGTTGCCCGACACCGACCCGAAGAAAAAGAAACGCCGTCGGCGCCGCAAGCCGGGTACGGGTGAAGGCAGTGCCCCCACCGGAGCAGCAGAGTGACACTCGCTTACGTCGCCCTCGGCGCAAATCTGGGCGATGCCGAGGGTACGCTACGGGCTGCGCAAGGTGAAATTGCAGCACTGCCGGGTGCGCATCTGCTCAAAGTATCTAGTCTTTATTGCACGGCACCGGTTGGTCTCAGGCATCAGCCGGACTTCATCAATGGCGTGCTCGTGCTCGACTATGACGGTACGTCACACGAATTGCTTGCTGCACTATTCTCGATAGAACAACGTTTCGGCCGCCAGCGCAGCGTGCCGAATGCACCGCGTACGCTCGATCTCGACCTGCTGCTGTTCGG
Organism: Rhodocyclaceae bacterium; assembly: GCA_035492055.1. GTDB lineage: Bacteria > Pseudomonadota > Gammaproteobacteria > Burkholderiales > Rhodocyclaceae. Next base: position 19,503 of record DATJJR010000065.1, on the reverse strand, counting down.
CAACGAAAAGAACGACGATGCCGTACTGACACTGCCGCATCCACGCATGCATGAACGTGCCTTCGTACTCGCGCCGCTGCACGAAGTTGCACCAGGGCTCGTCATCCCCGGCCACGGAACAGTGACCGATCTGCTCAAAAAATGTGCGGATCAACGCATCACGAAGATATGAACACCTCGTTGCGCATGGAGTAAACATGTTCGGATTGCCTGTCATTGCACAAACCGCGCTGCTGCTCGCTGCGTCGAATATCTTCATGACCTTCGCATGGTATGCGCATCTGAAGAATCTGCACGATAAGCCATGGTGGATTGCTGCGCTGCTAAGCTGGGGCGTTGCGCTGTTCGAGTATTTTCTGCAAGTGCCAGCCAATCGCATTGGCGCAACGCAACTTGAACTCGGACAATTGAAGATCATGCAGGAGGTCATCACCCTGCTCGTCTTCGTCCCTTTCGCCACGCTCTACATGCACCAGCCGCTCAAGCTCGATTTTCTCTGGGCGGGGCTCTGTTTGCTAGGCGCTGTATATTTCGTTTTCCGCTGAACCGTTTCGGTTCAGCACTTTCGATCAAGCAGTTCCGAAGGATGCCGCAATGAATTATCTCGCCGACCGCTCCACCGAAAAAGCCGTCACGTTGCACGAACTGGGCCGCATGTATGCGGAGAAGGAAGCCATCGTCAGCCTCACCGCCTACGACGCCAGTTTCGCAGCTTTGCTTGATCGCGCCGGTGTCGACATCATCCTGATCGGCGACTCGCTCGGCAATACGATCCAGGGTCACAAGAGCACGCTGCCCGTGACACTTGAGCAAATGATTTATCACACCGAATGTGTCGCCCGCGCCAGCAAGCGTGCGCTGGTGGCATCCGATCTACCGTGGGGTTCGTATCAGGAGAGCAAGGAACAGGCGTTGCGCAGCGCGTCGAAACTCATGGCGGCCGGTGCACACATGGTCAAGCTCGAAGGCGGCCTATGCATGACCGAGACTGTGCGCTTCCTCACCGAGCGCGGTATTCCGGTATGGGCGCATATTGGCCTCACGCCGCAGAGCGTCAACATGCTCGGCGGCTATCGCATCCAGGGCAAGGATGAAACCTCGGCACTGCGTATGAAAGAAGAGGCGCTCGCGCATCAGGAAGCCGGTGCTGTCGCGATGCTTTATGAATTGATTCCCGCAGCGCTCGGCAAGGAGCTCACCGACATCCTGCGTATCCCGACAGTCGGCATCGGTGCGGGCCTCGATTGTTCAGGGCAGGTGTTGGTGCTGCAAGACATGCTCGGCATTTATCCAGGCAAGCCGGCGCGTTTTGTCCGCAACTTCATGGATGGCGCGAAGAGCATTGAAGAAGCCGTGCGCAACTATGTCATCGCCGTGAAGGAACGCGCTTTCCCTGCTGCCGAACACTGTTATTGATTTACTGACGGACCGATATGCAGATTCACCCTACCGCCGCTGGCCTACGCGCCGCATTGGCCAATGAGCGCAAGCAACACCGCATCGCCTTCGTACCCACCATGGGCAATCTCCACGATGGCCACATCGCACTCATGACCGAGGCGAAGCAACATGCGGACATCGTGGTCGCCAGCATCTTCGTCAATCGCCTGCAATTCCGGCCGGGCGAGGATTTCGACGCCTACCCGCGCACCTTCGAGAATGACTGCGCGCGCCTCGTGGCGGCGGGTGTCGATTATCTCTTTGCGCCAAACGAAGCTGAGATGTATCCGCAGCCGCAGCAGTATCACGTGGAGCCGCCGCCGGAACATCAAAGCGTGCTTGAAGGTGAATTCCGACCCGGCCATTTCCGTGGTGTCGCGACCGTCGTGAACAAGCTGTTCAACATCGTTCAACCCCAGGTTGCCCTGTTCGGGAAAAAAGACTTTCAGCAGGTCATGGTCATCAAAAACATGGTCCGCGAGCTGTCACTTTCAATTGAAATTATTGATAGTCCGACCATTCGTGCTGATGACGGATTGGCATTGTCGTCACGCAACGGCTATCTTTCAAAAGAGGAGCGCGCCGAAGCGCCCCGTCTGGCAAGGGAATTGACGAAATTGGTAGCCGAGGTACGGGCCGGCAACCGGGATTTTTCGGGTCTGGAAAGTGCAGCAAAACAAGCCCTTGAGGCCCACGGCTGGCAGCCCGACTATATTGCGATAAGGCGAAAATCTGATCTACAATCGCCGTCCGCTCATGCTTTCATGTCGTCAGAAATACAGGCAGAACCGCTCGTTGTTTTGGCAGCCGCCAAACTCGGCGTCACACGCCTGATCGACAACATGGAGATCTGAAAGAGCGGAAAGGCGGTGACCGTAGTTCAGTTGTTTCATTCTTTAGTCGCCCCCGGTAACGCCCGCTTCGGAAAGGGATCGCAATGCAACGCACGATGTTGAAGTCCAAACTGCACCGCGTCACCGTGACGCAGGCCGAGCTTCACTATGAAGGCTCCTGCGCCATTGATGAGGATTTGCTTGATGCCGCTGACATCAAGGAATATCAACAGATCGAGATCTGGAACGTCAATAACGGCGCGCGCTTCACCACCTATGCGATTCGTGCCGAGCGTGGTACTGGCACCATTTCCGTGAACGGTGCTGCTGCACGCCAGGCCGCTGCCGGTGACCTGCTCATCATCGCGACCTTCGCCATCTACAACGAGATCGAGCTGCAGAAGTACGCACCTGATCTGGTCTATGTCGATGCCAAGAACCGCATCACAAACAAGAGTTCGAAGATTCCCGCGCAAGCCGCATAATCTTCCAGTCGTACAAAACAAAAGCCCGCACCGAGTCACACTCGGGCGGGCTTTTGTTTTGTCTTTTGTTTTATCGGATGCATTTCCCGTTTTCAGTTCATAGCATCTACTTACAAAGCCCAAACCAATCAGCGCTTGATTCAGGCCTTAACGCCGCCATTTAGTGTGCATTCCGTCCGCAGGAGATTGCCTTGCGCTCCCGTCGTTTCGTGTTCGTTGTCTTCAGTCTGTTGGCATTGCTGCATCTCTACATCGGCGTGCGTATCCTGCCGGCGCTACCCGGCAGTATTGCCTGGGGAATCATGGGTGCCCTTTTGCTGGCATTGTCTTGCGTCATGATTCCAACTGCCCTGCTCAGCCGCTCGCGCAACAAGGGCGGCGATCTCCTGAACTGGATCGGCTTCCTGCTGATGGGCCTTTTCTCATCGCTGTTGGTGCTTTGTTTCCTGCGCGACGTCACGCTGCTGATTGCCGCGCCGTTCATGAACATCGATGTGCTTGTACAAGACTCTGCACTCGGCGTTATCGCTGTGTCATTGCTGTTTACCCTGCTCGGCTTGATCAACGCACGCCGTCGTGCACGCGTCGTCACGGTCAACGTTCCCATCGCCAATCTGGCGCCCGCACTCGAAGGCTTCACCATCGCGCAGATCAGCGACATTCATGTCGGTCCGACCATCAAGCGCGGCTATCTCGATGCCATCGTCGACGCGGTCAATGCACTCAATGTTGACTTGATTGCCGTCACCGGCGATCTGGTCGACGGCAGCGTGGAAAGACTCGCACCGCACACGCAGCCATTGCATCGGTTGCGGGCAAAACACGGCAGCTTTTTCGTCACTGGCAACCATGAATACTATTCCGGCGCGCAAGCATGGACCCAGGAGGTTGAGCGTCTCGGCCTGCGTGTTCTCAACAACGAGCACGTCGTGGTCGAGCATGCCGGCGCACCACTGGTCGTGGCGGGCATCACCGATTACAGTGCGCATCATTTCGATCCGGCCCGACGCAGCGATCCACATGCCGCCGTGGCCGGCGCGCCCGATGCACCGAAAATCCTGCTCGCGCATCAACCCCGTAGCGCCTTCGCCGCCGCATCGGCCGGCTACGATCTGCAATTGTCAGGACACACGCATGGCGGTCAGTTCTGGCCGTGGAATCACTTCGTTCGCTTCCAGCAACCCTTCACCGCCGGCCTGCGTCGTATCGATGGTCTGCTGGTCTACATCAGCCGCGGTACCGGTTACTGGGGACCGCCCAAGCGCTTCGGCGCACCATCTGAAATCACGCACCTGCGCTTGATCCGCGCGTAACGAAGAACAGCACTCCGTACACACACCGGAATTACCGCAGGCCAGCATCCTCGGCCGATGCCAACTCGATTGCCGTCCAATCGAGGTTGCCGCGCCCCTTCGCCAGCGCGCTCAGCAAACGTGCATGCACCAGATCAGCAACGGGCATCGGGACCTTGGCCTCTTCCGCTGTATCGCGCACTAAGCGTACGTCCTTCATGCCCAACTCGAGCTTGAAACCAGCAGGCTCGTAAGCGCGTTCAGCGAGAATACGTCCGTAGTTCTGATAGATCGGGCAGGCAAAAATCGTCTGGCCGAAGAAGGACATCAGATCGCTGCGATTGAGCCCGTTTTTCTCACCCAACGCCAATGCTTCTGCCATTGCTTCAATCGCGGCGATGATCATGAAGTTGCCCGTCAGTTTGAGCACATTGGCCGCACCAACTTCCGCACCGAATTCGAAGATGCCCTGGCTCATCGCCGCAAGCACGGGGCGCGCACGCACAATCGCCGCCGCATCGCCGGAAGTGCAGATCCACAACTTTTGCGCTGCCGCTGCCTCTGGGCGCCCAAACACCGGTGCGGCAATAAAGTCGCTGCCGACAGCCGCATGCGTCGCCAACAAGGTGCGCGACGTTTCAGGCGACACTGTACTCATCGAGATATGCAGGCCGCCCTTCCCGAGCGCGGCAGGAATATCCCGTGCAATATCCATCAACGCCGCATCGTTCGCCAGCATGGTGATGACGATACTGCCGGGCTGAATGGCTGCCTTCACAGAGTCGGCCACAACAACGCCCTCCGTAACCAGCGTTTCGGCGCGTTCTTTCGTGCGGTTGAACACGGTAACGGCGAAACCCGCCTTGAGAAGATTGCGGGCCATGGGCAGCCCCATGTTGCCGAGGCCGATGAATGAAACAGGGATTGTCATTGCCAACTCCGATGAATGGCGCGATTGCGCCTGGTGCGAACAATTCTACTGCGCCGATTTATTGCAACGAGAGAAAGCTTGCCAGGCAAGGGTTACGGCTCGCTTCTGACCAAACCAGCACGAGATCGACCGTTGGTGCACCCTGCAACGGCACAAAGGCCACGCCGGCCAGCTGCGCCTTGCGCATGGACGATGGCACAAGTGCAACGCCGACGCCCTCGTCCACCAAGGTCAGAATCGTCTGTTGCAACTGAACTTCTAGCCGCACGTCGGGTTCGAAGCCGCCGCTGCGGCAATGATCGACAATGGTCTGACGCAACGACGGGGCTGAATCTGCCGAGGCCATGATGAATGGTTCCCCGGCAAGCTGCGCAATATCCAGACGACGTGCACGCGCACGCGGATGAGATCTCGATAGCGCAATACACAACGGTTCGCTAAAGATCGTACGCGACGACATGCCGGCCGCCAACGGCGCCGGGAACATGATCGCCGCATCAATGCGCCCGTCGTGCACCTGCGCGGCCAGGTCGTTGGACACAATCTCGCGCAGATTCAGTTCCACATCAGGCCAGGCAGTGGAAAAAAGACGCGCGTATTTCGGTACCACGCTATACGCCGCGCACATGGTGAAACCGACGGACAGCGTGCCGAGGCCGCCCTGCGCCGCTGCTCGTGCATTCGCGGCGGCCTGCGCAACGGCAGCAAGGATCGCCTTGGCATCCTCGTGAAAACGCCGGCCTGCCGCCGTCAACTCCACGCTACGTGAAGTACGCTCGATCAGGGTTACATCAAGTGCCTCCTCCAGCGCTGCAATTTGGCGCGACAGCGGCGGCTGAGTGATGTTGAGTCGCACAGCCGCTCGCCCGAAGTGCCGCGTCTCGGCGAGCGCAACGAAATAGCGCAACGGTCGGATGTCGATCATGATGCAGAAAAGGTATTGATGAACGACAAATTTAGCATTGGATGGCATTGAATGAAAAGCCTAGACTCCGTTCCGAATCGTTCCTTGCGCACAATGAAACGCGCAGCGGAACAGCAATGGAGTACGCCATGACTGCAACCTTGACCATCCTGCTGCCGATCTTCGGCCTCATTCTCACCGGCTTCATCGCCCGCCGTGCGGATGTACTCGGCCCGACGGCGGCAAGCGAAATCAATCGATTTGTCGCCAAACTCGCCCTGCCGGCACTACTGCTGCATTTCACTGCACATGCGCAGTGGGCCGATCTGGATCAGCCCGGTTTCGCCGCGACCTTTGCGCTGACGTCGACGCTGCTGTTCATCCTTATTCTCGTCTGGCGCCATCGCCAAGGCAGCCCGCTTGCCGATGCCAGCATCGAGGCCATTGCCGGGGCCTACGCCAATACCGCGTATATCGGCCTGCCCTTGTGCATTATGGTTTTCGGTACAAGCAGCATGGCCGCGGCAACCATTGCCTCGGTCTGGGTTGTCTGCGGATTATTTGCCATTGCCATCGCGCTGATCGAAGTCGGCTTACAGGGCGATGCGCCGCTGGGCAAGCTTGCTGGAAAAGTCTGCTTCGCCCTGCTGAAAAATCCGCTGATCACCGCGCCGGCAGCAGGCGCCTTGCTCGCCCTTGGCGGAATGAAGATCCCCGCCGGTGCCGATACTTACCTGGAAATGCTCGGCTCGACCGCCAGCCCGTGTGCCCTGATCTGCATCGGCCTTTTTCTTGCCAACAAGCGCGGCACCGGCGACGGCTGGCGCGTCGCCTTGCCGCTTACGTTCGGCAAGCTCATCGTCATGCCGCTCATGGCCTGGTTCGTTGCCGCCTGCCTATTCAAACTGCCACCGGCCACAGCACAAGCCGCCGTCTTGCTGGCTGCACTGCCCACCGGCACGGGCCCGTTCATGCTCGCCGAACTTTATCGCCGCGAAGCGCGCGCCACTTCGCAGACCATACTGCTCTCGACAGTGGGATCGTTCGTCACGCTTTCCATCATCCTGCTATTCATCCATCGCATCGCCTGAACCTCAGCCGTAGCAACGCAACTTCCGCGAGAAACCCTGCAACGCGGCAATACCGCTCTCCTCTGCCGAGAGGCACCAGTCTTCGAGCTGTCGGACCAATTGCTCCTGCGTAGCCGTCGAACGACTCCATAAATCGATCAGGCGCTGGCGCATGACGTAGATGGTTTGCAGTGCCGTGCTCGAGTGCCGTGCCTGATCCAGAAGCATGCGTTCAGCCTCGGGCAATTCGATGCTCTCTTTTTGCAGCCAATGCTTCACCGCCATCCGCAGCTTGTTGCGTTGAGACCCGGGTGCGGTGAGCGATGCCTCCGCGATCGCGGTTCGGTGAAGTGAACGGGCGAACCGGGCCAACACATCGAAGCGATGGGCAATGATCGCCTCCAGCGTCAACCCATCACAGTGTGGCTTGACGCATCCGAGACTCAACCGAGGCACCACGCTACGTACCCTGGCAAGGTGCAACCGTACCAGCAGGCAGATGTACAACCAGCCGACATCGATCTCCCACCAGCGTTCGGGATTCGACAAGCGCGCAGAGCGGCTGTAGGCATGGTGATTGTTGTGCAACTCCTCGCCGCCGATGAGAATCCCCCAAGGCACGATGTTGCGTGAAGCATCGCGCGTGGCAAAACTGCGATAGCCCCAGTAATGCCCCATGCCGTTGATCACGCCGGCGGCGAAAAAAGGTATCCACAGCATCTGCACCGCCCATACGGTCAGGCCGATGGCGCCAAAGCACACGAGGTCGACGATCATCAGGATGCCAACACCGGCCGTCGGATGCCTGCTGTAGAGCCGGCGCTCAATCCAGTCGTCCGGCACTCCGTGACCGTACATCGAAAGCGTTTCCGCCTTGCTGCTCTCCATGCGGTAAAGCTCGCTGCCTTCCAGCAGAACCGCCCGGAGGCCATGCACTTGCGGACTGTGTGGATCGTCGAGCGATTCGCACTTGGCGTGGTGCTTGCGATGAATGGCCACCCACTCGCGGGTCACCATCCCGGTGTTCAGCCACAGCCAGAAACGGAAGAAATGACCGACGGCGGGATGCAGATCAAGCGCATGATGAGCCTGATGACGGTGCAGGAAAATCGTCACGGCGACAATCGTGACGTGCGTGGTACCGAGCGCGAACAGCGCATAAGCCCACCACGGAAGATCGAACAGGGAGAGTTGCATGCTGGCTTGCCTTTCTTTGCATCGGTAAACGCGGTCCGTGCGTTCTATTCATAGACCATGCGGAAATCCGCACAAGGGTTTTCTTTTGCTGCACCATGGACTGCCGATCAGACCGTGGCCCTCCCGGAATCTCAAATGACTGAATCTATCCTGCTGACGGCAACGCGCATCCAGACCTTTGACGGCCAGACAGGCCTGACCAACGCGACCGGTTTTTTCTTCGCGCGCGACGACCGGCTCTTTCTGGTAACCAGCCGCCATGTGATGTACGACGAAGCGAGCAAGCATTTTCCGGATCGGATCGAAATCGATCTGCACACCGACCCTGCCAATCTCGCCGCATCAACGGGCTTTTCCATTCCGCTGTATGCGAACGGCCGGGGGCTGTGGCGGCAAGGCGTGGATACAGCCGGCGAAATCGACGTCGCGGCCATCGAGCTTCACCAGCCGGCATTGCCGGCCACAGGTGTATATCGAGCATTCACGCCGCAGCATTTGTTCCAGCCTTCCGATCAGGTGGAGGCAGGCGACGCATTACTCATTGCGGGCTTTCCACTGGGCTTTCATGATGCGCTCCATCACATGCCGGTCGTGCGCCATGCCATCATCGCTTCGTCTTTCGGACTACGGTTTCAGGGCGAAGGCTATTTCCTGACCGATGCGCGCACCCACCGCGGCACCAGCGGTGCGCCCGTCGTGATACGCCGGCCCAATCCCGACCTGCACAGGGATGATCTGCCCTGGATACTGTTGGGCGTGCACTCGTCGCGTGTTGATGTCGGCACACGTGATCTGGTGCTGGATGAATCGCTGGGGCTGAACTGCGCCTGGTACGCGAGCATCCTGATGACGTTGACCAGCGCTTGAAATCGCTTGCCGCCGCACTTTTACGATCTGGTGATGTCACCACTCGCCAACAGGGCGCTATCTGCCAGCCTCTCCGCATATACCGGGCTTGAAGAAAAGAGCGTTGTTGCGGCCGTTGGCCTTGGCCCGATACATCGCCGCATCAGCATGCTGCATGAGCATCTCCGGATCAACTCCGTCGTCCGGATAAAGACTGATGCCGATGCTCAGGGTGACATGCAGCGAGTGCCCGCTCACGTGATGCGGCAGGGAAAACACCTCCAGCAACTTGTCGGCGATATGAGCAGCATCAAGTGGATGCTCAATCTCCGACAGCAGCAGCACGAATTCATCGCCGCCCTGGCGGGAAACCGTATCGGTCGTCCGCACACGGGCTGTCAGACGCCCCGCCACCGATTTGAGAACCTCGTCGCCAACTCGATGTCCCAAGGAATCATTGATGTTCTTGAAATGATCCATGTCAAGAAAAAGCAGTGCTACCTGCTTGCGACGCCGATGAGCCAAACCGATGGCCCGGGATAACCGTTCAGTCAACAGGGCGCGATTGGGCAGACCAGTAAGGAAATCATGCTGGGCAAGATAGGACATGCGTTTCGACACTTCGCGTGAGCGGGTGACGTCGTGAAACACGATCACCGCACCGACGACGATGCCATCGCGGTCGTAAATGGGTGCGGAAGAGTCCTCGATCCCGGATTCCGAACCATCCCGCCGGATCAGCACGCAATCGCCGACCAGGCCGATGGTCCTGCTCTCGTCGATGGCTCGTTGCGCAGGGCTGTTGACAGCAACACGGGTTTCGCTGTCGAAAATCCGAAACACCTCCGTCAACGGACGGCCCTGTGCTTCATCACACGTCCAGCCCGTCATCGCTTCCGCCACCGGATTCAGGTAAGTGACATTGCCCATGAGATCGCTGGTCAGGACAGCATCTCCGATCGAATTGAGCGTCGTCTGTGCACGCTCCTTTTCCTCGAACAAAGCTGCTTCGGCCACACGCAGTGTCTGCTCGGTCACCTTCCGTTCACTGATGTCCTCTACCGTCTGGACATGTCCATGCACTTGCGGATCGCCACGCATCGGCATGGCATTCAGACGAACCCAGACGATCACACCATCTGGTTGCAGAAAGCGCGTTTCAGTCTGAAAAGGTGTCCCACCCACGACAGCGGCATGCCACTCTGCCAATACGCGCTGCAAGTCATCGGGGTGAATGGCAGCACTCCAGCAAGTGCCGCGCATCTGTTCGAACCTCAGCCCGGAAATCCGGCGATAGGCTTCGTTAGTGTAAACACAGGTGCCATCCGGATCGGCCACGAATATCCCAAGCGGTGATGCATCGCTCATTGCATGAAACCGCGCGTCGTTCTGAAGCAAGGCATCCTGGATGGCCTTATGCTCGATGACGCTGCGCAATGCCTGTGGCGTCCACTGCGCATCTGCTCTTCCTCTGACAAAAGCGTCGTATGCGCCGCGGTCGACCGACTGACGGTTACTGTCATCCTTCTCGGGCGAACCCAGGATCATGATCAAGGCATCGGGCGCCGCCTCGGCAATCCGGAAGAAGGTCTTGATACCCGGGCCGTCAGGTATCGCCAAGTCGAGCAGAATTGCATCGAAACGTGCCTTTTCCAGACATGCGATTGCTGCCGTGACGCTCTTCACCCAGACGGCATGAAACGATCCATCACTTGCCTTCCGCAATGATGTCAAAAAAGGCTTGGCATCCTCGGGTTTGTCCTCGATCAACAATACGGTGGTCGCACGCTCATTCACGGTAGCGCTCCGACTGAAGCTGCTGCCCGTCAAACGACGGCTGACCGAACCTGCGCAGAAGTTCGCTTTTGCGCAGGTTGCCCTCCCATCGGCATCCCATGGCGCCGCATCGGAAACGCTGAATCGGGACGAACACGTTGATCAGCATATCCACCATGCGACGGTGTACCCGATATGTCGCATGCATGCACAGTGGACATTCCGGCTTGCATGCAACCCCAGGCTGCGAGCCGCTGCGTACGAAAGACAGTACGCTCACGACCATGCAGGCGAACAAGCGCCCATCGTCTTGGGAATTTTCGGCGTGACCTTCGGTGGGCGTCTCGCCTTTCGCCTTGTCTGCGCCACCGACGGCGCAATGTAGTCGAACACGTCGACGACTTTGTCTGGCGGCATCGTCGGCCGGATGAAGCGCGTGTAGATGATCATGACGCAATCCTTTCTTCGAAAAATTGCCAATGCACAGCCGGTCAGGGCAGCAGGCGGAACGGCTTTTCTATGTCTTTTTTCTGCGCGATGTCCTTGTGCTGCGCTTCAAAGCGCCGAAGCTGTTTCTCGGCCTCATTTTTGGTAATGCCGTAAGTTTCCTGGATGCGGCCGGCCAATACGTCGCGACGACCGGCGATCACGTCGAGCTGATCGTCCGTCAGCTCACCCCAGCGCGCCTTGACCTTGCCTTTGAATTGCTTCCAGCTGCCTGCAACGATGTCCCAGTTCATGGCTATCTCCTTCGTTTCGGAATCGACGGACGGATTCGCCACATCGAGCGCCGGAAATCGACAGCGGGCCGCCACACGGGCAAAGCCGCGCCAATCGACCAACCCGACGCCACACCCAAGCTAAGCCGCGGCCCATCATCCGTCAGTGCGCTCCCGCACAGACGACAGATTTAACGCGGTGGATATTCCACTCCACGCTTGATCCAAGGATCCAAGCTCTTTCAGTACTGCCGCAAGGAGGCATGCCATGTCATTGGGAACCGTTCTGTTAATCGTTTTGATACTTCTGCTGGTCGGCGCCTTTCCTAGTTGGCCACACAGCCGTGACTGGGGCTATTGGCCCAGTGGCGGCCTTGGCCTGGTGCTGATCATTCTCATCATTCTCGTACTGACGGGCAGAATCTGACCCGTCACTCGAGCCACATCGCCTCATTGACAAGGAACTTAGACATGCGCCATATGAAACATATTTCCGCCATCGCCATCTGCCTCCCCCTAGTTCTGTCTATCGTCGTGAGCTGTGCTGCTACACCTCGGCAAGAGGGCAGCGGCGAATACGTAGACGACTCCGTTCTGACAACCAAGGTAAAAGCAGCCGTGTTCAATGAACCCAGTCTGAAGTCCGCAGAAATCAATGTCGAGACCTTCAAGGGCGTTGTGCAACTCAGCGGTTTCGTCACGTCACAGACCAACATCAACAAGGCAGTCGAACTTGCCCGCGGCGTTCCTGGTGTGAAGTCGGTTAAAAACGATATGCACGTCAAGTAACGCTCGCTTCTCTTCGCAGCCGGAACGTCATGTGAGAAGGCCCCGCTTTTGGCGGGGCCTTCTCACATTCTGCATTTCGCCGCTAGGAGAGATGCTTGTATTTACTCTTCTGAGTCGTGCATGCTCTTGGCCTTGTCAGTGCATCGATCCTTGACGTCACCGGCAAACGTGTTGCACTTGTCCCTGGCCGCCGCATAGCGGGCATCCCGCTGTTTATCTTCTGCCGCAACCTTGTCGGCCTCGGAAGTCGCCTTCACCTGCGCCTTGATGTCTGCCTTGGCGGCAGCAGCTGCCGTATCGGCCTCTTTCACACACACATCCTTGGCTTCGGCGGCCAGCGAGTTGCAGCGCTCAATGGCCGTCGCGTGCTCGGACTCCGTCCGGGCAATCTTCACCCGAGTCTGATTGTTTGCACTGGGCTTGTAGGCGGCCTCCAGTTCGGCCTGTGCAACCTTGTTGTTGCCCTTGGCCCGGACGATGCAAACATCGCGGGCGTTGCCGGCCAGCGAGTTACAACCTTCCTTTGCGGAAACATAGTCGGACGAGAGCTTGTCGCTACCCGCCTGATAGTCGGCCTTGGACATCGGTGCCGCAATGGCGACGACGCCCCACGCCATGCTGGTGACGAACACGATGTGCTTGATGATGGATGTACTCATGATGTTTCCTCCATATGATTTCGTGTGCAATGCAACGGCAGGGCCTGCCGTGCAAGCACGATTCTTCGCCAAGATCACGCCGGCCCCGTGTCGGGTCCTACGCATTACCGGCGTCCGAAAATCGCACGCCGATTGGTTCCGATCAGCGCAAGTTAAAGATTTGGAGCATCACCGTCTGTCTGTTGTCAGACATAGGTGGTGATTCGTCATACCGACGCTATCCCGGGCACTATGTTCGCTATCGAACATAAGTATTCGGCGTTTTCCTCCACAATGGCTCTCCTATCTGCGGCCATTCATCCGTCTAGAAAGGCCCCCATGTCCTGTACACACTCTCCCGATCAGAATCACTTGCTCTCGTCTTTACCGCCGGACGATTACGCACGGCTCCTGCCAAATCTGGAGCTGGTCAATATGCCGCTTGGGGAAATCCTGTACGAATCCGGCATCCAGATGCGCCATGTCCATTTCCCGACCACCGCAATCGTCTCGCTGCTGTACGTCATGGAAGACGGAGCCTCAGCCGAAATCGCCGTGGTCGGCAACGAAGGGGTTGTCGGCGTATCGCTCTTCATGGGTGGAGAAACCACGCCCAGTCGGGCGATCGTGCAAAGCGCGGGACATGCCTATCGATTGCGCGGACAGTTGCTCAAGGATGAGTTCTACCGCGCCGGACCGCTGCAGCATCTGCTGCTGCGTTACACCCAGTCCTTGCTGACGCAAATGGCGCAGACAGCGGTATGCAATCGCCATCACACGCTGGACCAGCAACTTTGTCGATGGCTGCTGCTGAGCTTCGACCGCCTCCCCGCCAATGAATTGATCATGACGCAGGAGCTGATCGCCAACATGCTCGGTGTCCGCCGTGAAGGTGTAACAGAAGCTGCCGGCAACCTGCAAAAGGCCGGGCTGATTGAATATCGCCGCGGGCACATTCAGTTGCTCGACCGTGCCGGCCTGGAAGCGCGGGTCTGTGAATGCTACGAGGTAGTCAAGCGAGAATCCGACCGCCTGTTGCCCAACGTCATCGCCCGCTAGGCAAAAACCCTCGCGAAGACACGATTCCTCCACGATTTTCCATGTGTGCGCCAGCGCCCAGACACTGTGCAAATCCTGTTGCAGGCTGCAGAAAACCGAGGAGAAAATGTTGCTGTCCCTTCAAGCCCCTTCTGCCGCCAACCGATTGATTTCCGCCTTGCCCCGCAAGGATCGCCAGCATTTTCTGGCGGCCTGTGAGCCGGTCCAGTTGGTCTTCGCCGAAACGCTCGTGGAACCCAATGAGCGCATCCGACACGTGTATTTTCCGACACAGGGATTGATATCGCTGACGATGCCGATGTATGGAAGCGACAGTCTTGGAATCGGGCTGGTCGGCAATGAAGGCATGCTGGGCATCTCCCTCACCCTCGGCATGAACGGATCGCCATTGCACGCGCTGGTACAAGGCGGCGGCCCGGCTTGGCGTATGAGTACGCGCACCTTCCGTCGTGAGCTCACGAAAAGCCCTGCCCTGCAACGCGAACTCAAACACTACCTGTATGTGATGATGAAGCAGATCGCGCAGACGGCGGTGTGCACGCGCTTTCATATAGTGGAGGCACGGCTGGCCAATTGGCTGCTGATGACACACGATCGCGCACACGCCGATGCATTTCACATCACGCAAGAATTTCTCGCCCGCATGCTGGGCGTACGGCGCGTCGGCATCACCAAGGCAGCCACTGCGCTGCAAAACCGCGGCCTCATTCACTATCGCCGCGGCCATATCACCATTCTCGATCGCGACGGACTGGAAGCGGCGGCATGCCAGTGCTACCAGACCAATCTGTCGACTTATGCGCAAATCATGTCACCTCGAAGCGATACGAGAACAGACCGTATGCAACAAATTAAAGCAAAGGCAGAGTAGATACACAGAAACCAAAAAACAAAGAAAAACGGCCTGCCGAGCTATGTTGGCAGGCCGTTTCTCAGGGCGATGCAATCACCAAATCACCACGTCGTCGGTTTCGGATTACGTTCATCGAATCCCATCTGATGCCAATAGGGATAGATCGGCGTTTCATGACTCGCCTTGTCGAGTGTAGCGACTTCATCGGCGGTCAGCACCCAGCCAGTGGCACCGAAGTTCTGCAACAACTGCGCCTCGTTGCGTGCGCCGACGACGAGATTGACCACACTCGGCCGCTGCAACAGCCAGTTGAGTGCAACCTGCGCGATGCTCTTGCCTCGCGCCTGGGCGATCAGGTCGAGTGCATCGACGACGCCATGGAGATAATCATCATTCACCGGCGGGCCGCCTTCGGCACCCCCGGCTGCGATGCGACCGCTGTGATTCTCGCCGCGACGGATCTTGCCGGTCAAACGTCCCCAGCCGAGCGGGCTCCACACCATGGTGCCGACGCCTTGATCGAGCGCGAGCGGCATCAGCTCCCACTCATAGTGGCGGCCGATCAGCGAGTAATAGCCCTGATAGACGACATAGCGTGCAAGGCCATACTTCTCCGACACGGCAAGTGCCTTCATCAATTGCCAGCCGGAAAAATTGGAAGCTCCGATGTAGCCAATCTTGCCGCTGCTGACAAGATCATCGAGTGCACGCAAGGTTTCTTCGACCGGCGTCAGGGCATCGAAACCGTGCATGAAATAGAGATCGATATGATCGGTGCCGAGGCGCTTCAGGCTTGCCTCGCAAGCGCGGACCAGATGGTGGCGCGACGAGCCCATTTCGTTGGGGCCGGCGCCGCTGGCAGGAAACGTGGCCTTGGTTGAAATCAATGCCTGATTCCGACGCCCTTTCAAAGCCTGACCGAGAATCTCCTCGGATGCCCCATCGGAATAAACATCGGCGGTGTCGAAAAAATTGACGCCATGCTCAAGACTCACATCAACGAGGCGCTTCGCCTCTTCGACCTGGGTACTGCCCCATCGCTTGAAAAACTCATTGCTGCCGCCGAAGGTGCCAGTACCGAGACTGAGAATGGGGACCTTGAGACCGGAGCGCCCAAGCTGGCGATATTCCATGACGATATCCTCGCTGAAAGAAAAGGAGCGGGTCATGGTATGCCTCGGACACGAGACTGTTAAGTCCCGGAATCGTCAATTCACTTGTCCATCAGCCCGAATAATTCATGCGAATTAATCCACGCTCAGCCTGTGGTTAAGATAGATCAGCGTAGAGAACAAAAGCATCGCACCGGCCTGATGCAATGCAGCCAGCGAAACCGGTACATGATGGAGCAAAGTCGCGATGCCCAGCGACACTTGCACAGCCAGCATTGCCAGCATCAGGTTGGCTGCACATTTTGCTTGCAAAGCCGAGCGGCGCACGGTCCACCACAACAATGGAATCAACGCCATGAGGCTCCACGCGATCATGCGGTGGTCGAACTGCACTGTCGTGATGTTGTTGAAGCAGTTGAGCCACCACGGTTCAAGCGCAAGCAAATCGGCTGGAAAAAATTCGCCGTTCATCGTCGGGAACGTGTTGTAAGCCAAACCGGCGCGCAGGCCTGCAACCAGGCCACCGGACAACACCATCACGGAAACAAGCCCCAGAACGCCAAGCGCAAAGCGTCGCACGCCGCGCGATGTTTCCGGCCGAGCAGTACGTCGTTGCAATAGACCAAAGGCTGTCCACAGCATCAAACCAAACACAAGAAAAGCCAGGCCAAGATGCGCCGTCAGACGGAAGTGACTGACACGCACGTCATTGACGAGACCACTCTTGACCATGTACCAGCCCAGCGCGCCCTGCAAACCACCCAGAACGAGAAAGCCGACCAACTTCAACTTGTAGCCTTGTGGAATTCGGCCGCGTACCCAGAACCAGATCAACGGAATGAAGAACACCATGCCGATGAGCCGGCCGATCTGCCGATGCACCCATTCCCACCAGAAGATGTATTTGAAGCCATCCAGCGTCATGTCGTGGTTGACCAGCGAGTACTGCGGAATCTGCTGATATTTCTGGAACATCACCATCCACTGGTCATGCGTCAGCGGCGGAATCGCGCCCAGCAAGGGCTGCCATTCAACAATGGACAGGCCGGAGTCGGTCAAGCGCGTAACGCCGCCAACCACCAGCGTGGTGAACACCATGGCGCAGCAGATGAACAGCCATATCGCAATGGCACGGTGGGCGCGACGATCGTCGTTCAGGGAGGACAGGGAAAGTGATTTCATGGCCGCGATTATAGGATGGCCCGAGCCGGCGGCCGGGTGGTCAAAGTGTCGCATGATGTTATCCTTCCATCCCTGAATTCCCCTGCAAACCCGCACCATTGCACAACTTCGCGTAAGTCAGCTTCATCATGGAAATCCACGAGACGCCTTTCTACCAGCCCACCGGCGACGAAATCGAACTGTTCGAGCGCGCCTGGAAAAACCGCCTGCCGCTGCTCATCAAGGGTCCGACCGGCGTAGGCAAGACGCGTTTCGTCGGCTACATGGCAGCCAAGCTTGGGTTGCCGCTTTATACCGTCGCTTGTCACGACGATCTCACCGCCGCCGATCTCGTCGGTCGACATCTCATCGGCGACGGCACGACGTACTGGAGCGACGGCCCGCTCACCCGTGCCGTACGCGAAGGCGGCATCTGCTATCTCGATGAAGTGGTCGAAGCGCGCAAGGACACCACCGTCGTGCTGCACCCGCTCGCCGACGACCGCCGCGTACTGCCCATCGACCGCACCGGTGAAATCCTGCAGGCGCCACCGTCATTCATGCTCGTGGTGTCCTACAACCCTGGTTACCAGAATTTCCTCAAAGGCATGAAGCCATCGACGCGCCAGCGCTTCGTGTCCTTGCGCTTTGATTTTCCGCTCGCCGCACAGGAAGAAGCCATTCTCATTGGCGAAACCGGTTGCACAAAAGACGTGGCGCAAAAGGTCGTGGCTATTGGCCAGCAATTGCGTGCACTGAAAGACGTCGATCTCGAAGAAGTCGCCAGCACGCGCTTGCTGGTATATGCCGCGACACTCATCAACGACGGCATGGAACCGACAGCTGCCTGCAAGGCCGCGCTGGTGGAGGGCCTGACGGACGACGCCGAAATTGCTGCCGCCCTGATCGAAGTCGTTCACGCCGCCTTCGACAAGTAACAATCGACAAAGCACAAGCAGGTTTCGCCGTGCAAGCCAATCACCCGGAAGCTGTCGTCGCCCTGCGCGAGATCGAGCGCACGGCAGGCACGCTGTTTCGCGCGCTAGGTCGCGATCCGGGCCTGCGCGTGGCGGCGACCGAAGTTGAGTACGGCGCATTTCTACAGCACGACACCTTGCGCCTGCCGCAATGGATTGCACATTTTCCAGAACGCAAACTCAATCGCGAACTGTATTACTGGCTGATTGCCCTGGCTGCGAATTTTGAAGTCGGCGATGATCTCGACGCCGACAATCGCAATGCGCTGCAACGCACATTGGCACGCCACCCCGGTTTGCAAAAGCGCCTGCAACGTTTACAAGCCGCTGCGGCGAGCATGTCACCCTCGCCGCTGTTCCTGAACGCCATTCCGCAAATCGACGCCACATCGCAAGGAAAAGCCGGCGTCCGCGAAGCCCGGACTGCAGCCGATGGCGGCATTGAACGCGAACATCGCTCGAACAAATCCGAGCGCATCATCCATACGGAAAAACTGAAGAACCCGACCTCGATTACCGAGTTCATCAAGGTACAAACCCAGGAAGCGGCCAAGGACAACAAGCAGCCCGACGCCGTCAAGGAACAGGAAAGCATCAATCCCACTGCGATGGGCCGCGATGGTTCGACCGTCAGTTCGCGCTTGCGCCTCGATATCGAAACGCCGCCAACCGGACATGAGGATGTCATTGTCGGCCCGGGCATTCCGGTGGATGAATGGGATTACCGCAAGCACATATTGCTGCCGGACCATTGCCGCATCCAGGAACTCATTGGGCGGCATGAAGGCGGCATTCAATTGCCAGAGCATCTGCGCAAACATGCCGCGCGACTCAAGCAGCAATTCAGCGCACTCGTACCGCAGCGCCATTGGCTCAAGGGCCAGTCCGACGGTTCCGAGCCGGATATCGATGCCTGCGTGCGGCTTTACGCCGATCACATCGCTGCGCGCATGAATGGTGGCGGACGGCACGACATGAAGCAGGACGTCTATCTCGCCCAGCAACATCGCGAGCGTGATCTGTCCTGTCTCGTACTTGCCGATCTGTCACTCTCGACCGATGCCTGGGTTTCGCAGAACCAGCGTGTCATTGATGTGATCCGCGACAGTCTCATGCTGTTTGCCGAAGCGCTCACCGCCACCGGCGACAAGCTCGGACTTTACGGCTTCTCGTCACAACGGCGCGACCAGGTGCGCTTTCACCGCATCAAGGAATTCAACGCGCCGTACGACGCCATCGCGCGCGGGCGTATTGCCGGCCTCAAGCCGGGCTTCTACACACGTATCGGTGCCGCCATCCGGCACGCGACGAAGACCCTCGAAAAACAGGAAACCGCCATGCGCGTGCTGCTCGTGCTTACCGATGGCAAGCCGCACGACATCGACTACTACGAAGAACGCTACGGCATCGAAGACACACGC
>DATJJR010000064.1:0-25566 GCA_035492055.1 Rhodocyclaceae bacterium | reverse complement strand
CCTGTTTCCCTTAAAATACGCCCCTTTCCGTCATACGGCGGCCCGGTTTCGATGCGGGGCCGCCGTATGGCTTTTGTAAGCCCGGCTTTGCTGTCGATCCAGTCATGCCGTATGGCGCGGAGAGTGTTGCATGTCTCATCTGATGAATACCTATAACCGCCTGCCCGTGGCGTTTACGCACGGCGAAGGTGTCTGGCTGTTTGATGTAAGCGGCAAACGCTATCTGGATGCGCTGTCGGGGATTGCCGTGAACACGTTGGGCCATGCGCATCCACGTCTCACTGCGGCGCTGTCGGCACAGGCCGGCCGTTTGATTCACACCTCCAATGTGTATCGTGTGACCGAACAGGAAGCGCTGTCCGACAAGCTGACTGCAAACGCCGGCATGGACGAAGTGTTCTTCGCGAACTCCGGTTGCGAGGCAAACGAGGCCGCGATCAAGCTGGCGCGTTTGTACGGTCATCAGCAAGGTATTGATAACCCGGCCATCATCGTGATGGAGCAGGCCTTCCACGGCCGTACGTTGGCAACCCTCTCAGCCACTGGCAATCGCAAGGTGCAGGCTGGCTTTGAGCCGCTTGTGTCCGGTTTTGTGCGTGTACCGTTCGATGATCTGGCCGCAATCGAAGCCGTTGCTCAGAACAATGCCAACGTCGTTGCAGTGCTGTTCGAGGTTGTGCAGGGCGAAGGTGGTATTCATGTCGCGCACACCGATTTCATTCGCGGCTTGCGCAAGATTTGCGACGAAAAGCAGTGGTTGTTGATGATTGATGAAGTACAGACCGGTATTGGTCGCACCGGCAAGTGGTTTGCGCATCAGCATGCAGGCATCAAGCCGGACGTCATGACGTTGGCCAAGGGACTTGGTTCTGGCGTGCCAATCGGTGCATGTCTTGCCGCTGGCCGTGCCACGGGCGTGTTCAAGCCAGGCAATCACGGCTCTACGTTCGGTGGCAATCCGTTCGCTTGCGTGGCGGCACTGACTACGCTTGATGTCATTGAGCAGGACAAGCTGATGGCCAATGCGCTGAAGCAGGGCGATGCGATTCGCCAGGGCCTTGCAGTGGCATTTGAAGGCATTGCAGGAGTCGTTGACATTCGCGGCGAAGGTTTGATGATCGGCATTCAACTGGATCGCCCATGCGGTGAGCTGGTCAAGCAAGCGCTGGAGGCCGGTCTGCTGATCAACGTGACGCATGACACCGTGATTCGTCTATTGCCGGCATTGATTTACACCGATGCAGACTCAAAGGCACTGGTCGAACAACTCGCGACGCTGGTCAAGAAGTTCCTGGGGAGCTGACATGAATCAGAATCCACGCCATTTTCTGCAACTCAAGGATCTGACACATGCTGAGCTCGACCATGTGTTTGCGCGCACGCGCTGGATCAAGGATCAGTACAAGTCGTACAAGAAATACTGGCCGCTTGAGGACCGCACCCTGGTAATGATCTTCGAGAAGGCCAGTACGCGCACGCGCCTGTCGTTCGAGGCCGGCATGCACCAACTCGGCGGTGCAGCGATCTATCTCAATACGCGCGACTCGCAGCTCGGTCGTGGCGAGCCGGTGGAAGATGCGGCGCAGGTGATTTCGCGCATGAGCGATCTGGTCATGATCCGCACTTACGAGCAAAGCATCATCGAGCGTTTCGCTGCGTATTCGCGCGTGCCGGTGATCAACGGCCTGACCAACGAATACCATCCGTGCCAGATTCTGGCCGACATCTACACCTACATCGAGCATCGTGGTTCGATCGAAGGCAAGACCGTGGCATGGATTGGTGACTCGAACAACGTCTGCAATACGTGGCTGCAAGCCTCCGAAATCTTCAATTTCAACGTGCATGTGTCCACGCCGCCGGGTTACGAAGTCGAGCCCGAGCGCGCAGGCGTACACGGCACGCATTTCGAAGCATTTGCTGATCCGATGGATGCTGCCAAGGGCGCTGATCTGGTGACGACCGACGTGTGGACGTCGATGGGTTTCGAAGCTGAAAACGAAGAGCGCCGCCGCGATTTCGCCGATTGGCAGGTCGATGCCGACATGATGAAGGTTGCCGCCAAGGATGCCGTGTTCATGCATTGTCTGCCGGCACATCGTGGCGAAGAAGTCAGCGCCGACGTGATCGACGGCCCGCAATCCGTGGTGTGGGACGAGGCCGAGAATCGCCTGCACACGCAGAAGGCTTTGATGGAATTTCTGCTGCTGGGCCACATCAGCGTCGAATAAAGATTGTTGAGCACCATGCAGGACAAAGGTATTTCCAATCACATCCTGCCGGCTTCGGCCACGATGGTCGGCGTGTGCATGACCGTTGTGTCGGTGATTCAGCTAATTCCGCCGCACGCCAATGTCACGCACTCGGCAGATCGTTTGCTGGCTGTCGACAGCCTGGTTTTTCTGATCAGTGCGGTGTTGTCGTACTGGTCCTTGCGGCATCAGGATCACGGCGTCGTAGCCGAGCGTTATGCCGATCGATTGTTTCTGTTCGGTTTGGCGGTCATGGCGCTTGTCAGTTGTGTGATTGCGTTTGAATTGCTTTGAAAATTTAAATCCGCGGCAAGGTGCTGTATTGCCTTGCAGGTTTTACGAAAACGAAGTGTGCTTTCTGAAGGAAAAGTGATGAGCGATGTAAAGAAGGTGGTGCTGGCCTACTCCGGCGGTCTGGATACTTCGGTGATCCTCAAATGGTTGCAGGATACCTATCAGTGCGAGGTGGTGACGTTTACCGCCGACCTTGGCCAGGGCGAAGAGCTTGAACCGGCACGTACCAAGGCGCTGAAGTTCGGCATCAAGCCGGAGAACATCTTTATCGACGATGTGCGCGAAGAGTTCGTGCGTGATTTCGTCTTCCCGATGTTCCGCGCCAACACCATCTACGAAGGCGAGTACCTGCTTGGTACGTCCATCGCTCGTCCATTGATCGCCAAGCGCCTGATCGAGATTGCTAACCAAACCGGCGCCGATGCCATTTCGCATGGCGCCACCGGCAAGGGTAACGACCAGGTTCGTTTCGAGCTTGGCGCGTATGCGTTGAAGCCCAACGTCAAGGTCATCGCACCGTGGCGTGAATGGGATCTGCTCTCGCGCGAAAAGCTGCTTGCCTACGCCGAGAAGAACGGCATCCCGATTGAAATGAAGCACAAGCAAGGTGGTTCACCGTATTCGATGGACGCTAACCTGCTGCACATCAGCTATGAGGGCCGTCATCTCGAAGACCCCTCAGCAGAGGCTGAAGAAAGCATGTGGCGCTGGACCGTGTCGCCTGAAAAGGCGCCGGATGCAGCCGAATACATTGATCTCGAATTTGCCAAGGGTGACGTTGTTGCCATCAACGGCGAGAAGCTGAAGGCGCATGAAGTGCTGGCCAAGCTGAACCAGCTTGGTGGCAAACATGGCATCGGCCGTCTTGATCTGGTCGAAAACCGTTACGTCGGCATGAAGTCGCGCGGCTGTTACGAAACCCCGGGCGGCACGATTCTGCTGCGTGCGCACCGCGCCATCGAGTCGATTACCCTGGACCGCGAAGTCGCCCATCTCAAGGATGATTTGATGCCGCGTTACGCCAGCATGATTTACAACGGCTATTGGTGGGCACCGGAACGCGTCGCGCTGCAGACCCTGATCGACCACACCCAGCAGAACGTGAACGGCACCGTTCGTCTCAAACTGTACAAGGGCAACGTCATTGTCGCCAGCCGCGATTCGAAGTCCGATTCGCTGTTCGATTCGACCATCGCCACGTTTGAAGATGACGCCGGTGCCTACGACCAGAAGGATGCAGGCGGCTTCATCAAGCTCAATGCATTGCGCATGCGTATTGCGGCGAATGCCCGAGTGAAGAGAAGTAAAGACTAAACCCGTCGGCCCCATGTTTCATGGGGCCGACCTCGTTGCGGCTGTGCCGCAATCTCGCTTTGATTTGTGCCGCGTTGCGGCGAAATGCTTAAGGAAAATAGGATGTCCCAATTCGATAGCGTCAGCGTGATCAAAAAGGCCAATGTCTACTTCGACGGCAAGTGTGTCAGCCACACCGTGCAATTCGCCGATGGCACCAAGAAGAGCGTCGGCGTGATTCTGCCGGCAGCCCTGACCTTCAACACGGGCGCACCGGAAATCATGGAAGGCGTATCCGGTTCATGCCGCGTCAAGCTCAAGGGCGAGAACGAGTGGAAGACCTACGGCGCCGGCGAGTCGTACAACGTGCCGGGCAATTCGAGCTTCGATATCGAAGTGTCGGGTGAGCCCTACCACTACGTTTGCCATTTCGGTTAAACCATCCTTTTCGGAGCTCGTCATGCCTTCTTTTGACTTCACCTCTGAAGCCGACATGGTCGGCATCAAGAACGCCGTCGACGTGGCTGGTCGCCAGATCGACAATCGCTATGACTTCAAGGGCACCTCGGCCAAGATCGAATTGAACGAAAAGGACAAGCTCATCACGTTGTGGGGTGACTCCGATTTTCAGCTCGACCAGATCAAGGAAATTCTTTTCCCTGCCATGGAAAAGAAGGAAGCCGAAAGCACCAAGCGTCTCGACCATCAGAAGGTCGAAAGCGTCAGCGGCAACAAGGCCAAGCAAGTGTTGAAGATCAAGGACGGTATCGAGACCGAACTGGCCAAGAAAATCGTCAAGCTGGTCAAGGATGCCAAGCTCAAGGTACAGGCGTCGATCCAGGGCGATGCTGTGCGTGTGCAAGGCGCCAAGCGCGACGATCTGCAGGAGACCATTGCCTTCGTCAAGAAAAGCATTACGGATTTTCCGATCAAGTACGGTAATTTCCGCGACTGACCTGACGTCAAGCAAAAAGAAAAAGGCACCGGGTTCGGTGCCTTTTTTATTGGGCCGTAACGTGTGTATGTCCAGTCGTTACGCTCTCAAGCCGGAGATCCATTTTCCGTACAGTTTGTCGGCGACATTGTGAAGCTGCGCAAGATTCTTTTCCATGTCGGCGAGTTGCTGTGGCGCCGACTGTACCGAAGGTTGTGCGGCAGCACGGGCAACCTCGGAAGCACCGACATCGTTCCAGTGGCGGATCATGTCCTCGGTCATTTCCACATGGCATTGCAGACCGAGATGAATGTCACCGAGCGCGAAGGCCTGGTTGCCGCAATATTCACTTTCGAGAATGCGCGTCGCCCCCTCGGGAATCGTGAATGTCTCGCCGTGCCAATGAAACGACTCAAAGGCATCACTGTCTTCAAGCCAGCCTGCGCCGTGATTCAGTACACGCACCTTGCCCCAGCCGATTTCCTTGACCGGATTGCGCGATACCGTACCGCCCAGTGCCTTTGACATGAGTTGACCGCCAAGGCAATGACCGAGCACCGGAATATTCTGTGCAACTGCCTTTCTAATTAGCTCGAGCACCAGCGGAATCCACGGCAGATCGTCATTCACGCTCATGGCGCCGCCCATGAAACAGAGGCCGCTGAATTCAGTCGGATCGGCCGGTACGGCTTCACCTTCATCAAGCCGGAAGAGGTGCCACGGGATCGAGTGGCGGTCGAGGAATGTGGCAAAATAGCCAGGCCCTTCGCCGGGGCTGTGACGGAAGATCGCTACGGGTTTCATCGTGGGGTTTTACGTTCAGTCTGGTGGCGTTTGCCGGAACACCTTGCCCAAATACGCCGTTCAAACAAGGCCCAATCATTGTATCCCCCGTCTGGTCCAGTTTCCATCACACCCGAATGGTTGCGTCGGCAGTTTGCCCTCGGCTCGATTGAAAGCGCGCGCAGTGTCCAGCATTTGCGCAATGACATGGCGATATCGACACGCGCATTGACACCTGCGGCCGTGTTGATTCCGCTGGTGCTGCGCGAAGACGGCATGACCGTCTTGCTCACCGAGCGCGCCAAGCATTTGAAGGATCACGCCGGTCAGGTCAGTTTCCCTGGCGGGCGTTGCGAGCCCGAAGACTTGTCGCCCATCCACGCAGCGATTCGCGAGGCGAATGAAGAGGTTGGCCTGCTGCCTCAGCAGATCGAGGTCATTGGTTCGCTGCCTGTTTACGATACCGGCACCGGTTTCGAGGTGGTGCCTGTACTGGCTTTGGTGCAGCCGCCATTGGAGATTGCACTTGACGATTTCGAAGTGGACAGCGTATTCGAAGTGCCGCTGAGCTTTGTGTTCGACCAGGCAAATCATCAGCGCCACCGCATTGAAGCGCGCGGCCAGTTACGCGATTTCTGGGCTCTGACTTGGGACGGTCACTATATTTGGGGCGCCACCGCCGCCATGCTGGTGAGTCTGTACCATTTTCTCTTTGCATCCATGGTTGAGCCGGCGGCGAAACCGTAGAGTAATCCGGGAAAATCGCGTCAATCCCTTGGCTTGCCTGTTTCGGCGCACGTGTTATCTTTCCTGAATGTCTCTGTTTGCCATCATCATTACGCTATTGATCGAGCAGGTTAAGCCGCTCGATGAGCGTCGCTATGTTCTCAGCCCGCTGGCGCGTTACGGGCAAGTGTTCGAACATCAATTCAACGACGGTCAGCAGCGTCACGGCATGATCGCGTGGTTGATCGCCGTGCTGCTGCCCGTCGTGTTGCTGCTGATTCTTCAAGGCCTGCTGTGGTACTTCCAGCCGCTGTTAGCCTTGGTGTGCTCAATCGGCGTGCTCTATCTGACGCTGGGCTTTCGTCATTCCAGCCATTTCTTCACGGATATTCATAAAGCGCTGCGCGATAGCGACATCGCGCTTGCGCGGCAATTGCTGGCCGAATGGCGCCATCGCTCGGGTGATCGTCTTACCAGCAACGAGGTGGCACGACTGGCAATCGAGGAGGCGTTGATCGCTTCGCATCGCCATGTGTTTGCACCGATTTTCTGGTTCGCCATTTTCGGCCCGGCGGGTGCTGTGTTATATCGCCTCGCGCTGTTTTTCAATCTGCAGTGGGGCGGGCGCGGGCTTGTTGAGCACGATGCTGAGTTCGGCGAGTTCGGCCGTTTTGCACGCAAGGCGTATGCCGTGATTGACTGGGCGCCAGTCCGTTGTTCTGCGGCGGCGTTTGCCATCGTCGGCGATTTCGAAGACGCGATTTACTGCTGGCGTTCACAGGCGCAAACCTGGGTTGCCGATGCCTATGGCATTTTGCTTGCCAGCGGCGCAGGTGCGTTGGGGGTTCGCCTCGGTTTACCGTTGCACGACGATGCCGGTGATCTTGGTGATCGCCCCGAGCTTGGCCTTGGCGATGATGCCGACGTCGACTTTTTGCAAAGCACCATCGGCCTGGTTTGGCGCACGCTGTTGCTGTTCATGTTCGTGCTCACACTGTTCTGGCTTGGCAGTCTGGTCGGCGGTTGAGAAACAACATGGCGGATGCGCGTGCCGATGTGGTCGTTGTCAGTGCTGTTCGCACTGCCATTGGCAGTTTCGGTGGATCGCTCAAGCATTTCTCACCTTCGCAACTCGGCAGTATTGTTGTCCGCGAAGCGATTGCGCGATCGAATTTGGCGGCCGAACGCATCGGTCATCTTGTCTGCGGTCACGTCATTCATACCGAAGCGCGTGACATGTATCTGTCGCGCGCTATTGCACTGGATTCCGGGCTGAGCAAGGAGTCGTCCGCGCTGACCTTGAATCGGCTCTGCGGTTCCGGTCTGCAAGCCATCATCACAGGCGCCAATGCCATCCAGCTGG
This sequence comes from Rhodocyclaceae bacterium, assembly GCA_035492055.1. GTDB lineage: Bacteria > Pseudomonadota > Gammaproteobacteria > Burkholderiales > Rhodocyclaceae. The sequence goes on along the minus strand of DATJJR010000064.1, from coordinate 17,921 downwards.
GTGACACCGAGGCGGCCGTGGGGTGTGGGGTAGAGAGCATGAGTCGCGGCGGCTATCTCGTGCCATCGGCACGGTTCGGGGCGCGCATGGGCGACGTGCAGATGGTCGACATGATGGCGGGCGCACTCACCGATCCTTTCAGCCCCATCCCTATGGGTATTACGGCAGAAAACGTTGCCGAGAAATTTGGCATCGATCGCGATGCGCAAGATGCGTTTGCCCTGGAAAGCCATCGTCGTGCCGTTGCGGCGATTGATGCGGGCCATTTCAAATCGCAGATCGTGCCGGTTGAAATGGGGCAATCTGGGGTGTTCGATACCGATGAACACCCACGCCGCAATGCCACGCTGCACGCACTGACGAAGCTCAAGCCCGCCTTTAAGCCCGATGGCAGCGTGACAGCCGGCAATTCGGCCGGGATCAACGATGCCGCCGGTGCGGTTGTCTTGATGAACGCTGAGGCTGCGGTTCGCGCTGGCATCAAGCCGCTTGCCCGATTAGTGTCCTACGGCGTTGCCGGCGTGGAGCCAGGTCTTATGGGTACGGGCCCGATTCCTGCGTCGCAACTTGCCTTGCAGCGTGCAGGGTTGAAGGCAGCCGATCTCGACGTGATCGAATCGAATGAAGCCTTCGCGGCGCAGGCGATCTGCGTCAGCCGCGGACTTGAGCTTGATCCCGCCAAGGTGAATCCGAACGGCGGTGCCGTCGCGCTGGGTCATGCACTGGCTGCGACGGGTGCCGTACTGACGGTGAAATGCATCTACGAACTTCAACGCACGCAAAAACGCTATGGCCTTGTGACCATGTGTATTGGCGGCGGGCAGGGCATTGCGGCGGTATTCGAACGCCTCTGAGTCGTCAGGTAGCCGCGATCGCCGCCAGTTTTTGTAGGGGCGACAGTTTCTTGATGGCTAATTCAGCTTTCAATGCAGCAGATTTCGAAGCGCACTGAACGAAGCCAACTAGCCGTACTGGTTTGTGCATACGCGTATAGCGCGCACCTTTGCCTGCAACATGCGCTGCGTAGCGCCGTTCGACATCCGTGGTGATCCCGGTATAGAGCGAGCCGTTCTCGCATTCGATCAGGTAGAGATACCAGACCTGAGTGCCGTCGCTCATCAATGCCGCAGGATTTTCGCCAAAAATTGCTGCGCGCGTTCCGATTTCGGCTGCGCGAAGAATACCGCGCTCGGCGCATCCTCGACAATGCGTCCAGCATCCATGAACAACACGCGGCTGGCAACGTTCTTCGCAAACCCCATTTCGTGCGTGACGCAAAGCATGGTCATGCCTTCCTTTGCCAGCTCGCTCATGACGTCGAGTACTTCGGCAATCATTTCCGGGTCAAGTGCCGACGTCGGTTCGTCAAACAGCATGCAGACCGGATCCATGGTCAGTGCGCGCGCAATGGCGACGCGCTGCTGTTGACCACCCGACAGTTGACCTGGCATGGCATCGGTAAATCCATCCATGCCGACGCGAGCGAGCAGGGCATGCGCCTTCGTCGTCGCTTCTTCGCGGCTTTTGTGCAAGACCTGTTGCGGTGCGAGCGTCAGGTTTTCAAGTACTGAAAGATGCGGAAACAACTCGAAATGCTGGAACACCATACCGATGCGCGCACGTAATGCCCGCAAATCGGCATTCGCATCAAGCGATGTGCCATCGACGCTGATGCTGCCTTGCTGAAATGGCTCCAATGCGTTGAGTGTGCGAATCAGCGTGCTTTTGCCGGAGCCGGATGGGCCGCACACGACGACAATTTCGCCCTTTGCGATGTCTAGCGAGCAGTCGTGCAACACCTGCTTGGTGCCGTACCACTTGGACAGATTGCGAATGGAAATCATGGTGAAACCTTATCACATGGGCCAGCAGGATCATGCGAGCGGATGTGGAGTCGTGCCGTCGATAGGGCAGGCATTGTTTGCTATTGTTGCAGCCATGAAGAAATTACTCTGGCTCATGGCCTTCCTTTTTTCTGCCACCGTGCATGCGGGCGCGACGCTCGATGGCATTCGCGAACACGGCCAATTGGCCTGTGGTGTCAGCACAGGCGTGGCAGGCTTTTCGGCAGCGGACAGCAATGGTGAATGGCACGGCATTGACGTCGATTTTTGCCGTGCATTGGCCGCCGCGGTGTTGAAAGATCCGAGCAAGGTTCGCTGGTCGCCGCTCAATACGCAGCAGCGTTTTACTGCGTTGCAGTCCGGCGAGATCGATGTGCTGTCGCGCAATACAAGCTGGACGCTCGGGCGCGATGCAGGGCAAGGCTTGGTTTACGCCGGATACACCTACCTTGATGGACAAGGATTCCTGGTACCGACGCGCTTGAAAATAACATCGGCGAAACAACTCGATGGTGCCGAAGTCTGCGTGCAGACAGGTACGACGACCGAGCGCAATCTGGCCGAATTTGCCGGCGCAAATCACATCCACGTGAAGACCTTGATGTTCGAAAACTTCCGTGCCGTGCTCAAGGCTTTCTTTAGCGGCCGTTGCCAGGCTTTTACGACGGATGCTTCGGCGCTGGCGAGCATTCGCGCGTATGACTCCGGCAAACCTGATGATTATGTTGTGTTGCCTGAACGTATTTCCAAGGAGCCGCTTGGCCCGGTAGTGCGTCGCGGGGATGAAGACTGGTTTGCGATTGTGCGTTGGACCGTGTTTGCCTTGCTTGAGGCAGAAGAGCGCGGCATTACCCAGGCCAATGTTGATCAGTTGCGTGCAAGCTCCACTGATCCCAGTGTGCAACGATTGCTGGGTGTCAGTGAGGACGTGGGCAAGCCGCTCGGCCTTGATAAGGATTGGGTGTACCGCGTGATCAAATCGGTTGGCAACTACGGCGAAATTTTTGATCGCAATGTCGGCGCCGGATCGCTGCTCAAATTGCCGCGCGGCTTGAACGCTTTGCCGCGCGATGGCGGCGTGATGTATGCACCGCCGCTTCGTTAACATTGAGCGCCATGCATAAACATCGCGATCGCTTGTTGCAGGTTGGTGTTGTTGCGCTGGCCCTGGCGGTGCTCTATGGGCTCGGCAGTATTGTGGCAGCCAAGATGCGTGCGCTTGGCGTGGAGCCGGGCTTTGGCTTTTTGTGGCAGCGCGCCGGCTTTGATATTGGTGATACACGTATCGCGTTCAGTGCTGCCGACAGCTACGGCCGTGCCTTCCTCGTCGGCCTGGTCAACACGCTTAGCGTTGCAATGGTGGCGATTGTTGCCAGCGTAATACTGGGTGGCATGATCGGGCTTGGACAACTCGGCCGCAATCGCCTGTTTGCGTGGCTGTGCGAGGCGTATGTCGAAGTGTTCCGCAACGTGCCGTTGTTGCTGCAACTACTCATCGTCTACGTCGTGTTGATCGGCCATTTACCCTTGCCGCATGAGGCTTGGCAATTGGGGCCGGACATCTGGTTGTCAAAGAGCGGGCTTGCCCTGCCATGGCCGGCATGGAGTGGCGATGGCCTGATGCTGGTTCGTCCCGTGCTCGGGCGTTTCACTTTTAGCGGCGGCGCGATGCTGTCGCCCGAATTCATCGCGGTGGCGGCCGCGCTGACGTTCTATACCAGCGCATATATTGCCGAAACGGTACGTGGCGCAGTGCAGGCGGTGTCGCATCGACAGACCGAAGCGGCATTGGCGCTGGGGCTGAGTGAAACGAAGACACTGCGTTTCGTGGTGTTGCCGCAAGCCTTGCGCAGCATGATTCCGCCACTGGCGAATCAATTGCTCAACCTCATCAAGAATTCGTCACTTGCGGTCGCTATCGGTTATCCCGATCTCGTGGCGATTGCCGATACCACGCTCAATCAAACCAGCCATGCGGTCGAATGCGTCATCATCATCATGGCCGTGTATCTGACACTGTCGCTTGTGACGGCAGCACTCATGGGCGGCTGGCACGCGCGATTGTTGCGACGACAAACAGGCGTGCACGCATGAACGCGCTCAGGAAAGCATGGTTGACGCCAGGCAATGTCGCACTTGGGCTGGCATTGCTTTGGGCCGGCTGGCACGTGTTTGACTGGGCCGTGTTGAATGCGGTGTTTCGGCCCGATGTGTCAGCCTGCCAGGCGCTGCATGGCAACGGTGCCTGCTGGGGTGTGGTGGCGGCGAAGTATCGGCTGATCTTGTTCGGGACCTATCCCGTCGACCAGCAATGGCGCCCTTTGCTTGTGACGGTGATCCTGATTGCGTTACTTGCCTGCAGTGCACTGCGGCGTTGCCAGAATCGCTATCTTCTGCTGGCATGGATGATCGCCTTGCTGTCCATTTTTGTATTGCTCAAGGGCGGCGGCTTCGGTTTGAGCAATGTCGATACGCCACGTTGGGGTGGCTTGCCGCTGACCTTGTTGCTCACGATCATCGGGCTGACCGCGGCATTGCCGTTGGCGATTTTGCTGGCGCTTGGCCGTAACGGCCGTTGGCCAGTCGTGCGCGTTTTGTGCAGCATGCTGATCGAAATCGTGCGCGGTGTACCGCTCGTTGCAGTCTTGTTCATGGCAGCTTTCATGTTCCCGCTGTTCATGCCCAAGGGCTGGGAATTTCCGTCGTTGTTGCGTGTGCTGATCGGCATTGTTCTGTTTGCAGGGGCCTACATGGCCGAGGTCGTACGCGGTGGTCTGCTAGCGATTCCAAAAGGCCAGATGGAGGCAGCGCAAGCATTGGGCTTGTCGTACTGGCAAATTCAACTGAGCGTGATCCTGCCGCAGACATTGCGCAATGTTCTGCCGTCGTTGATGAACAGTGCGATTGCCTTGTTCAAGGACACGTCGCTGGTCATCATCGTCGGCTTGTTCGAGCTGACCGGCGCATTGGGATTGGCCGTGGACGGCGATCCGCAATGGCGGCCGTTTGCGCTCGATGGTTACCTTTTCATCGCCTCCATCTACTGGCTCGGCTGTTTCGCCCTGTCGCGCTACAGCCGCGCGCTTGAATACACGACGGCCCGATGAAGACGCAGCTGCGCTTCATCGTAGACGCAGGTTGACGCTGTGAACCTGGCCGTCGTCGATCAGCACGATCGGTGAAGACACATCCGCTGAAACGACGTCACCGTCTGTAGTCCGCTGCACACTGATGCGATACAGGGTCTCCCCATAGCGGTAATCCAGGGTATATCCCTTCCAGTTGTCAGGCAGGCAGGGGTTGATGCAGAGTTGTTGTCTCTGCTCAGTGCTTTCCAGCTTCAGCCCCAGCAGCGATTCAACGATGAGACGATAGGTCCAACCGGCCGAACCGGTGTACCAGCTCCAGCCGCCGCGTCCGATGTGCGGCGCCACGCCGTATACATCTGCCGCCATGACGTAGGGCTCGATCCGGTAGGTGGCGATTTCAGTACGTGTGCGACCGTGCTTGATCGGATTGATGATGTCAAAGAGCTGCCATGCACGTACATGATCACCGAGCTCGGCATACGCCATCGCTGCCCAGACGGCGGCGTGCGTGTATTGCCCGCCGTTTTCGCGCACGCCGGGCACGTAGCCCTTGATGTAACCGGGGTTGTGCGTACCCTTGTCGAACGGTGGTGTGAACAGGCGGATCAGTCTGTCTTTGGTATCCACGAGGTGCGCATGCAATGCTTCCATGGCTTGCCTTGAATGCGCCGCTTCGCCTGCGCCGGACAGAACGGCCCAGCTTTGGGCGATCGCGTCGATACGGCATTCGGCGTTGTCGGATGAACCCAGCGGCGTACCGTCATCGAAGTAGGCGCGTCGATACCATTCACCGTCCCAGCCGTGCGCTTCGATCTGCGTCCTGAGCTTGAGGCTTTCCGTCTGGCAAAGATCGGCAACGGCGCCGTCGTTCCGATGCCTGGCCAGCGTGCTGAACTGCTGCAGGACGGCGTACAGGAAGAAGCCCAGCCAGATGCTTTCGCCGCGTCCCTGTTCGCCGACAAGATTCATGCCGTCGTTCCAGTCGCCCGAACCGATCAGGGGCAGGCCGTGACTCCCAAAACGCAGGCCGTTGCGGATGGCCTGCACAGCATGCGTGTAAATATCGATTTTCTCGTTGCCAAGCAGTGGCAGGTCGTAGACCGACTCTTCGCCGGCATTCGGCAAGCGCCCCTGAAGGAACGGCGTCAACTCATCGAGCACGCCATGGTCGCCGGTCGCACCAATGTAGCGGCAGAGGGCATAGGGCAACCACAGGTAGTCGTCGGAGCAGCGCGTGCGAACGCCGCGTCCCTGCGGCGGATGCCACCAATGCTGCACGTCGCCTTCAGCAAATTGCCGGCTTGCGCACAACACGATCTGTTCGCGCAGGCGTTGCGGTTCGGTGTGCACGAAGGCCATGGCGTCCTGCAACTGGTCGCGGAAACCGAAGGCGCCGCCCGACTGGTAATAGCCGCTGCGCGCCCACAACCGACTGGATAGTGTCTGATACAGAAGCCAGCCGTTGGTGAGCAGATCGACCGCGGGATCTGGGGTATGCACCTGTACCGCGCCCAACGTGTGCTGCCAGTATTGGCGCGTGGCCGCGAGTGCTTCCTGAACGGCTACCTTGCCTGGGAAGCGACTGATGATCGCGTCGGCATCGGCGCGGTCGCGGCCGGCGCCGAGCATGAACACGATTTCGCGCGTTTGCCCTTGCACCAGATTGAATCCAATCTGAATCGCCGCGCAGGGATCGAGGCCTGCGCCGACACGGCCCGACAGGCGCGTGCGTTGCAGCGCGGTGGGGCTTTGATGGCTGCCGTTGCGACCGAGGAATTCGGCACGATCGCCCGTGAGCGAGCGCGTGACCGGTTCCAGCGTGGAGGTGACGGCGTGGAAGAATGCCGTGCGTTTGCCGAATTCGCTGCTGTAGCGGTTGCGCGCGAGGATGGCCGTGTGGCTGTCGGTTTCGGTGACGACATGCATGTCCGTACGCGAACGCAGGTCGCCGAGTACCCATTCGACATAGCCGGTGGCGGACAGGCGACGCGCGCGCGATGTGTCGTTCCTGATCCGCAGACTGGCAAACTTGACGGCGGCATCCAGGGCGACATGGATACAGAGTTCGGAGTGGATGCCGTCTTCATCGTGTTCAAAGATGCTGTAGCCGAAGCCGTGTCGTACTGTGTAGGTGCCATTTCCCCGATGTGGCAGTGCGGTGGGCGACCAGACGCGGCCGCTCTCTTCGTCACGCAGGTAATACAGCTCGCCCGAGGTGTCGCGGACCGGATCGTTTTCCCAGGGCGTCAGGCGCATTTCGTGCGCGTTCTCGGTCCAGGTGTAGGACTGTCCGCTTTCCGAGACGACGGTGCCGAAGGTCGGATTGGCGATGACGTTGACCCAGGGGGCCGGCGTATGCTGGCCGGGGTCGAGGGTGATGACGTATTCCTCGCCGCTCGGCTTGAAGCCGCCCAGCCCGTTGAAGAACAGCAGTTCGTCGGGCCGGCGATATGGGCCAGTTGCTGGTATGGGCGTCGTTGCCGAGGTGCCGTCGGTGACCAGGTTGGCAGGCATGCTGCGGCTGACTGGCCGATAGGCAACTTGTTCGGCGAGCGTGCCGTGTCTGTCGGACAGGATGATGTGGGCGACTGAGCGCAGCAGTGTGCGATCTTCTGCCGGCATGTGTTCGGTAGCGCGGACGAAGATGCCGCCGCTGCGATCGGTCGTGTTGATTGCCGTACCGGCAGCCATCAATCCGATGATCTGGTCCTGCAGGGATTGGCGGTAGTTGCTGCCTTCCTCGTTGAGGATGACCAGATCAACTGCCAGTCCTTTCTGGCGCCAGTAGGCATGCGCCTGCAACAGTTGTCGTACCAGCTCGATGTTGGCAATGTCGCCGATGTGCAGCAGCACGATCGGCAGGTCGCCGGAAATGGCATAGCCCCAGAGACCGGATTGTCCGCGCTGGTTGCTCGCCAATACAAGCGGCGGTGCGCGGCGGTTCGGATTGCTGTAGATGATGGCGCCGGCGAGCTGGCTGTAGAGCCGGGCATCCGCTTCCGAGGCGTTGAGCTGGCGCAGCAATACCTGGTTGTGCGTCCAGGCGAGTGCGAACACGCGATTGGAAATGCGCCGGTCGCGATAGCGTTCGACCAGCTCGATGCATTGGGCGCGGCTTTCGCTGACGCCGGTGATCTGGTCGAGCGTAACTGAGGCGCCTGCTTCCAGCGTGATCCTGCAGCGGATCGAGATGATCGGATCGAGCACCGCGCCGGCGGTGTTCGAGAGCGGTCCTGGTTCGTGCAGCGCAGCGGGATCGGCCAGCGTACGACCGCGTCCGATGAAGCGGGCGCGGTCGGTTTCGCAGGAGTACTGGCAGGGCGCGTCGCTGTGCACGGTGAGCATGTGGCACAACCACGGTGGCGTTTCGTGCGCGCTGCGCGGTCGGCGCGTCGCCAGGATGGCGTGCTGCGGGTGCAGGATTTCCGTCTCGACGAAAAGATTGCTGAAGGCCGGGTGCGCCAGATCGGCGGCTTGCGGTGCCAGCACGACTTCGCCGTAACTGGTGTATTCGACGATGTGTTGCGTTTTCGAACGGTTGAAAATACGGATGCGACGCAGCTCAATGTCGTCTTCTGGCGAGACGCTGACCTCGATGTGCGTTTCGATGTCGTGTTCGCGCCGTCGGAACTCGGCGTGCGCTTCGGAAAAAATGGCCTTGTAGTTTTTTGTGGCACCGGTCGTCGGTTGATAGCTGCCCGACCAGAATGCGCCGCTGTTCACGTCGCGCAGATAGCCGAACAGGCCGAGATCGTCGCAGGTGCCGTCTGCGCGCCAGCGTGTCACCGCCAGATCGCGCCAGCGGCTGTAGCCGCCGCCGGCCTGCGTCAGCATCAGGTGGTAACGCCCGTTGGACAGCAACTGCACTTCCGCCGCAGGCGTATTCGGATTGTCGAAGACGCGGCTGGTCGATTCCATGTCGCTGCGTTCGACTGCGGTGAGTGAGGCTTGTGCGGCCTGTGAATAGGAAGCGACCGGTTTGGGAATGCGCTCCTGCAGCAATAGCAGAGTTGCCTGCAGTTGCGTGTCGGCAACGAAGCGGCGCTGCATCGGGCACTGATGCAGAAAGCTGGACAGTGCAAGCAGGCTCATGCCTTGGTGGTGCGTCATGAAAGAGCGGATCAACAGGCTGCTCTTGCCGGGCGGGAGACGAGCCGGCGTATGGTCGATGGCTTCATAGAAACCGAAACGGCCACTGGCGTGTTCGGCAGCGAGGCGCTGCAGGTTGTCGCAGGCGGCTTTCGGTTCGACCATCAGTGCCATGACGCTGGCATAAGGTGCGATCACCAGATCGCCGGCCAATCCGCGCTTGAGGCCCAGCCCGGGGACGCCGAAGGCGCGGTATTGGTAATTGAGCTGGACGTCGACCGCATTGAAGCCGGATTCTGAAATGCCCCACGCCACGCCGTGCTGCTTGCCGTAGTCGATCTGGCGATGTACTGCCGCACGGCAGGTCTGGTCGAGCAATGTATGGTCGTAGCCGGGCATGATCAGCAGCGGCATGAGGTACTCGAACATCGAACCGGTCCAAGACACCAGAACGGGTTCGCCGTCGATCAGGACCAGCAGGCGACCGAGGGCAAACCAGCTTTCCTGCGGGATTTTCCCCTGAGCGATGGCGACATAGATGCCGAGGCGAGCTTCCGATGAAAGCAGGTCGTAGTTGCCGCGATCGCTGCGTTGTGCATCCACCTGAAAACCCACGGTCATCAGATGGCTGACCGGATCGTAGAGAAAATCGTAATCCTGTTGTGCCAGCGCGTACGCTTGTGCGGCGAGCGATTCGATCAGGGTGATGCGTGCCATGGCACGGTCAATGGCCGGGCTGTCAATTCCATCGGCCATTGCCGCACTGTTGGCAATGGCATGCAGAGATGCATTGCCTTGCGGCACCACGACGGCGGAAAACAGGCAGACCTCCTGATGCAGGCTTTGGCACTGATGCAGGAGTTTTTGCGCCCATTCGTGCCGGTGCGCGGTGCCCGAGTCGGGTACCGGCCAGCCCGCGACCACGTCCTCGGCGGCGATGCAGAGCCTCCGCAGATAAGCTTCGGCCACGGCCAGACTCGCGTCGGCAGTCGGGGCATCGACCAGCAACGCGCGAAATTTCAGCAAGGCGGCGGGCTGCACTTTCAGATGCTCGCCGAGTACATCCAGCGTATCGGTCAGCCCCTGGACACAGGTGGGGTTCAGCAGCGGGGCATGGATCAATTCCAGCAGACCTTGGCGCAATACCAGCAGGTTGCCGGCCAGATTACCGCTATCCACCGTGGAGACGTAGCGTGGTGCCAGCGGCTGCAATGTCTGTGTGTCGTACCAGTTGTAGAAATGGCCGCGATAGCGTTCCAGCCCGGCCATCGTGCGCAGGGTGTCCTGCGTACGCGCCAGCAGTTGCCCCATGCTTAGATAGCCGAAATCAAAGGCGCTCAGATTGGCCAGCAGTGCCAGTCCCATATTGGTTGGCGAAGTGCGATGGGCGACGGCTTCGCGCGGTTCTTCCTGATAATTGTCCGGCGGCAACGCGTTGTCGGAATCGTCGGCGGCGCTGACGAAGTGCGCGAAGTACTCCCAGGTCTTGCGTGCCGTCATGTGCAGAAAGCGCATTTGTGCGACATCGAGCGCAGCTTCCTTGCGCGTGAACGGGCGGCTCAGCCAGGCAGCGATGATCGGCGAGATCAGCCACAAGAGCAGCAGCGGCATGGCCAGCGGCAATACATGCGGTCGGTAAAGCGCGAGCAGGGCCGTCGTCACGATGGCAACGAGCGGTCCGGCGACCATGCTGCGCAGCCATGCCAGCGGTGTATTGCGGGCGTTTCTGCCGGCTTGATCCGATGGCATCCATTCCAGCAGTCGGCGATGAGAAATGCGCATGCGCCAGACGGTTTGCATGATTGCACCCAGACCGTAGGCTGCCTCATGGGGCAAGGTTGCGACTTGAAACAGCAGCTGTCCGCAGCGTATGCGGAGGCTGTACAGGCTGCTCTGCAGATGTTGTCGCAACGAAACGTCGGGCGGCTTGTCGGCAAGATCGATTGCAGTGGCAACAAGAGGTGACAGGATCAGGATGAATGCGGTGACGCCGAGCCACAGCACCGGTGATGCCAGCATGCTTGCACCCAGGCCGGGCAGGAGAAGCAGCGCGACCGGCACGAGGCTGCGGCGCAGGTTGTCGAGCAGTTTCCAGTGCGACAGCGCGCCCAGTGGATTTGCCACCTGCTTGCCGCGACGGTTCAGTACGCGTGGCAGCAGCCATCCGGCGAGTTGCCAGTCACCACGAATCCAGCGCGTGCGTCGCCGCACATCGGCCAGATAACTGCCTGGCGATTGCTCGTACAGCGGTACGTCGCTGATCAGCCCGGCGCGCAGATAGCAACCTTCGATCAAATCGTGGCTGAGGATCGTGTTTTCAGGGAAGCGCTGTTCCAGCACTTGTTCGAAAACTGCGACGTCGTAAATGCCTTTGCCGATGAAGGAGCCTTCGTCGAACAGATCCTGATACACGTCGGACACCGTGCGTGTGTAGGGATCAATGCCCGGTTCGCTGCCGAGGAGGCGGGCATAGCGACTCGGACCAGGGCTGGAGAGGGCTTCGGCGATGCGTGGTTGCAGGATGGCGTGGCCTTCGGTCACACATTGTTTGTTGCGGTCGTAGCGCGGACGATTGAGCGGATGCGTCATCGTCGCCACGAACTGGCGTGCCGAGTCGCGTGGCAGTTGCGTATCGCTGTCCAGCGTGATGACGTACTTGACGCGTGCGGCACCGTTGAGAATGTCGGTGCGTCCAACGATCAGATTGAAGTGTGATGCAGCAACGGCATCGCCGAGCAGGAATGCATTGAGATCGGAAAGCTTGCCGCGCTTGCGTTCGTAGCCCATCCATTTTTTCTCGCCCGGATTCCACTGGCGCGGCCGATGAAATAGAAAGAAGCTGTCGCCTGTTTCTGCCGGATAGCGCTGGTTGAGCGCCTCGATGTGCATTTGTGCCTGCGCCAGCAATGCGGAATCCTCGGGGCAATTCTGGGTGGCGGCATCGTTGAAGTCGGTCAACAGGGCGAAATGCACGGCCGCATCGCGATTGCCGAGAAAGCGGATCTCCAGTGCCTCGATCAGGGTTTCCAGCTGCATCTCGTTGCCGAGCATGGCCGGTACGACGACAAGGGTGCGGTATTCCGCCGGAATGCCTTTGCTGTAATCCATGCGCGGCAGGCGTCGCGGCGAGACCAGCAATGCGGCGGCGCGGTTCACCAATGCCAGGGCGAGCTGGCTGGTCGTCAGCAGTAGCGTTGCAGCCAATGTCATCAGCAGCAGAAAGTCGGCATCGATGCTGTATGTCACTGGCAGGCCATCGTGATAAGCCAGTGCCAGCAGGTAGCCGCTGGTGCCCAGTGTCAACAAGCTGATCAGGCCGATGTAACTGCGTACCGGACGCATGCGCGCCAGCATGCGAATACGCTGCGACAGTGAGTAGCGGGCAACAACGGCGCGTTCAAGCCGCCGCAGACCGTTGCCGATCAGATAGTAGCCAACGTGCGCTTGTCGTTCTTCCTGCGGGCTTTGTGTCGGATGCGCGGCCGCCATGTGGATGGCGGCAAGGGCGATGTCGTTCTCGGATAACTTGCTTGCGTGTGCCAGTTTCTCCACGGCATGCCGGTATTGATCGCGAGACGGGAAATCCATCGCTCCATACGTTCCGCTTGGATCCGTCAACAGAGTGCGGTGTACCGCACTCATCTGTTCGACGAATTCGCGCCAGTCGGTTTCCGCCAGACGCCTCAGGCTGGCGATGCTGTTGCTGACGGTCGTTTGATGCGCGGCCTGTTGCTGGTTTTCGATATGGACCTGTTGCTCGATGGTCAGACCGTTTTCGGCTAGGCGCTGTTCGATCCAGGTCAGCGGCAACGCCAGTGCCGCACCGCGGCCTTGCAGGCGCCGTGCCAACTCGGCGACGAAGGCACTGCTCAAAGGCGGATTGGAGCGGGCCATGTCGGCAATGACGAGGATCAAGCTCTTGGGATCGGATTCGGCAACGATCTCCATCCGGCTTGCCCAACCGGCAGCGAGATCGCGGTGTTTATGGCCGCTGGCAACACGTTCGCCGATGCGCGCCAGATTCTCGATCAGGGCCAGGCGCAGCATGATGGGAATGGCCCACAGCTCGCCCAGCATCAGCGAGGCGCTGTCCTGATAGACGATGATGAAGCGGCTCAGGTTTTCCAGATCCCAGCGTCCGTCGCCATGCGCGATGACGTGCAGGGCAATGTCGTAGACGCGTGGATAGCCTCGTGAATATCCCGAGATCAGTTTGGGCAGGCCGCGGCCGTAGCTTTTGGGCAGGTGGCGCTTGCTGGTGCGAATCTGTTCCTCGATCAGGTAGAAATTGTCGAGGAGCCACTCGCCCGCCGGCATGACCCGGTTGCCGGTGGCCGATTCGGCGTCGAGCGTGCGGCAGGCACCGACGAGGATGGCGGCGTTGTCATCAAGTCGATCCAGCAGTCGATCTGGTGCGGGCCGTACGCTCGGAACATGCACGGCGGCGAGTGTCTGGCCGTGCTTTTCCATCTGCTCGACGCTGAACAGTTCAGCGTGCGGCAGGATTTCGATCTGGGTAGCATCGGCCGACGGCGCCGGCCGCAAGCGAACAAGTGCTCCAAGCCAGCGACGAAGTCCGCTGTGCTGAGTGGTGTTATCGGTTTTCAATGGCAGCCTTCCTGGGTGAGGCAAAGCCTCATGGAACGTCGTATCTGTGCCATGTTCGATTGGAACGGTGGCACAGGAGGTCGCTGCGATGCCTGCCTGATCAGGCGTTTGTGCGAGTACTTGGGGTGGCGCTACCGGTCGGTAACTCCGGATCGACAGGGCACAGCCGAATGGCTGCGCGAAGAGAGGCGAGGTACAACTGGGGTGGTGCCGCGCAAAGCGGGGTAGTCCCGAGCATAGCACTGGAAAGATAAATGACCTATTCCGGTGCAGAAGCCTATGATCGACGCGACATCTTCGTCACGGCAAGGAGGAACACCATGGCCAAAAGCCAGCTACGCGGCAACAAGGAAGCCAAGAAACCCAAGCAGGACAAGAAGCCGGTTGTGCCTGAGGCTGGCTTCATGAGCCAGACCAAGACGCCGCCGGGAAAAACCAAGAGTTAGGCAGACAGGTTGTAGCCATTGCTTTTTGAAGTCTCTGTGGAATCAACCTGAGCGCAGTGTGCGCTCAGGTCTTTGAGGCGAGTGGCTCAGAACTTGTACGCAACACCGAGTGTGTAGGTATCGATGTTCGTCCTGCCGCCCGTGCTGGCGTTGCCGAGGCCGTCGTAATGATTCCACTCGGCCTTGCCGGCCCATTGCGGGGTGATGTCGTAGCTGACGCCTAGGCCAACCAATGGGCGTGTGGACCACTTGCTGGTGCTGCTGATGTTGGTTGCGCCGGTATTCGATGCCGCGTTCAGCGATGTGTCGGCATAGACCAGGCCGAGCTTGCCGTAGGCCGAGAAGCCGTTCTGGATCGGCAGGATGCCGACGGCGCTGGCCGTCCACCCCTTGACGCGGTAATTGCCGCTGGCGGTATCTGCAGCCGGGGCACTTACGTTCGAGTTGAAGTCGTATCGACCGAGATCGACATAACCGCCCTCGACCGCAAAGTTCTGATGGAACTTGTAGCCGAGATCGAGCGAGTAGACCCCATCGTGCTTGTCAGTGCCAGTGGAGGAGGTGATGCCCTGATTGGCAAATGCGTTGTCTACGTCGCCACCGCTCAGTCCGCTATGCGCGGTACCGGCATTGACGCCTGCGTACCAGCCCTGGTTTGCAGACTGAGCATGTGCGCCCTGCATGGAAAAGAGCGCGATTGAAGCGACAAAGCTGATGACCTTCCACGGTTGGTGCAGGCCGGCTTTGAATGAGCCGCGCTGAAGAACGGCGATGGATTTTTTAATAGGCATGAAGTATCTCCTGTTGCAAAAAGCAGCAAGGCTGCGGAGATAACCTTAGGCCTCTGCGCGCGGAGAACTGTGTGCGGTCGGTAAGCGGTGTAAACGCATGTTAGAGGCACGCGCTGTTGCAACAGTTGCAGACGTTACTGACGGGAGTGTCGTAGCCGGATTGCGAATCCCCATCACAACCAGCCGACTTTCTTGAAGCGGCGATAGAGCAGGAAGCAACTGGTCGCAATCAATGCCAGTGCTGCGGGATAGCCGTAACGCCAGTGCAGTTCGGGCATGACGTTGAAATTCATGCCCCATATGCCGGCGAATGCAGTGGCGACCGCGAAGATGGCAGCCCAAGCAGCGAGACGCTTGTTCACTTCGCCTTCGTCAATGGCCGCCATGGCGAGATTCACCTGAATTGCAGTGGCAATGGTGTCGCGCATCGATTCGATGCTGCCAATAAGGCGTGTGAGATGGTCGTACACATCGCGGAAATAAGCCTGCATGCCATCGCACATCGCGGGCACGCGGCCACCCGCGAGACGGCTGACGCCATCCATGAGTGGTGCGACGGCATGACGCAACTCCATCAGGTCGCGCTTCAGGTTGTAGAGCTGGCGGATGATGGCGCGTGAAGCATGTTTCTGACTGAAGATTTCAGCCTCGATGATATCGAGGCGAGCTTCAAACTCCTGCATGATCGGCAAGTAGCGATCGACTACTGCGTCCATCAGCGCGTAGAGCACGTAAGCCGGGCCGCGTTGCAGCAATTGCGGCTCGCGTTCGCACCGGGCGCGCACGTCAAGAAAGGTCTGCGCGCTGCGATTGCGTACCGAGAGCAGATAGTTTGGGCCGAGAAAAATGGCCATTTCGCCGATGTTCAGCATGTCGTTCGGTGCAAGCTCGACCAGATGCAATACCGCAAACAATGAGTCGCCGTATTCCTCTATCTTGGGGCGTTGATGGCCGTGATTCGCATCTTCCACGGCGAGCGGATGCAGACCAAACTCTTCCTGCATGGCGGCTAATTCGTTTGTGTCGGCATCGACGAGACCGACCCAGACGAAGGCATCCTTGTGCCCAAGGTAGTCGCTGATGGCGGCGACCGGAATGTCGGCAAGTTTCTGACCATTCTGATAGGCGACGCAATTGATCAGCATGGTGGGCTCCATAGGGGATAATTGACGTTATTTTCCGCAAGTCGAGTCTGGCGCTAATGCCGAACAACCCACGTAAATCGCTGCGAATCTCGGTTCTCGCTTCCGGCGAGGGGCTGACACTGCAAGCGATACTGGACGCGATAAAAGAGGCACGTCTGTCTGCCAAGGTGGTTCTGGTCGTGTCGAACAATGCAGAGGCCGGGGCATTGCGACGCGCCGAGGCAGCGGGTATCGCAACGCTGCATCTTAGCGCTGCAACGCACGGCGAAGCATTGGATGGTGTGATGGCGGCGGCCTTGCAATGTTCCGGTGCCGATCTTGTTGTTACTGCCGGTTACATGAAACGGCTCGGACCGTTGACGATGGCTGCGTTTCCCCGGCGCATGATTAACGTGCACCCTTCATTGCTGCCGAAGTTCGGCGGGTCCGGCATGTTCGGTGATCACGTGCATGCTGCAGTCTTGGCTTCCGGTGAGCAGGAAACCGGAGCGACGGTACATTTTGTCGAAGGCGATTACGATTCCGGGCCACCGATTGCGCAAGTGACGGTACCGGTCATGGCCGACGATACGATCAGCTCGCTGGCCGAGCGTGTAAAGCAGCATGAGCGTGAATTGCTGATCCAGGTTTTGCGCCAATATGCCGAAACGAATTTTTTTACGGAGACGAATAAATGAAGCGCGTACTTTTATTGGTGATCTGTGTTGTCAGCGTATCTGCATGGGCCGACAAGGCGCCCTGGTATCGCTGGAAAGCCTTTAATGGCGGTGCGGTGGTGTGCGCACAGACGATGCCGCCGACGGAGTGGCGCATGGTTGCCGGTCCGTATGTGGATCCGGAATGTCGCAAGCTTGAACGACTCCAGCGATGAGTTTGCATTGTCACTTCGCTGCCGTTGTTCTGAAATCCACTGAGCCCACAATTCATTCATTTTCATCTTGTGCATCCCATGAAAACCGAAACGCCACAAACCATTTATCTCAAAGACTACACAGCACCGCCTTTTCTCGTGGATACGGTCGATATCGATATTGACTTCGGGTCGACGTGTGCCATGGTCACCACCGTACAGGCATTGCGTCGCAACCCCGCAGCAGGCAAGGCGCCGCTGGTGCTGGATGGCGAAGAATTGAAAACGTTGAGCGTGTCGATGGATGGTGTGGTGCTGTCGGCGAAGGATTATGTGGAAACCGCAAATACGCTGACCTTGTCCAAGGTGCCGGATCGCTTTGTGCTCACCACCGTGGTGGAGATCGAACCCGACAAAAACACGCGCTTGTCTGGCTTGTATCGTTCCAAGGACGGTTACTTTACGCAGTGCGAGGCACAGGGTTTCCGTCGCATCACCTGGTTCCAGGATCGTCCCGATGTGATGGCGAAGTACACCGTCACGCTGCATGCTGACAAGAAAAAACTTCCCATCCTGCTTGCCAACGGCAACCCGGTTGCGCATGGAGAGGAGAAGGGTGGCAAGGGACGTCATTGGTCGCGCTGGGAAGATCCGTTCCCCAAGCCATGCTATCTGTTTGCCGTGGTCGCTGCGAAGCTTGAGATGATCGTCGATACTTATCAAACGACATCGAGCCGCACCGTGAACCTCGGCATTTTCGTCGAACCCGGCAAGCTTGACCAATGCCAGCACGCGATGGATGCGCTCAAGAAATCGATGAAGTGGGATGAGGATACTTTCGGTCTTGAATGCGACCTCGACTACTACATGATCGTGGCGGTCGGTGATTTCAACATGGGGGCAATGGAGAACAAGGGTCTCAACATCTTCAACACCAAGTATGTGTTGGCGCGCCCCGACGTGGCAACCGATATGGACTACGTGAATATCGATCGCGTTGTTGCCCACGAGTATTTCCATAACTGGACCGGCAACCGCGTCACCTGTCGCGACTGGTTC
>DATJJR010000063.1:0-14525 GCA_035492055.1 Rhodocyclaceae bacterium | reverse complement strand
TCCCACGTGGCATCAACACCTGTCGCGTACAAGCGTGTCCATTGTGGATCGGCGCCCGGGCGATCAAGGTCGAGCATTGCCGCCGACGCCGTAGCCTTTGGAAGTTGATTCGTCTTCTGCTGTGCAAAGCGTGCACGCGATTGGCGTAAACGCGCTTCGGTCTGCGCCAATGTCGGGTTGTATTGCAGCGCCGCTTCGATCAACTCATTCAAGCGGGCATCATCGAGACTGCGCCACCACGCTGACAATGGTTCAGTGCTGGTCGTATCGCCGCCAGCGCGGGCAAAGCGCTTCGCCTGCACGGCATCGGCAGCCACCGAAGGAGCACCTTCATAATCCGGGCCTACGGAGGCGCATGCAGACAGCAGCACGCAACAGGAAACACACAGCAGCAAGGATGTTTTTTTCATCGTGGTCTTCATCAATGTGCGGCCTCCGACGAAGCGGCCTCGCCAGGCTTCGGCGTCTTCAGGAGGAGTGAGACGGGAATGCACAGCAGCAAGGCGATGGCCAGTACATAGAAGGTTTCGTTGTAGGTCATGACGGCAGCCTGTTGCTGGATTTGCGCAGCAAATTGGCCAAGTGCACGCAACTTGGCATACGCCATGTCGCCAAGCTGGCTGAAATGACTAGCCGCAGTGGCATTGATCCAATCCTGCCCGACCTGCGAATTGGCCGTCACGCTTTCACGCACACGTGCAACGTGGAAGTCGTTGCGACGATCAATGAAGGTCCCGATCACCGCCAAGCCGACCGAGCCGCCGAGATTGCGCGCCATGTTGTATAGACCCGCGGCGTCGCCCGATTCCTCACGTGCTACCGCCGCCATTGAGGCCTGGTTGAGTGGCATCAGCGCAAAGATCTGACCAATGCCTCGCAGGATTTGCGACCAAACAAAATCCACGCCGGTGCTTTGTGCAGTGAGATGCATGTCGAGCAGGCAACTTGCGGCGAAGAAAAGCAGGCCGAGGATTACCATCACACGGTAATCGAAACGGCCCAGCATGCGCGGCAGCAGCGGCATCATCAGGAACGATGGCAGGCCGGACAGCAGCATGATGCAACCCGACTGCCACGCGTTGTAGCCCGCAACCAGACTCAGGAATTGCGGGACGAGATAGGCCACGCCATAGAGCCCCGCTCCAACGATGAAAACGATGAAGATCACGCTCGCGTAACTTTTATTCTTCAACAGCGCCAGTCTCAGGATGGGCTTCTGCACATACAGCTGCGAAGCGGCAATCATGATCATGCCGATGGCCGACATGATGGACAACGTGATGATCATGTTCGACTCGAACCAATGCTCGCGCTGCCCTTCTTCAAGTACTGCGGTCAACGTGGACAGACCCATCGCCAAACCGACGATACCAAGCCAGTCGGCGCCCCAGAACTCGGCGGCATTGTGCTCGTCAGACTCCAATCCTGTGATCAGCAATACCAGTAACAATGCGCATACCGGTACGTTGATGAAGAAGCACCACGCCCAATTGGCGTTCTCGGTCAACCAGCCACCGAGTACCGGGCCAAAGATCGGGCCGAGCAGAACGATCAGGCCGAAGATGGTCATGCCGATCGGCATTTGCGAACGCGGCAATCGCGTGCGCACAATCGTCTGTGCAGTCGGAATCATCGCGCCGCCGGTGAAGCCTTGCCCGACCCGCGCAAGAATCATGATGAACAAATTGCCGGACAGGCCGCACAGGATCGAAAACAATGTAAACAAGGCGGCATTGGCAAGCAGGAAATTGCGCAGCCCAAACACGCGCGTGAGCCACGCCGCCAACGGAATCATCACAATCTCCGACATCAGGTAGCCGGTCCCGATCCAGGTGCCCTCGGTGCCGGTCGCACCAACCGCGCCCTGAATCTGCGGTAACGCCGAGTTGGTGATGGAAATATCCAGCGTCGCCATCAACGCACCGAGCGAGCCGGCCGCTACTGCCACCCAGTCAGCGGCACTGGCCCGGGCTTCGGGCACGGCAGTATCGTTTGTCGAATCCACGTGGTTACTCGTTCTGGCTCTATCCGCGTACGCGCCTTACTTGCGCGTATCTACATTCACCGTCACCGACAACCCCGGCAGCAACAGCGCTTTTGTCTTGTCGTCGGCGTCAATGCGAATACGCACCGGCACGCGCTGGACGATTTTGGTGAAGTTGCCGGTCGCGTTCTCCGGCGGCAACAGGGCAAATTGCGCTCCCGTACCCGGTGCAAAACTGTCCACCACGCCGTGAATGTCATTACTCGACAGCGCATCCACATTCAGCGTCGCCGGTTGCCCAACACGCATGTGGCCAATTTGCGTTTCCTTGAAATTGGCAACGAGATACACATCCTGCACAGGCACGATGCTCATCAGGCGTGTGCCGGGCTGCGCGAATTGGCCGAGACGTGCGGCGAAATCGCCGACGCGCCCGTCAATGGCGCTACGCACGATGGTGTCGGACACGTCGAGCCCGCTTTGTCTCACGCTCGCTTCACCTGCCTTGATCTGTGCGCGCAATTGATCCAGTTGCGCACGATCCGCCGCCAACGTTGAAACCGCGCGATCCACTGTATTGCGCAAATCGGCAAGCTTTTCGGCCGTGGCAGCACCCGTCGCTTCCAAGGGCTTGTAGCGGTTGTATTCATCGCGCGCATGGGCAAGATCCAGTTCGTCGACCTTGACCACCGCATCAGCACGCACGGCATCAGCACGACGCGCTTCGGCCGTCGCTTCGGCCTGATCCAGTTGCGCCTGATATTGCCGACTATCAAGCCGCACCAGCGGATCGCCCTTTTTCACGATCTGGTTGTCGACGACATACACCTCAGCCACATAGCCAGTGATCTTGGGCGCCACCGTCACTACATCGGCCTGGAGATAAGCGTCGTCAGTGCTTTGAATGAAGCGGCCGACCAACAGCCAATACCCGCCCCAACACAGGCCTGCAAACACCAAGATGCCGCCAAACACTAGGCCGAGCTTGCGCTTCTTCGATGACGGACCGTCTTTTCGAGCAGTATTTGCGGCGGCCGCCGTTTGATCAGCGTCTTCCGTTGTTGTGTTCGAACTCATGCTTCTCTCTTAATTTATTCCAGTTGGAACACTTTTACCGATTGGAAGATTTGTGTCAAGTGATATATTTTCGGGCCATGAAACTCAAAACGCCCCAAACGCCTGCCAAGCCGCGCCAAGCCTCCATCGGTAAATCCACCGCAACGGAGAAACCGTCGCGCCTGCGCCATCGGGTCGATGGCGGCTATGCACGTGGCGACGAAACGCGGCGCCGCATCATCGAAGCAGCGATCCGCTTGTTCGGGGAACGTGGCTTCGAAGGCACGTCGACACGCGGCATCGCCCAGCAGGCCGGTGTCAACGCACCCGCACTGCAATACTATTTCGATAACAAGGAAGGGCTCTATCGCGCCTGTGCCGAACACATTGCCAACAATGCCGTGGCGCATTTCAGCCCAGCCCTCGATCGCGCACAGGCGGCGCTGGATACGAACGCCGACCGGGACACGCTGATCGAGATCTTCGGATTGATTCAGGATACGACTGCGGATCACCTGTTCGCCAGCAACGACATCCAGGACAAGCGGCTGTTCGTTGCCCACGAGCAGGCCGGTCACGGGCCCGGCATCCTGATCGACATCATGGATCAGGGCTTGCGTGCGCGTATGACGCAAGTCTGCGCCACGCTCATCGCACGCATCACAGGTGTACCTGCAGATGATCCGCTCACCCTGCTGCGCATGACCACACTGCACGGACAACTGATGATCTTTCACTTCATTCCGAAATCCGCCCTGAGTGCACTCAAGTGGCGTGATGGCATTGATGCGGAACGGCTTGCCTTATTGAAACGCACCGTGCGCGAACAAACTCGCATTCTGATGAATGCATGGTCCGCACAATCGGCTTTGCCGCTTTGACGCACATACACGCTTTGCACTAAACTCGCATCACAGGAGATGGCATTCCTCCTTCAACCGCACCGCGCAAGTTTCGGTGCTGATGATGCCTACGTACAAGCCCGGACGGCTTGCGTAGGTACGCCTGTCCGGTTCATTCAACCATCACAACGGACAGGATCATGTGGAAACCCGTACTCACCGTCATCATCGGCGGCTCGCTAGGCTGCCTGCTGCGCTGGCAACTTGCCCTGCGTCTCAACTATCTCTTTCCTTCGTTGCCGCCGGGCACGCTGGCGGCCAACATCGTCGGTTGCTACATCATCGGCCTTGCAGTCGCTGTCTTTGCCAGCCTGCCTACACTTGACCCGGCCTGGCGCCTCTTCGTCATCACCGGCTTCTGCGGCGGCCTCACCACCTTCTCGACCTTCTCCGCAGAGGTGATGTCACGGTTACAGGAAGACCAGATTTTCTGGGCATTGAGCGGCATTGCAACGCACGTGGCCGGCTCGCTGCTCGCCACGCTGGCAGGCTTCGCAACCTGGCAAGTATTCAGAACCATCGTTTGAGGAGACTGCAATGAACGGATATCAACTGACCTTTTTCACGCAACAGAACGACCATCTCCGCGGTCAATCACTGGCGGAATGGCTGCTCACCGCTGCGCGCGACCTGAAGATCAAAGGCGCAACACTCATCAATGCGGCGGAGGGCTACGGGCGTGGCGGGCATTTGCATGCTGCCCACTTCTTCGAATTGGCCGAGCAGCCACAAGCCATCATCATGGCGGTGACCACAGAGGAATCGAAGCAACTTTTTGAGGTGCTTGAAATCGAATCTGTCCGGATCTTCTACGTCAAGACGCCAGTCGAGTTTGGTGTGACGGGAAGCGCCTAGCACGCAGGGTGGCATGAACACTACCCTCGATATTGACCGAACGCCGAATCGAATCTGCGATGACCACCCCAATGCCCGCCATGCTTTCGCTGCGTTATGCCGTTGCCATTGTTGCAATGGCAAATCTTTCTTATTTCTTCATCGAGTTCGGCGTGGCCGAGCGCATCGGTTCCGTTTCACTCTTTGCCGACAGCGTCGATTTCCTCGAAGATACCGCAGTGAATTTCCTGATCTTCGTTGCGCTGGGTTGGTCCGTGCGAAAACGTATCCTGGTCGGCATGTTCATGGCGGTACTACTGCTCGTACCGACGGCGGCATTGCTATGGACAGCATGGCAGAAATTCAATGCACCAATGCCGCCCGATCCCGCCTTGCTTTCACTCACCGGCGCAGGGGCAATGATCGTCAATATCGGCTGCGCACTCTTGCTGGCGCGTTTTCGTCACCACAATGGCAGCCTCACCAAGGCAGCATTCCTCTCGGCGCGCAATGACGCCATTGCCAATGTGGCAATCATTGCGGCCGGTGTCGTGACCGTGTTCTGGTCGTCAGGCTGGCCCGATTTGATCGTTGGAATCGGCATTGCGATCATGAACATCGACGCCGCCCTGGAGGTCTGGGAAGCTGCGCGCAAAGAGCGTGCAGTGGCCGAAGCCTGATGCACTGCGCTGTCTTGCCTGTCTTTATATTCTCGCTTCGCTTGCGATAGTGAAGCCGATGATATTCACGCCGTCCTTGCTGCGCGCAAAGACATGGCCACCATGCATCACCGCAATCGCCTTGACAATGGCCAGACCGAGTCCGTGATTGGCACCGCTATCGGTGCGTGCCGGATCGATGCGATAGAAACGATCGAACAGGCGATCGATGTGTCCGGAAGGAATCGGTTCACCTTTGTTGCTGATGCTGATTTCCACACCTTCGTCGAGTGATTTGATCACGACATGAATGACCGAGCCGGGCAAGCCGTACTGAATGGCGTTATGAAGCAAATTTGTCACGGCACGCGCAAAGAGTGAGGGATCGATGGCCGCGGCGGCATCACCTTCAATACTCAATTCAACGCCCGCCTCTTCGAACAGCACGTCGAGAAATTCGGCGCTCCGTCGAATCTGCTCGGCCAGCGACACGCGCATCGCATGCGCGGCACGCACACCCCGATCGGCTTGCGCGAGGAAAAGCATGTCGTTGACGATGATGCGCAGGCGCTCCAGTTCCTCCAGATTGGAGTGCAACGTATCTTCAAGCTCGACAACCGGTCGCTCGCGCGACAGCATCACCTGTGTCTGACCAATCAGATTGCCTAACGGTGTGCGCAATTCATGGGCAACGTCTGCACTGAAGGAATAGAGCTGTTGATAAGCCTGCTCAACACGATCCAGTGCACCATTGAACGAGAGCACCAGGCCGACAAGTTCACAGGGCAGGTTTGTAGCCGGCAACCTTTCAGCCAGATTCTGAGGACGCAAATACCGGGCAGCATTCGACAAGTCGTCAACAGGTGCAAGATTACGGCGCGCAATCCACCATCCAAGTGCACCGACCACCACGACACCTAACCCAAGACTGGCAAGCAGCGTGATCCCCAGCTTGGCCGTGCTGGTATCAAAATCCACGGGGTCAACCGCAACGCTGAGCTTGACCGTCGGCCGCTCACCAAATGCCTCTGCATCCCCGATCTGCGCAAAATAACTGTGATTTGGCTCGACGATGCGCAATACACCTTCGTCGTCGCGCACCACGGCGCCCTCGGCAAACGGTACACCGTAGCGGAAACGTGGATCAGGTCCTTCGATCACGTAGCGCACCTTGCCGCCGGGCGGCGCAAGATCGTTGAGACGACTGACAAGATTCGGCCATTTCTCGGTGCTGCCGATGTAGCGCACAAGCAGGCTGTGCACGTACTGATAGCGCGTATCCAGCTCTTGCTGCAAGTGGCGATGCAGCTCCGCGCGTTGCATCTTGTAGAGGGCGAGGCCAGCCAGGCCGAACACGCAGGCCGCCGCCACCGAAAACATCAGCGCCAGACGGCGTGCAATGGAATGCGTGCTTGGCAACGCCATCGACCGGTCAGCCCTTGCCGAGTCGCGACTCGAGCACGTAGCCCATGCCGCGGATGGTATGCAGCAACTTCTCTTCCTCGCCCTCTTCGAGCTTGGCACGCAGGCGCTTGATTGCGACTTCGACGACATTGGTGTTGGAATCGAAATTCACGTCCCACACCATTTCGGCAATCACCGTTTTCGATAACACCTGCCCCTGATGCCGCGCCAGCGTAAGCAGCAATGCGAACTCCTTGGCAGTCAAATCCAGGCGGCGGCTACCGCGTGTAACACGTCGTGCAAGCAGATCGATCGTGAGATCGGCAACGTGCAACTGCGTCGTTTCCTGCGTGCGACCGCGCCGTACCAGGGCCTGCAGGCGTGCGAGCAATTCGAGGAAAGAAAACGGCTTGACCAGGTAGTCATCCGCCCCGCTCTGCAAGCCGTGAATGCGATCATCAACCTCGCCGCGGGCAGTCAGCATGATCACGGGCGTATGTTTATGCTCGCGCAGCGATTTCAGCATCGACAAACCATCAAGCCCCGGCAGCATGATGTCAAGCACGATGGCGTCGTACTCGCCAGTCATGGCGAGATGCAGGCCATCGATGCCATTGCCTGCGACATCGACCATATAACCTTGCTCCGACAAGCCTCGCTGGAGATAGGCAACGGTCTTGGCTTCGTCCTCAACGAGCAATATTTTCATTATTCACTCCCTCCGCTTCCTTTTGGGCGGGTTTCATGTCGTTCACAGGTGCATCCACATACCAGCCCCCACCCAATGCCTTGACCAGCTTCACGGCATTCAGCAATTGCTGGCCACGCAATTGCACCAGCTCGCGCTGATAAGTCAGTTGGCTTTGTTCAGCTTGCAACACGACAAGGTGCGTCGCTGCGCCGAGAGTGTAACTGTCGTTCGCCAGTTGCAATGCGGCGTCGGCCGCAGTGGCGGCTTGTTGCGACGATTCGACAGCTTGTGCCAAGGCGGTGGTACTGCTCAAGCCATCCTGAACCTCCTGCATGGCCGACAACACGGATTGACGATAGTCCGCCACGGATTGGCGATAGCCCGCTTCGGCCAGAATGACACCGGCGCTACGGCGACCGCCATCGAACAACGTTTGCGTTGCCGACACACCGAAGGCCCATACCGCAGCCGGTGCGCTGAACAGCGTCGACCATTCATTGGACTCGCGACCGTAACCCGCAGTCAGCGGCACAGAAGGGAACCAGGCACTTTTCGCCACGCCGATCTGTGCATTGGCCGCAGCCATTGCACGCTCGGCCGAGGCGATGTCGGGGCGCCGCTCAAGCAATGCGCTCGGTGCAGTCAGTGGGATGTTCGGCACTGCAGCAAGATTGACGTTTCTGGGCAAACTGAAAGAAGGTGCCGGTACGCCAATCAACGTTGCCAGCGCGTGCTCATAGCGCGCACGCTGATCGCGCAATTGAATCAGCTGCGATTGCGTTGCTGCAGTCAATGCTTCCTGTTGGCGCAAGTCAAGCGCCGATGCGGCGCCAAGATCGTAGCGATCCTTGATGTACTTCAGGCCACCTGTTTGTGCCACAAGAATCTTTTCAAGCAGATCGATTTCAGTATCGTTCTCGCGCAGCGAGAAATAATCGCCCGCAATTTCCGCTGTGAGCACAAGGCGCACGTTCTCGAAATCGGCCTGCGCCTGCGCCGCGGTGGCATTTGCGCTTTCAATCGAACGCCGGACACCACCGAACAGATCGGCTTCATAGCTGACACTGAAACCAGCCGTGAAATCGTTCTGCACGGTCGATTGATTCACAATGCTGTAATTGGTTACCGGACGGTCGGCGGAAATACGGTCGCGCGTTGCGCCTGCCTGTACACCGACTGTCGGGAACAATGCACTCCCTGCCACGCGCGCCTGCGCACGTGCCTGCTCAAGGCGTGCCGCGGCGCTTTGCAAGGTCTGGCTATCCGTCAGCGCACGCGTCTGTAATGCGTCCAGATCGGCATCGTTGAAAATCTTCCACCATTCACCCTTGAGCTCACCATCGCGCGGTTGCGCGACCTGCCAACCCGGATCGGTCTTCCATGCCGCAGCCATTGGCGCATCGGGACGTTTGTAATCCGGACCGACCGCACATGCGGCAAGCAATGCCGGCAACGCCAGCATTGCAAGATGATGCATTCTCAGCGAACGCCGTTTCATTTGCTTGCGTCCTTCTTGGCATCGGGCTTGTCGGCGGCCTTGTCAGTCGGTTTATCCGCAACGACACTCACCGCATCGCCATCACTCAGGGAGTCGGACGGATTGACGATGATCTTGTCGTCCGTCTTGAGGCCGGTCACTTCGATTTCACTACCGTATTCGCGCATGATCGTGACGGGCACCAGATGCACCTTGCTGTCGTTCGTGATGACAGCGGCGAGCGTGCCTTCGGGGCGATACAGGATTGTGTTGCCGGGCAAGCTTGTCGCAGCAGCTGCATCGGCATCACTGGCCTTGAGACCGACCTGGACATACGCGCCGGGCAGAAGTTTGCCGTCGGCATTGTCGAGTTGAATCTCGACCTGCATGGTGCGTGTGGCCAGGTCAATATTGTCGGACGTACGGGCGATCGTGCCTGCGAAATGCTGACCGGCCAGTTCGTTCAGTGTGATGTCGACCTTGTTGCCGACCTTGATGCGCGGTGCATAGTTTTGCGGCACATACACATAGACGCGCAGTTTGTCGCTCTTCGCCATCGTGAACAAAACGCGGCTGGCACCGCCGGCATCGACGAGATTGCCGATATCGATATTGCGGCGCGTCACAACGCCGTCAAACGGCGCAACGATACGACTGAAGCCCACTTGTTCTTGCAGGCGCTTCATCGTTGCCGTTGCCGTTGCGAGCGCGGTTTTTTTGTCTTCGTAGTCCTGTTGCGACACGGCATCGCGCTTGCGCAAGGCATCCCAGCGATCAAACGTGACTTGCGCAAGCTGTTGGCTGGCCTTGGCTTCGTTCAACTGCTGAACAAGGTCGGGTACTTCGAGCTGCGCCAGCAATTCACCCTGCTTCACCTTGTCGCCGATGTCCTTGTACCACTTCGTGACATAGCCACTGGTGCGGGCGTAGATCGTCGCCTCGGTAATGCCTTGCAGCGTACCGGGCAGCATCAGCGTGTCGTTCACAGTCGCCGGTTTTGGCGCAACGATACTGACGTAGCGTGTCGATTGTTCGCGCGAGACGTCGGCCAGGGTATTCGCATTGGACATGCGCACACCAATCACGATGGCGGCACCGACAAGGAGCAGGCCAAATACGATGAAGGCCGCCTTGCGCGCGCGTCCGAGCGTGCGAATACGATTTACGCCCTGCGACTTGGCACTCGGGCTTCCGTGAATGCCGATGGAAGAGTGACGGTTTTCAGACATGTCAGTGACTTTCTTCAATTGCAGTCGAATGCGGCGGTTCGCCACGCGCTGCAGCGCGGCGGGCCAGATACTGGTGCACGTGAGCAAACACCAAAGGAACAAACAGGAGTGTGGAAACGGTAGCGAACAAGAGGCCGCCGATCGTGGCACGGCCGAGCGGCGCGTTTTGCTCGCCACCGTCGCCGAGGCCAAACGCCATCGGCAGCATGCCGATGATCATGGCCAGCGCGGTCATCATCACCGGGCGCAGACGCGTTGCACCGGCTTCGAGCGCCGCCGACAAAGGCGTCTCTCCGCTATGCAATCGCTCGCGCGCAAACGAGACCATCAGAATACTGTTTGCTGTCGCGACGCCCATGGTCATGATCGCGCCGGTCAATGCGGGCACGGACAAGGTCGTCCCCGTGAGGAACAGCATCCACGCGATACCCGCCAGTGCCGCCGGCAAGGCAGTGATGATGATGAACGGATCGAGCCACGACTGGAAGTTGACGACGATAAGCAGATACACCAGCACAATGGCGCCGACGAGACCGACACCGAGGCCGATGAACGAGGACTGCATCGTTTGTACCTGGCCGCGCAGCACGATCTTGTTGCCCTTGGTCAGCTTGGCGCGTACCGGGTCGATGGCGTGCTGGATATCAGACGCCACGGAACCGAGATCGCGACCACTGACACTGACGTAGAGGTCGATCACCGGTTCAATGTTGTAGCGCGACACAACCGCCTGTTCACGCGTCGACTTGACCTGAACCAGGTTGCTCAGGAGTTGCGTCGGAACTCGCGGATCGCCGGTACCGACAGGAATCTGCATCATCGCGTCGAGCGAATCGAAACGATATTGCGGTGTCTGCACCACGATGTTGTAGGCAATGCCGTTCTTCGGATTGAGCCAGAACGCGGGCGCCGTCTGGAAGCTGCCGGACAACGGCACCAGCACATTCTGCGCAACGTTGCTTGCCGACAGGCCGGTTTGCTGCAAACGGCTGCGATCCATATTCAACTGGAACGCCGGCTGATCGAGACGCTGCAGGATATGCACGTCGACCGCACCCGGGATTTTCTTCACCGCGTTCTGCAACTCCGACGCCAAGGCAAAGTTGCCCTTCAGGTCATTGCCGGCGAATTGAATGTCGACCGCGGCCGGCATACCGAAGTTGAGAATCTGCGTCACAACGTCGGCCGGCTGGAAGAAGAATTCGATATTCGGAAAACGCTGCGGCAGCTCGCGGCGCAAGGCCTTGATGTAATCGTCGGTCGGCGCGTGGCCTTTGTTCAGCGCAATCTGGATTTCACCGTCGAGCGTGCCAATGACGCCAGCATTGCTGTAGGAAAGGTTGATACCGCTGTAAGGCAGGCCGAGGTTGTCGAGCACAGTGCCGAGATCTTCCTTCGGAATTTTTTCGCGAATGACCGCTTCGATCAAGTCGGCGGAACGCGCGGTTTCTTCAATACGCGTCCCCGTCGGCATGCGGAAGTGCAGACGAATCAGGCCAGCATCGACGTTCGGGAAAAAATCGCGGCCGAGCGTGAAATACAGCCCGCAAGAGAGTACACAAAACGCCAGGAAGATCGGTGCAAAGACACGACGACGCGGCAGCAGTGTGCTGAGCAGCACGATGTAGTTGCCGCGCAGTCGTTCGAATTGTGCGTCGAAGGCCTTGTAGGCGCGCTGCAGCAGGCTCGGCTTGCCTTCGCTCGGTTTGTCGTGCTGGTGATTGCGCATGAACAGCATCACCAGCGTGGGTACCAGCGTACGCGACAGGATGTAGGACGCGATCATCGCGAACATCACCGCTTCGGCGAGCGGAATGAACAGATATTTCGCGACACCGGTGAGGAAGAACATCGGTACGAACACGATGCAAATACACAGCGTCGATACCAGCGCCGGCACGGCAATTTCACCTGCGCCTTCGAGAATTGCAGTTTCCAGGTCGTGGCCGAGATGAAGATAGCGTTCAATGTTCTCGATCGTCACCGTCGCATCGTCAACCAGAATGCCGACGGCGAGCGCAAGACCACCCAGCGTCATGATGTTGATGGTCTGGCCGAACATAAAGAGCACGAGGATCGACGACAGCACCGACAGCGGAATCGAGATGGCGATGATGCAGGTTGTGCGCCAGTTGCCAAGGAAAAGCAGAATCATTGCCGCTGTCAGGCAAGCAGCGATCAGGCCTTCGTGAATCACGCCAGTGACGGCGCCCTTGACGAAGATCGACTGGTCGAACAATGGTGTCACCGTCACGTCATCGGGCAACGATGCCGTCGCATCAGCCAGCGTGGTGCGCAGGTTGTCGACGATCTGCAACGTGGAGGCGCCAGCACCGTTCTTGAAGATAGACAACAGCACGCCGCGCTGGCCGTCTTTGCGAACAATGTTGGTCTGCGGTGTGAAGCCATCGCGCACATGCGCCACTTCACCAAGATAGGTCGTCGCGCCATTGACAGTGCGAATCGGCAAACCATTCAGGTCATCAAGCGCGGCCGGTGAACCGTTCATGTTGACGTTGTATTCGATGGTGCCGAACTTGGCCGTACCGCCCGGCAGGATCAGATTCTGCGCATTGATCGCGTTGACCACGTCGGTCGGCGCCATGCCCTTGGCCTGCAAGGCTTGCGGATCGAGGTCGACCGATACGACGCGGCTCTTGCCGCCGTAGGGATACGGAATCGCAACACCGGGGATCGTGATGAGCTTGGTGCGCAGCACGTTGATGGCAGTGTCGAAGAGACTTTGTTCAGGTCGGGTCGGGCTGGACAAACCGAGCTGGATAACCGGCACGCTCGATGCCGAATACTTGATCACCAGCGGCGGCGTAATGCCCGGCGGCAATTGCTTGAGAATGGCCTGTTCTACCGAAGTAACCTGCGCCAGCGCGGTTTGGATATTTGCATCCGGCTGGAAAAAAACCTTGATCACGGCAACGCCGGCCAGCGATTGCGACTCGATGTGCTCGATGTCGTTGACCGTGGTCGTCAGCACGCGCTCGTTGGTGGCAGTGATGCGTTGCCCCATTTCCTGTGCCGACAGACCGGTGTAGTTCCAGATAATGCTGATGACTGGAATGTTGATTTCCGGAAAGATGTCCGTCGCCATGCGCATCAGCACAAGCGGTGTGGAAAGGAAGATCAGCAGCGCCATCACAATGAATGTGTATGGGCGCCTCAAGGCTATGTTAACGATCCACATCGAAGGCTTTCACTCGGGACGGCATGAGAAAGCGGAGCACTATAGCGAGCGCCCCGGCACAGCTTGCTGACAGCAAAATTACCGATCTGTCAGTAAGTTACACTTTCATGCAGAAGCTTGCAGCAAGGTTTCAACCAAGCTGCGCAACTGAGTGAAGTCGGGTTCCCCGAGGTAACGTTTGACGATGGCGCCGCGCTTGTCGATAAGGAAAGTGGTCGGCGTCATGCGGACCTCGCCGAAAGCATTGGCTGCCTTACCCTCAGCGTCATGCGCAACGATAAAGGGCAAGTCATTTTTTTTGGCGTACGCGGCCACGTACTCAGGCTTGTCGTAATCCATTGCAACGGCAAGTGTTTCCAACCCCTGCGCCGCATAGCGATGCTGCATGTCGACCAGCACCGGCATTTCGCTGATGCAGCCGGGACAATCCGTAGCCCAGAAATTGACCAGCACCACCTTGCCGCGCAGGCTGGCGAGATCAACGGTCTTGCCCTGCAGAGTCGTCAGAGCAACACTGGGCGCCTGAGGCTTTTGTACAACAATCAGCCACGCGAAAATCACGATGGCGGTCGCCAACAGACCCAATACCACCTTGAGTTTTACGTTCATGAGACCATTCGGGTGAGGATGAGGGGCAAGCTGATTCTCCGGGTTTTGGATCAGACTGTCATCTAAATAAAAAGAGGGGGAAGGTGTGAAGATCGATTTGCGCAAGATTTACCGTTTTACGCCCATGGATGACTACAAGGCAGGTGATTCACTACCGAGCGGTGGTGATATTTATTACGAATGCCTGCTTTGCAACGGCGTGATCAGTTCGGTCCCGCGTATTCCATCCGATTGCGGATGCGGCAATCTCAGCGGTAATGGCGGCACCGCCACCATCAAGCAAGCCGACAAGGTCAACCCAGTCCGCGGCAAGCTTAAGTAACTCAAGCAGAGAAGGTTTTACGGTTTTGCAGTCACTCAACCCGCAGCAACGCGAAGCCGTTTGCCATCTCGACTCACCGCTATTGGTGCTGGCAGGCGCCGGTAGCGGCAAAACAGGCGTCATCACCAACAAGATTGCTTATCTCGTGCGCGAGTGCGG
>DATJJR010000062.1:0-30919 GCA_035492055.1 Rhodocyclaceae bacterium | reverse complement strand
GGCGTGATCGCCGGGGCCGGCAGTGTGTTGGTATTCCTGCCGCAGATCCTGATTCTTTTCCTCTTCATTCTTGCGCTTGAGGACTCGGGCTATCTGCCGCGCGCCGCCTTCCTGCTCGATCGCCTGATGGGTGTGGTCGGCTTGTCGGGCCGCTCCTTCATTCCACTGCTGTCGAGTTTTGCGTGTGCAATACCCGGCGTCATGGCCACACGTACGATCAGCGATTGGCGCGACAGGCTCGTCACCATCATGATCGCGCCCTTGATGACCTGTTCGGCGCGTTTGCCCGTTTATGCGCTGCTCATCGCTGCCTTCATTCCACAACGCACGGTCGGCGGTATTTTCAATCTGCAGGGCCTGGTGCTTTTCGTGCTCTATGCGGCAGGGATTTTGTCCGCCATGCTGGTGGCGTGGCTGCTCAAAAAGTGGCGTACCAATACCGCGCCCACCATGCTGATGATGGAATTGCCGGCCTACCGCTTGCCCAATTTGCGCAATCTGGCGATGGGCCTTTACGAACGTGCAGGCATCTTTGTCAGCCGTGTCGGGACCATTATCCTTTCGTTGATGATCGTGCTCTGGTTCCTGTCCAGCGTCCCCTCACCACCGGCCGACGCCACCGGCCCGGCCATTCGCTATAGCCTCGCCGGCATGATTGGTGGTGCGCTTGAACACATCTTTGCGCCCATTGGTTTCAACTGGCAGATTTCGATTGCACTAGTTCCGGGCCTCGCGGCGCGTGAAGTGGCCGTGAGCGCACTCGGCACCGTCTACGCCTTGTCCGCCAGCGGTGACGATGTTGCCAATGCCCTCACGCCCATGATCGTAAATAGCTGGTCGCTCGCCACGGCGTTGTCGCTGCTCGCTTGGTACGTATTTGCGCCTCAGTGTATTTCCACACTGGCCGCCGTCAAGCGCGAAACCAATTCATGGCGTTATCCGCTCATCATGGCGGGCTATCTTTTCGCGCTGGCTTACGCAGCGTCATTTGTCACTTACCGCGCTGCCGTTGCGCTGGGTTGGGGTTGATCATGATCGGCGATTTGATTGCTTACCTCGTGGTCGCGATTGCAGGCTTGTTTGCGATTTGGCGACTCTTGCCGCGCTCGCTCAAACAGAAGGCAATGCCTTTTGTTGCGAAGATATTCGGCCGTCGCATGTCAACGAAGCTGGAAAATGCGGGCGGATGTGGCGGTTGCGACAGCTGCAACGCATGCGATACGCCAGCCGGAACCGAGACGCACCCGATCCTGTTTCGAAAGTAGCCACCGAAGGGCACATAGTCAGCATTGATGCCCATGCGCATTCGCTGAAGGTTGGCTCTGGCTCACAAAAATCATTTTGGCGTAGACGAGTTCCTTCTCTGTCGCCGGATTTTTGTTGCCGGATCAAGACCTTGTTGATAGCATGGGAACTATCAATTACATCAATTCAATCGAAAGACGTCGGCGAGCATGTCCCACGCGCCTGAAAATGCCACCGAAACCGAGGCAATGTACCGCCTCGCCAGCGCCGTACAGCAGATTGCGCAGGCACACGATCTGCCGACGCTGGTGACGGTCGTGTGCCATGCCGTACGCCAGCTCACCGGTGCCGATGGCGTGACGCTCGTGCTCAGGGATGGCGACCACTGCCGTTATATCGACGAAGACGCCATCGGGCCATTGTGGAAAGGCCAGTACTTTCCCCTGACGTCGTGCATCAGCGGCTGGAGCATCCAGCATGACGCACCGGCGATCGTTCCGGATATCTATGCCGACCCGCGCATTCCGCATGCCGCGTATCGACCCACCTTCGTCAACAGTCTCTGCATGGTGCCGATCGGTTACGACAGCCAGATTGGCGCCATCGGCTGCTACTGGCGTGATAACCATTGTGCGACACCAGCCGAAGTGAGTCTGCAGCAGGCGCTTGCCGATGCCACAGCCGTCGGCATTACCAATATCGAGTTGTATCGTCAGGTTGACGAAGCCCGCCGCCTCGCCGAAGCCCGGGCCGATGAAGCCCAACGCAATGCGGGACTTTTCCGTTCAACTTTCGAGCATGCCGGAACGGGCATCGCGCACGTTTCACTGGATGGGCACTGGTTGAGAGTCAACCAGGTGCTGTGCGACTTCCTGGGATATACACATGCAGAGTTCATGGGGCTGACTTTCCAGGACATTACCTATCCGCTCGATCTGGAGAGCGACCTCGATCTGGTCGGAAAAATCCTGGCCGGAAACATTGATTCCTACACGATGGACAAGCGCTATGTCCGCCGTGACGGAGCAATCGTCTGGGCCAGCCTCAGCGTTACGCTGGCGCACAAGCCCGATGGACAGTCGGACTACTTCATTTCCGTTGTCAGGGATATCAATCAGCTCAAGAAGACTGAAGGCGAACTCAAGGAGGAACGCGAAGTCTTTCGCAGCCTCGCCAATATCTCTGCCGAATACTTCTGGGAACTGGACGAACATTTCCGTTTCCGACACATCAGCGGCAGCATTGGCGAGCGTACCGGCGTGCACCCCGAGGAATTCATGGGCAAGACGCGCTGGGAAATGTCGGGAGCGCAGGCCGGCGATACGAGCTGGGCGATGCATCGCCAGTGTCTCGAATCGCACCAGCCATTTCGCGGTTTCCAATATGGCTTGCCGATCCCCTCGGGCGGTGTTTGCTGGTTTGAAGTCAGCGGTGACCCTGTGTTTTCGAGCGACGGCGCTTTCAAGGGTTATCGCGGCGTCACCATGGACATTACGGCGCGCAAGGCGGTCGAGCAGAAGCTGCGTCAGCACGCGATGATGTTCGAGAACTCGCAGGAAGGAATTGTCATTACCGATCCGCAAGGTTGCGTGATAGATGCAAACACCTCCTTCGAACGCATCACCGAATACAAACTTGAGGAAATCATCGGCAAGAACATGAGAATCCTCGCTTCCGGCAAGCAGGATCGCTCCTTCTATCTGAATATGTGGCAATCCATTGCAGGGGTCGGTAGCTGGCAGGGCGAGATATGGAATCGACGCAAAAGCGGCGAGGTCTATCTTGAGTGGATCAGTATTTCCGCCGTCAAGGACGAATTCGGCAACATCATTGCCTATGTCGGCACACATACAGACATCGCACGCATGAACCATGCACAGAGCGAAATGGAGCGCCTCGCGCACCACGATGCCTTGACCGGTTTACCCAATCGATTGCTACTCACGTCGCGTCTGGAACATGCATTGGATCGCATCAAGCGCGGTGGTTCAGGTGCTGTGTTATTCCTTGATCTCGATGGTTTCAAGCAAGTCAACGATACGTATGGGCACAAGGCCGGCGATGATCTGCTGATTGCGGTTGCACAACGCCTCGGCCACCGCTTGCGCGACGTCGACACCCTCGCCCGTTTTGGCGGCGACGAATTTGTCATTGTGCTGGAAGACATTCCGGAGCGCGGCCAAGTTGCTGCATTGACATTCGAACTGATCAAGCAGCTGAAGGTGCCGTTCGAACTGCAGGATGGCGTGACCGTGCATATCAGCGGCAGCGTCGGGGTTGCACTGTTTCCCGAGGACGGAACCGATGCCACACAGCTGATTGCCAAAGCGGATCAGGCGCTATATATGGTCAAGCATTCAGGCAAAGGTACCTGTTTCTTTTTCTCCGACATCATCACGACATTGTCGAAATAAAAAAGCCCGCTTTCGCGGGCCTTTTTATTGCTGTGCTTGCTGCTGCGCCTTCTGCGGCACCTGGACGAAAATTTCACCCTGCTTGACCAAACCCAATTCGAACCGAGCTCGTTCTTCAATCGCATCGTAACCGTTCTTGAGATCACGAACTTCGGCATCGAGACCGGCATTACGCAATTCAAGTTTCTGATTCACGTCGCGTTGCGCTTCCAGCTTCTGGTCCATGTCCCAGACTCTGAACCAGCCTCCTTTGCCAAGCCACAGCGGATACTGCAGCACGGCAATCAGGGCAAGCAGAATCCAGGTCGGCCAGGAACGCACAGCGTCTTACTTGCGAATGTTGTAAAACGCGTCCAGGCCCGGATAGGTCACGGTATCGCCCAGGTCTTCTTCGATACGCAGAAGCTGGTTGTACTTGGCGATGCGGTCGGAGCGCGACAGCGAGCCCGTCTTGATCTGCATCGCGTTCAGGCCAACGGCGATGTCAGCGATGGTCGAATCTTCGGTTTCGCCGGAACGATGCGAAATCACGGCCGTGTAACCAGCACGCTTGGCCATTTCGACGGCAGCGAAAGTTTCGGTCAGCGTACCGATCTGATTGATCTTGATCAGGATCGAGTTGGCAATGCCCTTGCTGATGCCTTCCTTGAGAATCTTGGTGTTGGTGACGAAGAGATCGTCGCCAACCAGTTGCACGTTCTTGCCGAGCTTGTCGGTGAGAATCTTCCAGCCGTTCCAGTCACCTTCGGCCATGCCGTCTTCAATGGTGACAATCGGGTACTTGCCGGCAAGGTTGGCGAGGTAGTCAGCGAAGCCGGTGCTATCAAGCTCCAGCTTTTCGGAAGCAAGAATGTATTTGCCGTCCTTGTAGAACTCCGAGCTGGCGCAGTCGAGGCCGAGCACCACGTCTTGGCCCGGCGTGTAGCCAGCCGCTTCGATAGCGGACAGGATCAGCTCAATGGCTTCGTCGTTACCGGCAACGTTCGGGGCGAAACCGCCTTCGTCACCCACTGTTGTCGGATAACCCTTCTTGTCTACCAGCTTCTTCAAATGCTGGAAGACTTCGGCGCCGCAGCGCAGTGCATCGCGGAAACTCTTCACGCCGACCGGCAGAATCATGAATTCTTGGATGTCGAGGCTGTTGTTGGCATGGGCGCCACCGTTGATGACGTTCATCATCGGCACCGGCATGGCCATCGGGCCGCTGCCGCCGAAATAGCGATACAGGGGCAAGCCAGACTCTTCGGCTGCTGCACGTGCGACAGCCATGGAGACCGCCAACATTGCATTGGCGCCGAGACGCGACTTGTTCTCGGTGGCGTCGAGATCGATCAGGGTACGGTCGATGAATGCCTGGTCTTCAGCATCCAGGCCGATGATGGCTTCGGAGATTTCGGTATTGACGTTCTCGACGGCCTGCAACACGCCCTTGCCAAGGAAGCGGGCCTTGTCGCCGTCGCGCAGCTCAATGGCTTCGCGCGAGCCGGTGGATGCACCGGACGGCACGGCAGCGCGGCCAAGCACGCCGGATTCGAGCAGAACGTCTGCTTCAACAGTGGGATTGCCGCGGGAATCCAGAATTTCGCGAGCAACGACATCAACAATTGCACTCATGGTATTTCCTCAAATGTGTTCTTGTATTTTTAATCCAGAACAGGGTACCGGAACAGCGCGTCGCGAATCGCGCAAACACCTGTCCCGATCTGCCCTTTTCTGCCTAAATAGCTTCCCTTGATTACTTCGCTTCGGCGTTCTTCAGCGCGGCCTTCACAAACGCGGTAAAGAGCGGATGGCCATTGCGCGGCGTCGAGGTGAACTCCGGGTGGAACTGGCATGCCATGAACCACGGGTGACCCGGAATTTCGATCATCTCGCACAGCTCCTTGCCTTCGGCCGACAAGCCGGAAATGCGTAAACCAGCCTGTTCGAGCTTGGGCAAATAGGTGTTGTTCACTTCATAACGATGGCGATGGCGCTCGGTAATGACGGCATTGCCGTAAACTTCGCGCGCCAGGGAACCATCGACGAGTTTGCATTTCTGTCCGCCCAAACGCATGGTGCCGCCGATATCGGAATTCTCATCCCGCGTTTCAACCTTGCCTTCGCGATCCAGCCATTCAGTAATCAAGGCAATCACCGGATGCGGCGTCTTGTCACTCAATTCAGTGCTGTGCGCACCTTCAAGACCAGCCACGTTACGCGCGTATTCGATCACGGCGAGCTGCATGCCGAGACAAATGCCGAGGTACGGCACCTTGTTTTCGCGGGCATAGCGAATCGCTGCAATCTTGCCTTCGGTGCCGCGACGGCCAAAGCCACCAGGAACAAGAATGGCATCCATCGTCTTCAGTACGTCGATACCGTTCTTTTCAATCTCTTCGGAATCGATGTAGTGGATCTTGACCTTGCTGCGTGTGTGAATGCCAGCGTGTGTCAGCGCTTCGGTCAGAGATTTGTAGGATTCGGTCAGGTCGACATACTTGCCGACGAACGCAATATTCACCTCGGCCTTCGGATGCTGGATCGCATCGACGATCTTGTTCCACACCGATAGATCCGCCGCCTTGGCCAGGATGTTGAGCTTGTGGCAGACGATGCCGTCGAGCATCTGGTCATGCAACATGCCCGGAATCTTGTAGATCGAATCGGAGTCGAGACACGGAATCACGGCTTCCGGCTGCACATTGGTGAACAGCGCGATCTTGCGCCGCTCATCTTCCGGAATCGGGCGATCGGCACGGCACAACAGGATATCCGGCTGGATACCGATCTCACGCAACTCTTTCACCGAATGCTGCGTCGGCTTAGTTTTCAACTCACCGGCGGTCGGAATGTAGGGCAACAATGTCAGATGGATGAAGCAGGCGTTATCGCGACCTTCTTCAATGCCCATCTGGCGGATAGCTTCGAGAAAGGGCAAGGACTCGATGTCGCCGACGGTACCGCCGACCTCGACGATCGCGACCTCCGCGCCTTCCGCGCCAGCCTTGACGTTGGCCTTGATCTGGTCGGTGATATGCGGAATGACCTGGACGGTCTTGCCGAGATATTCGCCACGACGTTCCTTCTTGATCACAGCCTCGTAAACCTGGCCGGTCGTGAAGTTGTTGCGCTTCTCCATTTTGGTGTGGGTGAAGCGTTCGTAGTGGCCGAGATCAAGGTCGGTCTCGGCCCCGTCTTCGGTGACAAAGACTTCGCCGTGCTGGAACGGAGACATCGTTCCAGGATCGACGTTGATGTAGGGATCGAGCTTGAGATGGGTAACTGTAAGGCCGCGGGATTCCAGAATGGCTCCCAGCGACGCGGCGGCGATGCCTTTGCCCAAAGAGGACACGACACCACCGGTGACGAAGACGTATTTAGTCATGGCGAAGCAGGTGCGGGAAAGCCAAATGATATCGGAAACGCACTTGCGCCTCAATGCCGGCACGCGAGAAACATGCCGTGAAACAGCAAATTCAGCCCTGCGCCATCAGCCCTGGCAAAGGTGGCAGGCCATGACGACGGCGTGCATCGGCGCAAGCATCGTCGCCCTGCCCCAAGTTTGCATAAGGCGAGAAATCACGACATGGCGAAGGACGAAATTCATAGATGACGCAGGTCACTGATTTGCCGACTTCGCCGCGCAGCGCAATGCAACGCGGCGGCTGGCGCTCGGTGCCACGCATGCAGGCCATGACATCGTTGATTTTTTCCACCATACCGCCCGGCACGATGCCGCCGGGCATGTCATCCATTTCGCCGGCGTAAAAAGAGACGCGGTAAGCAGCACAGCATGCGCCGCAGTGTTGGCAATGATTCAGCGCTTCACTCACGAAGCAAACAGCAGCTTGCCGAAATACCAGGCCAGTGCGGACATGACGGCCGTTGCGGGAATCGTCAGCACCCATGCCCACACAATGTTACCCGTCACACCCCAACGCACTTTGCTTGGTCCGCGCGCAGCGCCAACACCGACGATGGCACCGGTAATGGTGTGTGTGGTTGATACCGGTACGCCAATGGCGCTGGCAAAAAAGAGCGCAAGTGCACCGCTGGTCTCAGCACATGCACCGCCCACCGGGCGCAGCTTGGTGATCTTTTGGCCCATGGTCTTCACGATGCGCCAACCGCCAAACAACGTGCCGCAACCCATGGCGAGATAGCACATGACGATGACCCAGATCGGCGGCATGGCGTCGCTCTGTGCAACGTAGCCGGTGGCGATCAGCAATAGCCAGATAATGCCGATGGTTTTTTGTGCGTCGTTACCACCGTGGCCAAGGCTATAGAGCGCGCAGGTCAGCAATTGGATTTTGCGGAAACGCCTGTCCACTCTTCGCGGCGTCATGCCGTGACACAGCCAGGACACGATGACCCAGAGCAGGCCGCCCAGAATGAAACCAATCGCAGGCGACACGAAGATGAAAAGAACGGTCTTGCCGATGCCTGACCACATCAGAGGACTGAAGCCTGCCTTGGCGATACCCGCTCCAACGAGGCCGCCGATCAATGCATGCGACGAACTTGAGGGAATGCCGTAGAACCAGGTGATGATGTTCCAGACGATTGCGCCACACAGCGCCGCGAAGATCAGATGCGGATCAACGATCGAAGGATCGACGATATCCTTGCCGATGGTCGCTGCAACCTTGAGGTGAAAAATAAAGATCGCGACGACGTTGCAAGCTGCGGCCAGACCAACAGCCTGCTGCGGCTTCAGCACGCCGGTCGAGACAACGGTGGCAATCGAGTTCGCGGCATCGTGAAAGCCGTTCATGAAATCGAATACCAGCGCCAGCAACACCAGCAGGACGACGACCCACAGGCCGAGACTGACTGCTTCCATCAGATCGCTCCGCTCAGGAGTTTTCGAGGACGATGGCCTCGAGAATATTGGCCACGTCCTCGCAGCGATCGGTCACCATCTCCAGCAATTCGTACAACTCCTTGAGTTTCAGCACCTGTCGTACGTCAGATTCTTCGCGGAACAATCGGGCAATGCCCTGGCGCATGGAACGATCTGCGTCGGTTTCAAGCTGATCGATTTCCTTGCACAATTTGAGAATGGCCTGTGCATTGTCCATGTTGCTCAGCAACACGACGGCGGAACGCACACGTTCACAGCAAGATACGGACAAGTCGGCGATATGACGCGCCTCCTGGGTCAGCTTGCGTACATCGTAGAGATAGATGGCTTCGGCGATGTCCTGGATAAGATCAAGGATGTCGTCCATGCCGGAGATCAACTGGTGAATCTCGTCGCGGTCGAGCGGTGTATTGAACGTCTTGTGCAGCAGCGAAACCGTGTCATGGGTAATGACGTCGGCGGCCGACTCGATCTCGTCGATGGCCTCCGAGTGCGCCGCCAGTGTTTCAGGCGCGTTTTCCAGCGAATTGACGAGTGCCGCAAGCGCCCGGCCTCCCTTGACGATCAGTTCTGCATGGGCGTTGAACAGATCAAAAAAACTGCCTTCCCTCGGCAGAAAGCGGGAAAAAAACATCGGGGGCCTCTAAGAATATTGTTGCTGTTTTATTGCAAAGCGCGGAGTCTACCAGCATTCAACCTAGGCAAGCCCGCTACCGTGGCGAGCCATAGATGGCTACCTGTCATGCGGCTGCTACAAGGCAGCCATAGACCGACTGATATAATTCCACGCATGAAACGTACCCGATCCTCGCGCCACGCCCGCCTTACGCCCCGCACCGAATCCCTGATCCAGTTGGCCGAAGCCTATGGCCGCTCCTGTTCGCGCATCGAAGATGCCTGGTGGGAACGTGAGCTCGGTACATTGATTGCGGTACTTCTTGAGGAACGCAACGAGGAAGGCCTGAACGCCGCGCTCGACAAGCTATACAACGACGACAGCCGCGCCTACGACTCACTGGCCGACATGATCGAAGCAAATTGCGAGTGCCTGCATGTAGAAGGCTACGACGTACAGTTCATCGCTGCGCCCATTCTGGCGTGGTCACGCTACAACATTCCTGCCGGCACGATTGCTGCGCCTGTACTGGAAACCCTGCGTGTGCAATTACAGGCACATGTGCTGGCGGCAGATACGCGCCTCGCACTCGCCAACTACTTGTTCAGCCCTGACCACTTGCCGCAAGGTTTCTGCTCTACCGCTGAGCTGGCCCGTGAGCTTGGTGAAGCGGCCTTGCATAACCGTACCGTCTCGATCGATCCGGCCATGCTGCCGGAAAGCATGGCTTTCCTATCGGATAGCCGTTATCTGGTCGGTGCCGTGATCGTGCCGCAAGGCAAGCCTCTGTTTCGCTGGCAGGAGAAGGACCGAAATACCGACGGTAGTCGTGCTACCGCCGAACGCAACTGGCAAGCACAAGGCGGCAACGCGATTGCGCCGCTACTTGCCGGTTGCGCTTTCGAAATGCTGTTGCCGCAAGCCTATTTCACGGCCAGCCGCGAGACGGACCGTGCCTCGCGTCCCTTCTCGCTCAAGGCGTCAGTCGAATTTCTCAAAACCACGCTCGACGTGCCAGCACATGGCTTGCGCGCCGTGATCGCGCCTTTCTTCGAAGATGAACTCGTTGAATATCGCATCGGCTTTACACGGCGCGATGCGCATGAAGTCGTTTACGGACTGGTGTGGCCGCTGCTTGATGGCGAGGACGAAAACACCGAAACACCCGCACAGATCAGCACCTTGCTCAAAGAACAGGATATCGATCAGCTTACCCAGCTGGATCATCGTTTCCCGGTTGAGTTTTGCGATGACTGCGGCAGCCCGCTGTACCCCAATCCGGACGGTGAAATCGTCCATGCGGAAATGCCGGAAGACGAAACAGAGCAAGTGCCAAAGCATCTGCATTGATTTAAATCGTCTTGCAGGGATGGATGAGGTTTATTAAACGGGTAATCGATACGGTGTCGGATCAATTACGGCCGATGTCCCCGTCACAAGATCGGCAAGCAACTGTCCCGAGCCGCATGCCATGGTCCAGCCAAGCGTGCCATGGCCGCTGTTCACAAACAGATTGCTGAAGCGGCTCTGTCCGATATACGGCACATTGCCTGGTGTCACCGGACGCAAGCCCGCCCAGAATTGTGGCGTTCCCTCGCTGTGTGCCTCTGGAAACAGCGTCATCGTCCGCTTTACCAATGCATCGCAACGCACGGCATTAAGG
This sequence comes from Rhodocyclaceae bacterium, assembly GCA_035492055.1. GTDB lineage: Bacteria > Pseudomonadota > Gammaproteobacteria > Burkholderiales > Rhodocyclaceae. The sequence continues at coordinate 20,132 of DATJJR010000062.1, read as the reverse complement.
CTGGTGTCATAACCATTGAACTCGGCCGTACCGGCAATACGCAGACGATTGCCCAGGCGCGAGAACACCAGCTTGTGAGCATCATCCGTAATGCTCACGGTCGGCGCGACGGCATCGTCGCGCAACGTCAGGGTGGCTGAATAGCCTTTACCCGGGTAAATGGGCAAGTTCACACCGATGGGTTTCAAAAGCAAAGGTGTGTAGCTGCCAAGTGCGACCACATAAGCATCACCTTGCAACTGCGTCCCGTCAGCAAGGCGCACACCAGCGATGTGATCGCCCTCATGCATGAGGGCATCAATACTTGCGCCATAGCAATACTCCACACCCCGCTCCGTGCATTTCGCCGCTAGCAACTGTGTGAACTTGTGCGCATCGCCCGATTCGTCGTCCGGTGTATACGTACCCCCCACCAGCTTGACGTTCGAATGGCCCAGCGCCGGTTCGATCTGCAAGCACTCTTCGACATTCTTCACCACGCGATCGCAACCATGTTCGCGCATCAGCGCAGCTTGCGGCAGCGCATGCTCAAACTCATGCTCGTCGGTATAGACATGGAGAATGCCACGCTCAAGGTTGTCGTACTGCAGCTTGAGTTCACTCCGCAACAATTGCAGGCAAGCGCGGCTATGCAAGGCAAGTTTGAGAATGGCAATGATGTTGGCACGCGTACGCGCCGGCGTGCATTCACGAATGAAGCGCAAACCCCACGCCCATTGCGCCGCATCTGCCCGCATGCGCCACAACAACGGCGAAGATTCGTGCCCGATCCATTTCAGAACACGCGGCAGGACATCAGGATTTGCCCAAGGCTCGGCATGGCATACAGAAATTTGTCCGCCATTGGCGAAACTGGTTTCCATGCCCGCCGCAGGCTGGCGGTCGACCACCGTCACTTCGTGACCGGCTTCGCGCAAGTACCAGGCGGCCGTTGTTCCGATCAGGCCTGCGCCCAGAACGATCACTCGCATTTTGCAAACGTCTCTTTCAACAATGGGCTTATTATAACGGCCCTGTTCTTGTTGCCCGGACACACATCATGAATCCTGTCGATGACGACGAATTGAAGCAACGCCTGACGCCGATGCAGTACTACGTAACGCAATTTGCCGGCACGGAATCGCCTTTCACCGGCGAGTACTGGAACTGCAAGCTCGACGGCACCTACAAGTGCATTTGCTGCGGCACGCCGCTGTTCGAGTCGCTGACAAAATACGACTCGGGATGCGGCTGGCCAAGCTTCTTCGCCCCCATCGACAAGACACGCATCCTCGAAAAGCGGGACTTAACGCACGGCATGGTTCGTATCGAAGTGCGCTGCATGAATTGCGATGCCCACCTCGGCCACATCTTCGAGGATGGCCCGCAACCGACCGGCGAGCGCTATTGCATCAACTCCGCTTCGCTGCAACTAGAAGAGAAAAAGTAATCGATGAAATTCCTGTTCGACCTTCTGCCGGTTATTCTCTTCTTCGTTGCCTACAAGTTCGCCAACATTTTCGTCGCCACCGGCGTCGTGATCGCGGCAACCATTGCGCAAGTTGCATTCATGTGGTTCAAGTATCGCAAGGTCGAGCCCATGCTTTGGGTCAGCCTTGCGCTGGTGATCATTTTCGGCGGTGCTACGCTGGTGCTGCACGATGAAAATTTCATCAAGCTCAAACTCACCATCTTTTATTGGCTGTTTGCCGCAGTGCTGCTCGGTGCAAGCGTATTCATGGGCAAGAACCTGATTCGCGCCCTGCTCGCTTCGCAAGCACAACTCGAATTGCCCGATCCTGTCTGGCAATTGCTCAATCAAATGTGGATCGGCTTCTTCATATTCATGGGCGCCCTGAACCTGTTCATCGCCCGGACGTTCTCCACCGATGTCTGGGTGGATTTCAAGCTTTTCGGCAGCTTTGGTTTGTTGATTGTTTTCCTGATCGTTCAGGGCGTGATCATTTCAAAGCACAGCAAAGACTAATCACCCCGCCAATTTTACCAACGCAAGATTGACCTTCGTTCCTTCGAAACTTTCCCATTAGCTAAGGAAAATAAAATGCTTTACGCCATCATCGGTGAAGATGTCCCCAACAGTCTCGAACGTCGCCTCTCCGTACGCCCTGCTCACCTTGCACGTCTTGAGGCGCTCAAGAATGAAGGTCGCCTGTTGGTCGCCGGCCCGTTCCCGTCGATTGACTCGAACGATCCCGGCCCGGCGGGTTTCAGCGGCAGCCTGATTGTTGCGGAGTTTCCTTCATTGATCGAAGCGGAAATCTGGGCCGCAGCGGATCCTTATGTTGGCGCAGGTGTTTACGCCAAGCCTGCAATGGTCAAGCCGTTCAAGAAAGTGCTGCCTTAAACCGCACAATGCAGACATTGGACAGAATGCGCGAGTTGCTACAACCGCTCCAGCCACAGCAACTCGATATCATCGATGACAGCGCGCTGCATGCCGGTCATGCCGGCGCGCGTGAAGGCGGCCATTACAGGCTGTTTATCGTGTCGACGCAATTCACTGGCAAGAAAACCATGGAGCGGCATCGCATGGTGCATGGCGCGCTAGCTTCATTGATGCCGGGCGCAATTCACGCGCTCAGCATCTCGGCCAAGACGCCGGAAGAAATTTAATTCACGGCGCGTTTAATTTGCAGCATCCGCAGGCGCCTCTTGCGCCAGCCAAAGACAACTGCCTTTGCTTTCCTTGTCGATTTCCTGCAAGGCTTTCTCGTGCGCTGCGATTTCGTCGTCACTGGCGCGCAATACACGCAAAACCGGACGAGCTTTTTGCGCAAACTCGAATGCCGTCGTGGCGGCCGGCGCATCGAGATCCATCAACAGACTGTCCTGACCCCGTGTCAGCGACAGATAAACTTCGGCCAGTAACTGCGCATCCAGCAAGGCGCCGTGAAACGTACGCCCCGAGTTATCGATACTGTACTCGTTGCACAAGGCGTCCAGCGAGTTCTTCTTGCCCGGCCGCATCTCGCGTGCGAGCTTCAGCGTGTCGAGGACGCCGGAACAGACCTCCTCAAGCGGCGGCAAACCGGCCAATGACAGTTCATTATTGAGAAAGCCCACGTCAAAGCCGGCGTTGTGAATCACCAGCTCTGCACCGCGAATGAATTCGATGAAGTCATTCGCCACTTCGTTGAAACGCGGTTTGTCCGCAAGAAACTCGCTTGAAATACCGTGTACTGCTTGCGCACCTGGATCGATTTCGCGATCGGGATTCAGGTATTGGTGGAAAGTTCGCCGTGATTGTTTGCGGCCGACCAGTTCGATACAGCCGATTTCGATGACACGATCACCGAGCTTGTAATCCAGGCCAGTGGTTTCCGTATCCAGCATGATTTGACGATCTGCCATAAAGCCCTCTTCTCCCTTCCTCTTTCCCGAGGAAAGAGGTGACTTCGGTTCGCCGCTAGCGGCTCCATATTGATTGTTGCTTTGGCTCGGGACAGCGCTTCGCCAAAGCCCTTGCCTTTGTAGCGTGAGCTTACTTTCTGTTCTGCTCTACACCGCGTCGAGCCAAGGCATCAGCGCGCTCATTTTCGGCATGTCCTGCATGCCCTTTGACCCAATGCCACTTGAGCTGGTGGCGCGCGCATTCCTTATCCAGCGCCTGCCAAAGATCGACATTCTTCACCGGCTCTTTCGACGCGGTCTTCCAGCCGCGTGCCTTCCAGCCGTGAATCCATTCGTTCATGCCTTTCATCACGTACTGTGAGTCGGTGTACACATCGGCGCGCACGGGGCGCTTCAATGCCTTCAAACCCTCAATCACGGCCGTCATTTCCATACGGTTATTTGTCGTTGCAGACTCGCCGCCGAACAATTCCTTTTCATGTTCGCCCATGCGGAGTATCACGCCCCAGCCGCCTGGACCGGGATTGCCGCTGCATGCACCATCGGTAAAGAGTTCGACGCTTTCAACTTCGTGTTCAACGCTCATTGCTTGTTCTCTGCGGGTGTCTTTGTTGTATGACCGTCGCCAGCGACTTGGCGGTGCGGTTTTCTTTCCAGTTTGGAGTGATCAGGCGCATGCCATGAACGCGCTTGACTGCCTGCAGCATGTAAACGCCGCCCGCAAAAGGCCACCAGCGATCACCTGCCGGTTCCATGAAGCGCCAGCGGCGCAGCCATTTTTTCTGCCTCAAGGCAGGCGCATAACAACCGAAGCAACCCATCTGTGTTTCAAGACCGAGCAACTTGCACCAGTCTTTCAGGCGCAATACGCTGATGTAACGGCCACGCCAGGGGGCTTCGTGCGAATGTCGCGTCAGGCGACGATGGATGCCCCATAAGCTGAACGGATTGAAGCCCGTAATCAGCACGCTGCCTTCCGGCACCAATACGCGCTCGACCTCGCGCAACACCTGATGCGGATCATCGGAAAACTCCAGCACGTGCGGGAGCACCACAAGATCGAGGCTGGACGTTGCAAACGGCAGCTCAAGCGGCGAAGCGGTGACTTGTGCATCACTTTTTTGGTCGCTTCCATTTTCATCGCAATGAAAGCGGAACGGCATGCGATTGGCACGCAGCAACTCTAGCTGTGGCAGGCCAATTTGCACGGCATTGAAGCCGAAGATATCAGTGACAAGTTGGTCATGACGTGACTCGACCCAGTGGCGCACATACTGCCCCTGCTCCGTTTCCAACCATTCAATAAAAGCTGTCTTTGCCATTCAGGGAATCTAAGGCCATACCTCAAGTAAAATGGCGCACTATGGACATCACGCCTATTCACGCTTTCGACGACAACTACATCTGGGCACTGCGCAAGGATGACAACGTTGTCGTCGTCGATCCGGGCGATGCCGCACCGGTGCTCGACTACCTCGCTCGCACCGGCGGCACGCTTGTCGCCATCCTGATCACGCATCACCATTCCGATCACATCGGCGGTATTTCGACCTTGCTTCAGCATGCGTCGGTACCCGTGTTCGGACCGGCTGCAGAGCGCGCCAAGATTACCACGCTGACCCGTACGCTGACCGAAGGCGACACGGTAGACATCGCCGAAATCGATGCTCAATTCCGCGTGATTGATGTCGGCGGCCACACGCTTGGGCACATTGCCTATGTCGGCCTGCTCGACGGAAAAAACACGCTCTTCTGCGGCGATACCTTGTTCGCTGGGGGTTGCGGCCGCATCTTCGAAGGTACGCCGGAACAAATGCATGCCTCACTGTCCAAGCTCGCTGCGCTGCCTAGCGACACCTGCGTCTACTGCGCCCACGAATACACGCAGTCGAATCTGAAATTCGCGCTCGCCGTTGAGCCGAATAACAGCGCACTGCAAAGTCGCATTGCCGACGTTGCAGTCCTGCGTGCCGCGAACAAGCCGACGCTGCCCTCGACGATTGCGCTTGAGCTTGCCACTAATCCATTCCTGCGCGCCGACTCGCCTGACGTCATCACCGCCGCACGAACCTTCTCGAAAAACACCAGTCTGCAAACAACCGACGAAATCTTCGCTGCCATCCGCGCGTGGAAAAACATTTTCTGAAAACGCGCTTGATGTCACTGAATCGTTCCGGCAATTTCATACGACACATTGTCGTGCTGCTCCTGTGCGGCGTGGCTTCTTACGCACGCGCACAAGGCACGGCCGATGTCGCACCGCCAGCACTGGCCACCATGCCGCCAAGCGATGTGATCACTGCGCCAGTACCGAGCAGTCCGCTGAACAGCGTGTCACAGACATTGCGTGAAGATGAGCCGACCATTACACCGATCGATCTCACCAAGCCGACAGATGACTTGCTGCAACGCTTGCGCAACGGCTTTGCCATGCCGGATCTGCACGACAGCTACACCGCTGACCGTCAAGCCTGGTTCCTCAATAATCCGAGCTATCTCAAGCGAGCCCTTGAACGCAGCAAGCGCTATCTCTACTACATCGTCTCGGAACTCGAAGCGCGTGGCATGCCGACGGAGCTTGCACTACTGCCCATCGTCGAGAGCGCCTATAACCCGCTTGCCGCATCCCGCGCCAAGGCGCTCGGCATGTGGCAGTTCATTCCATCCACGGGCAAGAACTACCGTCTGGAACAGAATTGGTGGCTCGACCAACGTCGCGACGTCATTGCCTCGACCAAGGCCGCACTCGACTATCTGCAATACCTCTACGAAATGTACGGCGACTGGCAATTGGCACTGGCGTCGTACAACTGGGGTGAAGGCTCCGTCGGTCGCGCCATCGCCAAGAATCAGGCGCAAGGCTTGCCGACCGACTATCAAAGCCTGACCATGCCGCTGGAAACGCGTTACTACGTGCCCAAGCTGCAGGCGATCAAGAACATCATCGCCAATCCCGAGCTGTATGGCTTGAAGCTTGACGCAATTCCGAATCGCCCCTACTTCGTGAGCGTGAACAATCCAGGTGGCATGGATGTGATGCTCGCAGCCAAACTGGCCGAAATTCCGGTGGATGAATTCATTGCGCTCAATCCGGCCTATCAGCGTCCGGTCATGACGGCTGAGAGCAAATCGCCCTTGATCCTGCCGGCTGACAAGGCTCAAATTTTCCAGGACAACCTGGATCACCACGAAGCACAGGACAAGCCGCTATCGGCCTGGAAACACTACACGCTGAAGCGTGGCGAAAAGCTGGAGACTGTCGCTGCCCGCAACGACATCAGCGTCGCCTACCTGAAGAAGCTCAACGGTATTGGGCCGCGCACCAAGGTCACGCCAGGCTTCGGCTTGCTTGTACCCGGCCCGGATGCACCGCGCCCGGACCAGATCGCCGCACTCGATGCCCAGTTGCCGGATCCACCGAGCGAAAAATCGGCGTCCAGCGATAGTGTTTGCCACAAGGACAAGCACGGCAAGAAGATCTGTCACAAAGTCGTTGCACGCTCAAGCGGCAAGCATGGCAAGAAAACGGCGACCCAAACGGCCGCCAAAACGCCAGGAAAAAAGATGGCACCCAAGGTCGTGGCAAAGGCGACGACAACATCAAGGAAGAAACATTGAAACGCTTCAGTCTGCGCGATTGAAAGCAGCAGACAAGAGCGCTTTTGTGTAGTCGTGTCGGGGATGATTCATGATGGCGTCCGCACTGCCCTGCTCGACAATTTTGCCTTTGAGCATGACCGCCACATCGTCGGCAAGATAGTCCACGACAGCCATGTTGTGCGTGATGAAAAGATAAGCCAACCCGAGTTCGCGCTGCAAATCACGCAGCAAGTTGACGATCTGCGCCTGTACCGAAACGTCAAGCGCACTGGTCGGTTCATCGCAAATCAAAAGCTTGGGACGCACGGCCAAGGCGCGTGCAATGGCAATGCGTTGACGCTGCCCACCTGAAAACTCGTGCGGATAGCGCTGCGCCATGTCCGCACGCAGGCCGACCTGCTCCATCAGCTCGGCAATGCGGCGTTGTGCATCCTCTTTGAGGCCCAGTGCCTGCATGCCTTCGGCGATGATTTCACTGACACGCATGCGTGGATTGAGCGACGCAAATGGATCCTGGAACACCATCTGTGCTTGCGCTCGCAAGGGTTGCAATCCAGCCCCCTGCAAACCAATCAGTTCAGTGCCGCCAAGCTTCACGCTGCCGCTCGTGGGGCGAATAAGTTGCAGGATGGCTTTGCCGGTTGTCGTCTTGCCGCAACCGGATTCACCCACCAATGCGAGCGTGCGACCGGCAGAAAGCTCGAAAGAAATACCATCAACCGCTGGGACATGCCCAACCGTGCGTTGAAGCAAACCCTTGCGAATCGGGAAATGAATCTTCAGATCACGTACCTGCAGCAACGGCTTTTCGTTTGCTGCACGCTGTGATTCCGCATCAGGAACGGCCTCAGGTACGACAGCAGATGCGCCGTGTGGTGTTCGTCCGGCATTGCTGGCCGCAGGATCAAATAAATGACAGCGCACCTGCTGCCCGCCGGGCTGTGCGTACCATTCAGGAACAATCGTGTGGCAATGCGCCATGACCGCGCCGCAGCGCGCGGCAAAACGGCAACCGGCGTGCACTGCAGTCAGTGGCGGCACTGTGCCAGGAATGGTGGACAGGCGCTTTCCGCGGCCGGTACGTTCAGGCAGCGCTGCGAAAAGCTTGCGCGAATACGGGTGCGCCGGGTTGGCAAAGAATTGCTCGCGTGACGCTACTTCGACCAATTGACCGGCGTACATCACGCCCACATGATCAGCCATACGTTCGACCACGCCGAGATCGTGCGTGATGAGTAACAGCCCCATGCCGCGCTGGCGCTGCAGATCCTTGAGCAGATCGAGCACTTGCGCTTGTATCGTCACATCAAGCGCCGTGGTCGGCTCGTCCGCGATGAGCAATTTTGGATCGGCCGCCAACGCCTGCGCAATCATCGCGCGCTGCTTCTGCCCGCCCGAGAGTTGGAAAGGATAAGCATCGAGACGACGTTCGGCATCGGGCATGCCCACGGACTCAAGCAATTCCTTTGCGCGTTTCCGTGCAGCCAAGCCAGCCAAACCGCGATGCAGGAACAAGGCTTCTTCGATCTGCCGACCGATGGTCATCACCGGGTTGAGACTGGTCGAAGGCTCCTGGAAAATGAAGCCGACACCCCCGCCGCGCACATTGCGCATTTCGGCTTCAGTCAACGCAAGCAGATTGCGCCCGCCGAACTCGACTGAACCACCTGCAATGCGCGCCGCCATCGGCAACAGGCGCATCAGTGCCAATGCCGTCATGGATTTACCGCAGCCGGACTCGCCAAGCAGCGCAAACGTTTCACCCAGCGCAATCTCGAATGACACGTCATCGACCGGCTTGCCCGCACCAATGTTGACGGAAAGATGCTTGACGGAAAACAGGCTCATGATCGCTTGCCTCGCGGATCAAAAGCCTCGCTCACGGCATCGGCAAACAGGTTCGCTGCCAGCACCAGTACGAACATGAAGCTGAACGCCGACGCCAGCGACCACCACACCATTGGCTCGCGCGCCAGTTCCATGCGTGCCGCATTGATCATCGTGCCGAAACTGATCGTGGTCGGATCGACACCGATCCCCACGTACGACAACACCGCTTCGGCCAGGACAAGACCGGAAAAATCCATGACCAGGGAAATCATGACGATATGCATGACGTTGGGCAGGATGTGGCGCAGCATGATATTGAAACCGGATACGCCGAAAGCCTGTGCCGCCTGCACGAACTCCAGTTCGCGCAACTTCAGTGTCTCGGCGCGCAGCAGGCGACACAAACCGGTCCAGCTTGTCACACCCATGATGACGCACAGCGATAACAAGCGCGCATCGGCGCGCTCGGCTGAGGTCGAAAACCACGCGGGATGTCCATCGATCACAACCTGCATCATCAGCACGGCAGCAGCGATCAACAACACGCCGGGGATCGAATTCAGCACGGTGTAAACATATTGAATCGCATCGTCGACCCAGCCGCCGCGCCAGCCGGCAACGATGCCCAGGAACAGTGCAGCGGGCAGCATGGACAGCGTAGTCAGCGTGCCGATCAACAGCGCCGTACGTACGCTTTTCAGCGAAAGATAAAGCACATCCTGCCCGACCTTGTCGGTGCCGAACACATGATATTCAGGCACCAAGGCAACAATCACGCCGGAGACAACCGCGATGGCGGCAAGTGTGAAGACAAACGCATTCCATGCAAACCATGGCGCACGCGGGCGTAGCCAACGACGTACGCAAAATGCCAACGCTACCCAAATAACAAAACCGGCAACCAGCCCACCCAGCGCGCGCTTCTCGACGTCCGCATCGCGCAAAGCCGGATCGGCGAGTTGTGCGCCACCGTATTTGAGACGCGGAAAATCGCGGCCCTCCCCATCGGCACGGCTTTCCTTGGCAAAAAGTTGCGTTGCCAGCGGCGCCGAATACGTCTTCTCCAACTGCGTGCGTTCTTTGGTCATCAATCCATCGAGCACCGACAGTACTTCCACGCTGTACTGAACATTGCCATTCTCACCCGGCAAGCGCTCGCGGTAATGCACCGAATCGAGCACGGCGATTGCAGCAAAACACAGCAGTATTGTTGCCGCCGCCACACCAACGCGATGCGTACCCACCTGGCGCCAGGCGCTTGCCAGCTGCGGATTACGGCGTGCACGCCATGCACCGAATACGCACATGGCGACAAGCAGAAAGAACAATGCGTCGGACCAGAGCAGGACGAATTTCATTGCAAGCGGATCCGCGGATCGACCAGCGTGTACGAAAGATCGGTCAGCCACAGGCCGACGATATAGAGCACCGAGCCGATGAACACCATCGCGCGCACGACGGCAAAGTCCTGTGCGGCGATGGCGTCGATGGTGTAACTGCCCAGGCCCGGAATGCCGAAGAAGGATTCAATCAGCAGACTGCCAAGAAAGAGTGAAGGAATCACCACGACCACGCCGGTCAGGATAGGAATCATCGCGTTCTTGAGCACATGGCGGAACAACACGGCAAGTTCGGACAAGCCCTTGGCACGGGCCGTGCGCACATAGTCGCGATTGCACTCCTCAAGAAACAGTGTTCGATACCAGCGTACCGAACTGCCAAGTCCACCGATCACACTGATGATGACGGGCAGAATCAGGAAACGCGTCGCATCAAGGCCAGCTCCCAACCCGGAAATTGGAACCAGGTGCCACAGCTTGCTGATCAGCCATTGCCCGCCAATGATGTAAAACAGGCTGGAGACCGACATCATCATCACGCACAGGACGACACCAGTGAAATCAAGCCAGGTGGCGCGAAAAAACACCAGCAGCAAGGCAAACGTGACGGCCGACCACAGGCCAAGCACGAACACGGGTAATGCAATCGCCAGTGACGGCACCATGCGCGTCTTGATCTCGTTCATGATGTCCCGGCCATCGTCGGCACGGCCGAAATCGAGGACGAACATCGACAGGGATTTTTCGAAGAAGATCGTGTCTGTGGCCTTGCTCGTGCCACTCGCCTGCGCATTCCACAGCAAAGGCTTGTCGTAACCGCGCTCGACCTTCCATTTCTCGATTGCTTCCGCGGTGACGTGCTTCACGCCCAGTTGCATGCGCGCCATGTCGTCTGGCGTATTGACGACGAAGAACAATACGAAAGTGATCAGGTTTACCCCGATCAAAATGGGAATCGCGTAGAGAAAACGGCGCAGCAGATACGTCAGCATGCAGGCAGTTTAACGCGACAGGGACGGCATCTGAGGCCAAGAAAAGACGGTATTTCGCCCGGCCGAATGCGTTAGCAGCAGACGTATCAGCGGTATTGAAGCCGCATGAAACTGACCAGGCTCGCCACGCCGGCAAATGCAGCCCCCAGCCACAGCGCGGTCCAGGCACCTTCCACGTTCGACACATGGAAACAGGCCGCCACCATGGCCGCCCCGCTCGATTGACCCACCAAGCGCACTGTACCGACCATGCCGCTGGCGCCGCCGCTGCGCTCGGGTGGTGCCGAAGTCATGATGGCATGTAAATTTGGGGACTGAAAAAAACCAAAGCCGGCACCGCATAACAACATGCGCCACACCACGTCGGGCACCGAAGGATGGGCCGGTAACAGGGCCAACGACACCATGCCTATGCACAACAACGCCAAGCCGACACCACACAACATGGCCGACGAGTAGCGATCGGACAAACGGCCGGCAATCGGTGCCGCCAATGCCACGATCACCGACCATGGCGTAATGAGAAAACCAGTCTCGATCTGCGAATAACCGAGCATGTGCTGCAGCAGGAAAGGAAGCGACACAAATGCCAGCGACTGGGTGGCAAACGAACACATGCCCGTCAGCGAAGACAGCGCAAACAAGGGCCGGCGCAGCAGATCGACGGCCAGCACCGGCGCTGTCATGCCTTTCTGGCGGCGCAATAAACCGATCAGGAAAATCACCGTGAGCACTGCCTCACCACCGATTGGGCCCCAGCCTGCTCCATGTGCAGCCTCATTCAGTGTAAAGATCAGCAGCGCAAAAAACACCGAACACAACACACCGGCGACATGATCGAAGCGCTGCTCGCTACGCGGCGTGGCGGGCAGCGAGCGCAAGCCCAGCCAGATGGCCAGAACACCCGTCGGCACATTGACCCAGAACAGCCAATGCCAGCTGCCAAGCGAAAGAATCAGCGAGGCGATAGTCGGGCCTGCGGCAAACGAGACACCCACGACCAGGGAGTTGATGCCAATACCGCGCCCCAGTTGATTTGCAGGGAAGACGAAACGCACCATCGCGGCATTGACCGACATGAGTGCCGCGCCACCAATTCCCTGAAGCACGCGCGCGACCACCAGCCATTCGAGCGAAGACGACACACCGCACAGCAAGGATGCCAATGAGAAGAGAATCAAGCCGGCCATGATTACGCGGCGGTGGCCGATAATTTCACCAAGGCCGGCCAGCGGCAACAGGCACGCCGCCATCGCCAATTGATAGCTGCTCACGACCCACACCGACATGGCTTCAGTCGTACCCAAGTCATGCGCAATCGTCGGCAAGGCCGTATTGGCGATGGCCGTATCGAGGCTCGACATGCTGACGCCCAGCATCAGCGACAACATCGCGCTCAACAGTTCAGTTTTGGGAATGCCCTGTCCGGCGGGATAGACTTGGGTGCGTGCAAAACGGAACGGCATGGTGTCGAAAGGGGAGCAAAGGATTCGCAAAAAGGATTCTGCGTAAAGCGATTGGCACGGGCGTACGCAAAAAAACAACCTGCCATATTACCCTTCCGTCATTTCCTGCCGCATTACAAAACTGTCACCATTCTTCGTTGATAATCCTGACATGTTCGAGCTCTTTCTCCATCACGCCAGTCTCGCCACGCCGCTCTTCCTGCTGGTCCTTGTCGGTTACGCGCTCATACGTTTCGGCAAATGGCCCGAGCAAACCAGCGAAATCCTGTCGCGCTTCGTCTTCAACGTGGCCATGCCAGCCCTGCTGTTTCATCTGATGAGCAAGTTCGCCGACCTGCCGCCAGTGGATGCGCGTCTGCTGATTGCCTATTTCGGCGGTTGCATTCTCACTTTCGTGATCGGTCGCCTTGTCGCATGGAAGCTTTTCGGCCTCGACGGTACTGGCCAATCGGTTTTCGCACTAGGTGGCATTTTTTCCAACACCGTGCTGCTCGGTATTCCACTGGCCCAATTAACGCTGGGCGATGCTTCACTGCCGCCAGCGGCGCTTGTGATTGCCTTCAATGCATTGACACTGTGGACGATGGTCACGATTTCGGTTGAATGGTCGCGACATGGATCGTTTTCGTTCAAGGGCATTTTCAAGACGGCCAAAAGCGTACTCGCGAATCCACTGGTCTCGTCCATCGTGCTCGGCGTGCTCTTCAGCTACACCCATCTCAGATTGCCTTATCTGGTGGAAGAGCCTTTGTCGCTGATTGCCAGTGCAACCATGCCGCTCTCGCTGGTCGCCTTGGGCATGGGCTTGGCCGAATACGGCATCAAGCAAGGCTGGCAAACCAGTACCGCAATCACTGTGATGAAGCTCGTCGTCCAACCGCTCATGGTGTGGGCGATTGGCGCGGCTATCGGCCTGCCGCGTCTGGAATTGCGGACCATTGTGCTGCTTGCCTCGATTTCGATCGGCATTAACGTCTATCTGATGTCGCGCCATTTCAAGGCCATTGAAGGGCCGGTTGCATCGGCGCTGGTGTTGACCACGCTGCTCGCCTCGATCACTGTACCGATCTTTCTGACGTTGACCGAGTAAGCATCGGATGCCATGAAGCTCTTGCGTAGCGCCGCCATTCGCCGTATTGAATCGCTTCATCTGCCGCACACGCCGCTGATGGAGCACGCCGGGTTGGCGGCTGCAGATTTTGCTGCCGAATCATGCAAATCGGGAACGATCCTCGTCGTCGCAGGCAGCGGCAACAACGGCGGCGATGCCTATGTCTGTGCACGACACCTGAAGGCACGTGGGCGTGATGTCATTGTCGCGAGTTTTGCCGCAACAAAAAGCTTGCCCGCCGATGCAGAGTCAGCACGTAGCGCGTGGCTTGCAGGGGGCGGCAAAATTCTTGACACGTTTCCTGCTCAATCAGCCTTTACGTTCGCGATCGACGGCCTGTTCGGTATCGGCTTGTCTCGGCCCATCGAAGGCATTGCCGCTGAATGGATCGCAAAACTCAACGCGTTGCCCTGCCCGATTCTTGCGCTCGACGTGCCAAGCGGTCTTGATGCCGACACCGGAAGGGTGATGGGTACCTGCGTCAAGGCTGCGTACACGATGACCTTTCTTGCCGCGAAGCCCGGTCTTTTCACATTGGCAGGCCGCGATCATGCCGGCACGGTGCTCACTGCATCGCTGGATATCGATACAGCGGCCGAACGCGACGGCACGTTGATTTCTCGTGCCGATTTTTCCATCCGGCCTCGCCAGCACGACAGCCACAAAGGGACGCACGGCAATGCCGCATTGATTGGCGGTGCCACCGGCATGGCCGGCGCAATCGTGCTGTCGGGACGTGCCGCATTGCATTTGGGCGCTGGCCGTGTCTATGTGGGCATGCTGGAAAGACTGTCAGTCGACCTGCAGCAACCCGAGCTCATGCTGCGCGAAGTAGATGATGTGATTGCCCTGGCCACCGCCATCGGTATCGGGCCGGGACTTGGAAGCAACGACAGCAACAACGATGCCTCGTTAACGGCACTAAAGCTTGCATTGGCTGCCGACAAGCCACTCGTCATCGATGCCGATGCATTGAATCTCATCAGCAGCCATCCTGCGTTGGCCGAGGTCGTGTACACCCGTACCGCGCCGACGCTGCTCACGCCGCATCCAACCGAAGCCGCTCGCTTGCTGGATTGCAGCACCACCGAGATTCAAAAAGACCGCATTGCTGCCACGCAAACCTTGGCTCGGCGTTTTAACGCGAGCGTCGTGCTCAAAGGCAGCGGCAGTATTGTTGCCACGCCAACGGGTGAATGGTTCATCAACCCAACCGGCAACGGCGGCCTTGCCACAGCTGGTAGCGGTGATGTGCTGCTCGGCATGATCGTCGCGTTGCTTGCGCAAGGCATGGATACAAAATCTGCGTTGCTCGCGGCGGTGTATTTGCATGGCGCGGCAGCAGATGCGCTTGTCGCCGAGGGTATTGGCCCGATCGGTCTTACGGCTGGAGAAATCATTCCTGCTGCACGAAAAATCCTGAACGAATGGGCGCTTGTCCAGTGAGCGCAATCCACCCCGCTTTGCGCGGCATCCTGCTCATCCTCTGCGCCGTTTTCCTGTTCGGCGCCATGGATGCAACGGCAAAGTCGCTGGCGACAAAATATCCCGTGCCCATGTTGGTGTGGGCACGCTACAGCGTGCATTGCCTGTTGATGTTTGTGTTTCTACTGCCCACGCATGGCAAGCGCTTATGGCACACACGCCGGCCGATGCTGCAAATCGTACGGGCGCTGCTGCTGCTTGCGATCACCGGACTCACCATTACCGCATTTCGCGTACTGCCGCTGACAGTGGCCACTGCCATCGCTTTTCTCGCACCACTATTGGTCGGCATTTTGTCCGGGCCGATACTCGGTGAAAAAACCGGGCGCACGGAAACAATTGCGCTCATCGTCGGCCTTGTTGGCGTCTTGCTGATCGCTCGTCCCGGTGGCGATACACCGCTTGGTGGTGTCATGCTCGCACTGCTCGGCGCGCTCTGCTACACGGCTTATCAATTGCTCACACGCTTGTTGGCGCCGCATGAAAGTGCCGTGACCATGCTCTTCTTCACGGCACTGATGGGCATGCTGGTGACAACTGCAACGCTACCTTGGACATGGCAAGCGCTTTCGCCCGGCCCATTCGATGCAGCACTGATCGTACTGCTTGGCATTCTCGGCGGCAGCGGGCATTACCTGTTGATTCTCGCTTTTCGCCATGCCCCGGCCACGACGCTTGCACCGTTTCTCTATGTGCAAATGGTATGGGAAGGCTTGTTCGACTTTCTTGTTTTTCAACATGTCCCCGATGCCCCCACATGGGCGGGCATCGGTCTGATCGCACTCGCCGGCTTGGGCGTAGCGCTAAAAACAAAGTTCAGTCCTGCAAGCCGCCTTGCCGTGGATAGAGCGAACTGAGTGCAATGCTGCGGCCATCGGCTTGCACGATGCGCACATGATCTCGCGTGAATTCACGCGCATGATGCAGGCCGCACGAATGCGCAATCATGTCGATTTCGCGATTCATGTTGTTGCAGTAGTGAGCGACACGCAGGTATTTTTCCTCGACCACCAGGCCGCGCTGCAATTTCTCGTTGTGGGTTGTCACGCCGGTCGGGCACGTATTCGTATGGCAACGTAATGCCTGAATACACCCCAGCGAGAACATGAAACCACGGGCGGTATTGATGAAGTCCGCACCGCAGGCCAATGCCCACGCCGCGCGCGCCGACGTCACCAGCTTGCCGGCAGCAATGACCTTGATGCGCTCTTTAAGCCCTGCTTCAACCAATGCATCAACGACACGAGGCAAAGCTTCATCGATGGACAACGACATGTGATCAGCCAGCGCCTGCGGTGCAGCGCCGGAACCACCTTCACCGCCATCCACGGTAATGAAATCAGGCGCACTTGCCAGACCACGCCGCTGGATACCATCACACAACTGACGCATGAATTCCCAGCCGCCAATCGCCGTCTTGATGCCGACCGGCTTGCCGGTCTCGGCCTTGACCTCGGCAATCATGTCGAGCAGCTCATCCATGTTCGCCGCTTCCGGATGCCGGTTCGGCGAGATCGAATCCTGCCCGACCGGAATGCCGCGGATCGCCGCAATCTCCGGCGTCACCTTGCTGCCCGGCAGTACGCCACCTTTGCCCGGCTTCGCGCCCTGCGACAGTTTGATCTCGAAAGCACGCACGGTTTCAATGGCAGCAAGTTCGCGCAGGCGCTCAGGCGACAACTTGCCGTGTTCATCGCGTACACCATATTTGGCGGTACCGATCTGCATGATGATGTCGCAACCGCCTTCGAGGTGAAACGGGCTGAGCCCGCCCTCCCCTGTGTCCATCCAGCAGCCGGCCTCTGCTGCGCCCTTGGACAAGGCCAGCACTGCCGGCTTGGAAATGGCACCAAAGCTCATGCCGCTGACATTCACAATGGAACGCGCGGCAAAAGGCTTTTCGCAATAGCCTTCGCCGATGATCAAAGGTGGCGTCGGCAGCTTGTCCTCCTCCAGCACGGCAAACGGTGCGTTGACAAAGAGAATCGACCCCGGTGCGTGAATGTCGTATGTCGAACCGAAGCCGAGCATGCCGCCTTCATTCTTCGCAAGACGATAAACCCAGGCGCGTGTCGCGCGATTGAACGGCATTTCCTCGCGGTCGCCTAGGAAGAAATACTGGCGGAAATATTCGCCAAGCTGTTCGAAGAAATAGCGCAAGTGGCCAATGACGGGATAGTTGCGCAGAATCGCATGCTGCTTTTGCGTGATGTCCTTGACATAGAAATACACCAGCGCAAGCAGCAGCGTAATCGACAGCAACACACCCAGACCGACTTGCAGAAAACTCGTCATCGCCCCATTTCCCCCTGATGCCTGTGTTTATATCCAGTGGCTTATATACGGCAGGTTAGAATCCCGCCTCCTCAACGCAGGAAACCTAACATGGATTTGAAGTCGCATAAGTTGGAGATTGGTGCCGAAATCGAGCGCAATGTCAGCGCAGCGTTAGTCGAAGATATCGGATCCGGTGATCTCACCGCCCAGCTCACGCCCAACGGCCCCGCTCACGGCACCGTCGTCACCCGCGAAGATGCCATCCTGGCCGGGACCGCATGGTTCGATGCATGTTTCCATCGCCTTGATCCCAAGGCTCAGATCGAATGGACAGCAAAAGACGGCGAACGCATCGTTGCCGGTCAGATGCTCTGCCGCATCGAAGCGGATACGCGTGCGCTGCTCACGGCCGAGCGGCCGGCGCTCAACTTCCTGCAAACATTGTCAGGCACAGCCACCATCACGCGTATCTTCGTCGATGCGGTTGCACATACAAAGGCGCATATCGTCGATACGCGCAAAACCCTGCCCGGTCTGCGGATCGCACAGAAATACGCGGTGCACTGCGGTGGCGGACACAACCATCGCATCGGCCTCTACGACGGCATCCTCATCAAGGAAAATCACATCATCGCGGCCGGCAGCATCCGCGCCGCCTATGAACAGGCCCGTTTGCTTGCCACAGGCGACGTATTCATCGAAGTAGAAGTCGAAACCTTCGCCGAGCTTGAAGAAGCGCTCGCATGCGGCGCCACCATGATCCTGCTCGACAACATGGATCTCGACCAAATGCGGGAAGCCGTGCGCGTCAATGCTGGCCGCGCAAAACTTGAAGCCAGCGGCGGCGTACGTCTCGACACCGTACGTGCCATCGCCGAAACCGGCGTCGATCGCATCTCGATTGGTTCGCTGACCAAGGATTTGCACGCGATTGATCTGTCGCTACGGCACGTGGAGCGCTGAAAACAAAAAAGCCGCCCTGAGAGGCGGCTATTTCGTTGGCGGAGAGGGCGGGATTCGAACCCGCGTTGGGATGTTATCCCAAACACGCTTTCCAGGCGTGCGACTTAAACCGCTCATCCACCTCTCCGGAAAGAGGCGCGATTCTAGCAGAAAACGGCGCTGCAGCAAGGCATTAAATCGCCTGCAAACGCGCCATCACACATTCACGCCCTAATACCTCCAGCACCTGATCAATCGAAGGTGATTGCGGCTGCCCGAGCAGCACCACACGTAACGGAATCGCCACTGCCGGCATCTTGACGCCATGCGCGGCGACGGTGTCCTTGATTGCGGCATTGAGGTTGGGCGCAATCCAATCGGTAACTGCGTCGAGTTTTTCCTTGAGCGTTGCCAGCGCTGCTTTTGCAGCATCGGTCAGGTGCTGCGCCTTAACTTCTTCTGTCGCGTGGACGGCGACGCAGAAAGGATGCAGCGCATCGGCCAGTTCGTTGAGATTGGTTACGCGCTCCTTGTACAGCCCGATGGCACGATCCAGATTCTGCGCCTTGGACGTATCAACGCCCTGCCCGTTGAGGCGCTTCAATGCTTCATTGAGCAACCGCGCGTTGTCGGCCTGCTTGATGTATTGGGCATTGAGCCAGTTCAGCTTCTCAGTATTGAACTGAGCAGCGGAAGCCGTGATGTGATCGAGATCGAACCACTGAACGAACTGTTCCATGCTGAACAGCTCATCGTCGCCATGCGACCAACCAAGGCGCGCAAGATAATTCAGCACCGCTTCCGGCAAGTAACCGTCGTCGTCGTACTGAGTGACGCTGACCGCACCATGACGCTTGGAAAGTTTCTGTCCGTCATCACCAAGAATCATGGACAGATGTGCATACAGGGGAACGGTCGCACCAAGCGCCGCAAGCACATTGATCTGGCGCGGCGTGTTGTTGACATGATCGTCGCCGCGAATCACATGAGTAATACCCATATCCCAGTCATCGACGACGACGCAGAAGTTGTAGGTCGGCGTGCCATCGGCTCGGGCAATAATGAAATCGTCGAGCTCTTCGTTCGAAATCTCGATACGACCTTTAACTTGATCGTGCCAAGCGACAATGCCTGTCGCCGGATTCTTGAAACGCACCACGGGATCAATACCTGCCGGAATCACCGGCAGTTGCTTGCCCGACTCCGGCCGCCAACGACCGTCATAGCGCGGCTTTTCCTTTTTAGCCTCTTGCTTGGCACGCAACGCGTCGAGCTCCTCTTTCGAGGTGTAGCAGTAGTACGCGGTGCCGTTCGCCAGCATCTGCTGAATCACTTCCTTGTAGCGATCCATGCGCTGCATCTGATAGAACGGACCTTCGTCGTGCGAGAGTCCGAGCCAATTCATGCCGTCGATGATGGCCTGCACCGCTTCCGGCGTAGAGCGTGCCACATCGGTATCCTCGATCCGCAGAATGAACTGACCGCCATGGCGACGGGCATACGCCCACGAAAACAGCGCAGTACGTGCGCCGCCGATATGAAGAAAACCGGTAGGGCTGGGAGCAAAACGGGTACGGACGGTCATGATGCAAAAGTCTGGCAAAGAAACAGCCCGGCATTCTACTGCATGGCAATTGACCAAAACCCCATGCTGTGGTCTAATTCGCGCCCTCGATTGCGCAATGCATCGGGCGGTTAGCTCAGCGGTAGAGCACTGCCTTCACACGGCAGGGGTCAC
>DATJJR010000061.1:0-22684 GCA_035492055.1 Rhodocyclaceae bacterium | reverse complement strand
ATGAAAGTCTATTACGACAAGGACGCTGACATCTCCCTGATCAAGGGCAAGAAGGTCACCATCGTTGGTTACGGTTCGCAAGGCCACGCCCACGCCCTGAATCTCAAGGATTCCGGCGTGAACGTTACCGTTGCCCTGCGTAAGGGCGGTGCTTCATGGAGCAAGGCTGAAGCTGCTGGCCACAACGTGTCGGAAATTGCTGCTGCCGTGAAGGACGCCGATGTCGTCATGATTCTGCTGCCGGACGAAAACATTCCGGCCGTCTACAAGAACGACATTGCCCCGAACATGAAGAAGGGTGCTGCCCTGGCCTTCGCCCACGGCTTCAACGTGCACTACAACCAAGTGATCCCGCGTGACGACGTCGACGTCATCATGATCGCGCCGAAGGGCCCGGGCCACACCGTGCGTTCCGAATACCTGAAGGGTGGCGGCGTGCCGTCGCTGATTGCCGTGTATCAGGACAAGTCCGGCAAGGCCAAGGACATCGCCCTGTCCTACGCCTCCGCCAACGGCGGCGGCAAGGCCGGCGTGATCGAAACCAACTTCCGTGAAGAGACCGAAACCGACCTGTTCGGCGAGCAAGCCGTGCTGTGCGGCGGTGCCGTCGAGCTGGTCAAGGCCGGCTTCGAAACGCTGGTCGATGCCGGTTACGCGCCGGAAATGGCCTACTTCGAGTGCCTGCACGAGCTGAAGCTGATCGTCGATCTGATGTACGAAGGCGGCATTGCCACCATGAACTACTCGATCTCGAACAACGCCGAATACGGCGAGTACGTGACTGGCCCGGCCGTGATCGGTGCAGAAGCCCGCGCTGGAATGAAGAAGGCCTTGGAAAACATCCAGAACGGCAACTACGCCAAGCAGTTCATCCTGGAAGGCAAGACCGATTATCCGGAAATGACCGCGCGTCGTCGCCTGAATGCTGCTCACCAGATCGAAGTCGTCGGTTCGCAACTGCGCGCAATGATGCCGTGGATCAGCAAGAACAAGCTGGTCGATCAAAGCAAGAACTAAGACAAGTTGCTGCGGTAGAATCAAAAAGGGCACAGTACGCTGTGCCCTTTTTCTTCATAACAAGCACAAGAAAAGATTCCTACATGAATTCATACCCGCATCCACTGCTGGCTCGCGAAGGTTGGCCCATCATGATCGGCGTTGCTGTTGTTGCAGCCATCGTGACCGCATTGGCTGGCTGGGGGTGCGCATCACCGGTCTGGATTTTTCTCGTGTTCTGCGTCCAGTTTTTTCGTGATCCGCCGCGTGAGATTCCGCAGGGTGAAAATCTTGTGCTGTCACCTGCCGATGGCCGTATCGTCGCCATCGAGCCGGTTCGTGATCCGTGGCTTGACCGCGATGCCATCAAGATCAGCGTGTTCATGAATGTGTTCAACGTTCATTCGAATCGCAGCCCGGTGGACGGCGAAGTCAAACAAATTTGGTACCACCCCGGCAAGTTCGTCAACGCCGATCTAGCCAAGGCCTCTACAGAAAACGAGCGCAATGCCTTGCATCTGCGTGTGGGTGATCGTGATATCACATGTGTGCAAGTCGCCGGCCTCATTGCGCGTCGCATTCTTTGTTACGCCAAAGCCGGCGATACGCTCGCGCGCGGCCAGCGTTACGGTTTCATCCGCTTCGGTTCGCGCGTCGACGTTTATTTGCCGACCGATTGTCGTGCTCGCGTCACGATTGGCGATAAGGTCAGCGCAACCAGTACAGTACTTGCCGAGCTGCCTTGAGCGTAGCCGCCGGGCAAGCGTGGGCTTGCGTATAATCCGTCCGTCTTTTTCCCGGATTCCGCCATGTCCGAGCCGACCCAACGCAAGCCCCTGCTGACCCCCGAACGTCGTCGTCGCAGCATTTATATCCTGCCGAATCTGTTCACGACGGCGAATCTGTTTGCCGGCTTCTATGCCATCGTGCAGGCGATGAACGAGAACTACGAGTACTCGGCGGTCGCTATCTTCATTGCGATGGTGCTCGATAGCCTCGATGGCCGTGTGGCACGAATGACGCACACGCAAAGCGAGTTCGGCGTCGAGTTCGATTCCTTGTGCGACATGTTGTCGTTCGGTGCTGCACCGGCACTCATCATCTACGAATGGGCCTTGAAAGGCATGGGCAAACTCGGCTGGATTGCCGCCTTTGTGTATTGCGCTGGCGCCGCGCTGCGCCTGGCACGTTTCAATACCAATGTCGGTACGGTCGATAAGCGTTTTTTTCAAGGCTTGCCGAGTCCCGCAGCAGCGGCCTTGGTTTGCGGTTTTTTGTGGGTGCTGAATGATTTTGGTCAATCCGGCCACGATGTGCGTTGGTACGCATGTGCGCTGACCATGTTCGCCGGCCTTACCATGATCAGCAATGTGCCTTATTGGAGCGGCAAGGACATCAATCTGCGCCGCAGCGTGCCGTTCATTGTCGTTGCGGCTGTGGCGCTGAGTTTTGCGTTGATCTCTTTTTACCCGCCTGGCGTTTTGTTCGGTTTGTTTCTCTTGTACGCCGCGTCGGGTTACGTGCTATTGCTCTGGCGTTTTACGCACCGGACGAAGCAGGTCGCGTGAGCTTTGCGTAGTAAATCGCGCTGAGGAAGAAAACGACCGTCAGCGCGATTTCAATGATCGCCAGTGTTTGTGCCATGCCACCTTCCGAGGTGGCGCGAACGATACCTTCAGTGAAGTAGGCGAGAATCAGCATCGACATCCACTGATGTGTGTAACGTTTGCCGCGCAGAATGCCAAACAGGGCGGCCAGTAAGGGTAGCGTTTTCAATACCAACATTGAGCCACCCGGCCGCAACGGTGCAAGCCACAGCTCCCACGCCGTGCATAGCAGGATCAACGTGATCAGTGTGCTGCTGCTGGCAAGATTGAGACGGCGAACATTGGTGCTGCATTGCGCGCTGTGCGATGTCGCGGTTGCCGAGGCTTTCTGTTCCTGCATTTTGTTTTATTCCGCTTGGGTTTGACTCCGTTCGGATGATTATAGGTCCATGCTTTTGAATCCTTTCAAGCTTATTGCTCGGGTTGTCGAGCGTTTCCGCACTGAACGCAGTAGCCAGACGGCTGCGGCATTGGCGTTCACGACGGTGATGGGTTTCGTGCCGATGATCGCCGGTGCGGTGGCGTTGGCTTCGATCCTGCCGTTCGGCAGCGGCATGGGCGTTGCCGTACAGAAGTTTCTGCAGGCTAATCTGCTGCCCGACAAGGCAGGCGCCATCATCACGAAGTACGTGGCGCAATTCGCCCGCAAGGCTGAACGCCTGACCTGGATCGGTTTTCTGTCGCTGAGCGTCGTGGCGTTGATCCAGATGCTCACTATCGAGCGCACCTTCAACATGATTTGGCGCATTCGTGCGCCACGTCCGCCGCTGCGGCGTTTGTTGATGCATATCGTGGCATTGCTGCTCGGCCCCATTCTGCTGGGCGCAAGCATCGTAGTGGTGACGTACGTGGCGACGACATCAATGGGTTTGGTCGCTGAAATCGGCAATGGTGGCCTGAATTACCTTGTGCACAGCTTGCCTTTCCTTTTTACCGTGGCATTGTTCTCGCTGCTTTACTGGGCCGTGCCGAATTGCGATGTGACGAAGTTCCATGCATTTGTTGGCGGGTTGTTCACGGCAACGTGCATGGCAGCCATCCAGAAGCTACTGAGTCTTTACGTCGCGAATTTTGGTGTGCAGACAGTCATCTACGGCGCGTTTGCGGCGATTCCGATATTCCTGTTGTGGTTGTATCTGGCATGGACTGTTGTGTTGCTTGGGGCGTATATCGTGGCCGAGCTGCCAGGGACTGTCCCATCGAAATTTCCAAAGCGGCGTTGATTAACCCGCGTGCGGGCCGCGTTCGAATTCGAACAGCTCGATGCCATCTGTCTGCGTGATGATCGGCAGCGGTTTGCATTCGACGATTTGCAACCGGCCGCTTTCTTCCTGCAGTAATGTGAGGGTACCGGCTGCATGAATCCCTTGTTCCGCCAGCAGAGCTTCGCCGCGGTTGATGCCGCTGATTGGCGGTAGCAGCAAGGCAGGTAGGGGCGCGGCGCGGGACGATACGGCAACGCGTACGGCTTGTGCATGTGATGCCAGGACCTCAAGCCCGATTTCAAAATGCTCGGCGTTGTCGCTGCGTGTCCAGCGGACAGTACAGAGACTCCACGGCATTTTATCGTGGCGACGGATGCCGATGACTGAGCCGGCTTGCAATGTGGGTATGCCGCCGGCAATGTGCATGGCTGCATATCCGGCAGGGCTGTCGTTGAGTACCTGCCATTCGCTGATGACATGCGAGGCAGCATGCGCATCGAGATCGTTGTTGAGCAACCCCCATAGCGTGGAGAGGCGCGGGCATATTTCAATCCGGTAGCTGCCGCGCTGCCGTGGATGACGGCGGGCCGGCGGATTCAGCCAGCGCCGTGCGGCGTGATGCAATGCACTGCGCCACTCTTGCGGAATGCTGAAGTCATTGAGACTATTCTGGGCATGTGTACCGAGCACTCGGCAATGATAGAAAAACAAGCCGTCAGCGCTCGGCGGTGCACGTCGAATCGATGGGGTTGGTGCTCGCCCATCCTCACCGTCAGCCCATAGCCACGCACTGGTTTCCTGCGGTGCATGTGTGGTGATTTCGACTTGGGCAGCGAATAATGCAGTGTGGCGCCACAAGAAGGCTTGCTCTTTTGCCGTCAGCGTTTCCGGTTGCGCAGCATGCATGGCGAGCAGCAGCTTGAGCGTTGCCTTGGGCGTATCGTCCGCAAGATGCCGGACAACCAGCTGATTTAGTTGCCCCCAAAAGCTCGCCGGCGTCCCGCTACCGTAGCGTAAAGCGAGCTCATATTGACGGTGCAGGCTTTGGAAAGCACGCTCCGGTAAGACGTCTTGATCCTTGCGCGGGCGCTGCAGACCAGTGTCGGCCATTTGAAGTCCGACTTCGATCAGGCCGTCGGTCAGCAGCCCATGAAGATCGGCCAGACTTTGCGCAAGTACATGCAGATTGCGCGGCAGAGGTCGTTGTGCGTCAAGCAGCATCGGAAAAACCAGGGCATGCAGGCGGGCGATGCGCGGCTCGAACAGGTCGAGCAGGCGTAATAGGGCACGCGCCTGAAGGTCCGCGCTGATCACCGTGTATAGATGGCGGCGCAGCGGAATCAGGTCATCAAGCGGATCGTCGTTTCTGGTACCAAGCCAGTCGAGAACTTCGTTCATGCGGCCATTTTAGAGGAAAGCGTGCGCTGGGCGGGCGGGAAGTCTTAATAAAACAAATGCTTGGAGTATGGTGCTGAAGCGGTTTGGAGGCCCCTATGCTGAGGTTTGCTTAAGCATTGATTCTGGAAAACATTTCCCCTATAATCACGGGCTTTCTCCGATTTTCACCGGAACGAGGTTCCAAAAAATGGTCGTTATCCGTCTTGCTCGCAGCGGCGCCAAAAAGCGTCCTTTCTTCAATATTGTCGTTACCGACTCGCGTAACCGTCGCGATGGCCGCTTCATCGAGCGCGTCGGTTTCTACAATCCGGTTGCTTCCGGTCAGGCACAAGCCCTGGTGCTGGACAACGAACGTCTGGCCTTCTGGCAGAGCAATGGCGCACAACTGTCGCCGACCGCTGCTCGTCTGGTCAAGCAAGCTGCTGAAAAGAAGGCTGCCTGATTTTTCAGGCAGCAACGCTCGGCAATAAGCACACATGATCGTACTGGGCCGTTTGGTTGCCCCGTATGGTGTGCGTGGCTGGTTCAAGCTGCATGCCTTTGCCGATGATCCGGCGGCATGGTGTGCATTGCCGCAGTGGTGGCTGGCGGCTGATGCCGAAACGGCGGAAGCTGGCTGGCGAATGCTCAAGCTTGAGACCGTGCGCGAGCATGGCAAAGGTCTGATCGTCAAGCTGGAAGGCGTCGATGACCGAACCGGCGCGGAAGCCTTGCAAGGATTCTATGTCGGCGTGCCGCGCGAAGTGATGCCAGCGACCGATGACGATGAGTTCTACTGGGATGATCTGATCGGTCTGGAAGTCAAAAACGAACGAGGCGAAAGCCTGGGGCGTGTGGACCGTATGATTTCTGCTGCTGCCAGCGATGTGCTGGTAGTAACAGAAGGTGAAGGGGAGCGTGCAAATGAACGCCTGCTGCCTTTCGTCGCCAGTGTTGTGCTGGAAGTGAATGTGGCCGCCGGTGAAATCCGCGTGGCTTGGGAACGGGACTGGTAAGGGGCGCTTGAGCGATGCTCGCCTTCGATGTCGTCACCTTGTTTCCCGAGATTTTCAATGCGGTGACCGCTTCGGGTATTACGCGGCGGGCGCTGGAGCGGAAGTTGTGGGATATCCATTCTTGGAATCCGCGCGACTTTACTGAAGACAATCATCGTACGGTTGATGATCGACCGTATGGCGGCGGGCCAGGCATGGTGATGTTGGCCGAGCCGCTGGAAAAAGCGATTGCGGCTGCGAAAGCACGGCGCAGCGCGATTGGAGATGCTGGCGCGAAAGTGATTTATTTTTCGCCCCAAGGCAGACCACTCACGCATGCGCGTGTATTGGAATTGGCGGCGAGTCGTGGAGCGATTTTGCTCTGCGGGCGTTACGAAGGCGTGGATGAGCGCTTGATTGGACGCTGCGTAGACGAGGAAATCTCTCTCGGTGATTTTGTTTTATCGGGCGGGGAAATTCCTGCCTTGGCGTTGATCGATGCCTGTGTACGGCAATTGCCCGGGGCCTTGAACGATGCCGATTCGGCGGTGGAAGATTCTTTCGTCGCCGGACTTCTGGATTGCGCGCATTACACGCGGCCGGAAGTGTATGAAGGACACACGGTGCCGGACGTTTTATTGTCCGGCAACCATGAGAAGATTCGCCGTTGGCGCTTGAAACAGGCGCTTGGACGAACCTGGCTCCGTCGCCCCGAGTTGCTTGCAGTGCGGGCATTGAGCAAGGAGGAAGCAAAGTTGCTGGAAGAATTTCGCCAGGAGCTGGGTAGTCAGCAGTAACAGCATTAACGAAGTAAACAACGAAGCGTTGGTACCAAGCGGGAAACGACAAAGAGACTTTTCCTTTGGATGTCCGGAAAGTCGCTGGAAATGTTCGTGACCATCTTGCTCTGCCGAAACGGCTAAAAGCCACTGACCATTGGAGTATCAAATGAACCTGATTCAACAACTCGAGCAAGAAGAAATTGCTCGCCTCGGCAAGACCATTCCCGAATTTGCTCCGGGTGACACTGTCATCGTCGGTGTGAACGTCGTTGAAGGTACCCGCAAGCGCGTCCAGCTGTTCGAAGGCGTGGTGATCGGCAAGCGCAACCGCGGCCTGAATTCCAGCTTCACCGTCCGCAAGATTTCATCGGGCGAAGGCGTTGAGCGTACTTTCCAAACCTATTCCCCGCTGATCGCTGACATCGAAGTCAAGCGTCGCGGTGCTGTGCGTCGCGCCAAGCTGTACTACCTCCGCGATCGTTCCGGCAAGTCGGCACGTATCAAGGAAAAGCTGACCAAGAAGGCCTGATTGGCTTTCATGCGATAAACAAAAAGGACGCTGAGGCGTCCTTTTTGTTTGCGCGACTTCGCAGGGAAGAAAAAAGCCACCATGCAGTGGCTTTTTTTGGCAAAACAACGGTCATTCAATCGTTCCGCTTGTCGTGCTCGATCAGCGCATAGGCCGAATGGTTGTGGATCGATTCGAAGTTCTCGGATTCGACAACATACGCCACGACGCGTGCTTCCGCGTTGAGTGCACCGGCCACATCACGAACCAGATCTTCAACGAATTTCGGATTATCGTAGGCGCGTTCCGTCACATATTTCTCATCCGGACGCTTGAGTAGGCCGTAGAGTTCGCATGAGGCTTGGGCTTCAGCAAGCTGCACCAACTCCTCGATCCAGACAAAATCGCTGGTTTCGACTGTCACCGTCACGTGCGAACGCTGGTTGTGGGCCCCGCGTTCGGAAATTTTCTTCGAACAGGGGCACAGACTCGTAACCGGTACGACGACCTTAGTCGTTTGTTTGTAAGCGCCGCCGGCGAGGATTTCGCCGGTAAAGGTGACTTCGTAATCAAGCAGACTCTGCACGCCGGAAACCGGTGCGGTCTTGTTGATGAAGAAGGGAAAGCTCATTTCCAGATGGCCGGTCTCGGCCTCCAGCTTGACCACCATTTCGCGCAGCATCGTTTCAAAACTCGCGACCGAAATCTCCGTGTCGTGCGAGTTGAGAATCTCAACGAAACGCGACATGTGCGTGCCCTTGAAGTTATGGGGCAGACCGACGTACATGTTGAAATTGGCGATGGTGTGTTGCACCCCGCGATCCTTGTCCAGCACCTTGACGGGATGGCGAATGTCTTTAATGCCGACACGATTGATCGGCATGCGGCGCGTGTCTTCGCTGGCTTGAACGTCGGGGATAGCGAGATTGTTGTCTCTGGAGTTCATGATGGCTCTCTGACGACGCGGACAGTCGCGCCGAGGGTTAAACAGGCTTGAATTTTAGCATTCCCGACAAAATTACTCAGCTATTGCCGTCATAGCCCGCGGCTATGTCTGTCTGCCATAGATAAGGACGATTAGCGCAATTCCAAGGCGTGCTTGATGCTGGTAACAATACCTTTAGCATCCAGGCCAGCCTGAGCCAACAAGCTGGCGGCGTCGCCGTGCTCGATGAAATGGTCGGGCAAGCCAAGCCGCACGAGGGGGATATCCAGCCCGAGCTCTTCGAGCGCGCGGGCCACTTCGGCACCGGCGCCGCCGACCAAGGTGTTTTCCTCGATGCTGACGAGCAGGCCGTGCGTTGTAGCAAGCTCGCGCACGAGTTCACGGTCGAGCGGTTTGACGAAACGCATGTTGGCGACTGTTGCTTGCAGCGACTCACCGGCTTCAAGTGCCGGTGCGAGCATGCTGCCGAAAGCAAGCAGGGCAACCGTGTTGCCACGGCGCCGTACTTCGCCCTTGCCGACGGGCAGCGTGTCGAGCGCTGCGTCGGGCGTGGTGCCGGGGCCGCTGCCGCGTGGATAGCGCACGGCAGTCGGCCCATCGATCTTGTATGCGGTGGTCAGCATGCGGCGACATTCGGCTTCGTCGGCGGGAGCCATGACCACCATGTTCGGAATGCAGGTGAGGTAAGACAGGTCGAAAGCACCGTTGTGCGTGCCGCCGTCGGCGCCGACCAAGCCGCCGCGGTCGATGGCGAGCATTACGGGCAGGTTTTGCAGCGCGATGTCATGGATCAATTGATCGTAGGCGCGTTGCAGGAAGGTTGAATAGATCGCGACGACTGGCTTCATGCCTTCACATGCCAGACCGGCGGCGAAGGTCAGCGCATGTTGTTCGGCGATGGCGACATCGAAGTAGCGATCGGGATAGTCATTGGCGAAACGGACGAGCCCGGAGCCTTCGCGCATTGCCGGCGTGACGCCGATCAGGCGTGAATCAACCTTGGCCATGTCGCACAGCCAGTCGCCGAATATCTGCGTGTACGTCGGCTTGCTACTCTTGCCGCCGACGATGCCGTTCTTGTGGTCGAACTTGCCGACGCCGTGATAAAGAATCGGGTCGTTCTCGGCCAGCTTGTAGCCTTGGCCTTTTTTCGTGATGACATGAAGGAACTGTGGTCCCTTCAATTGCTTGAGATTTTGCAGTGTTGGGATCAGCGAATTCAGGTCGTGACCGTCAATGGGGCCGATGTAGTTGAAACCCATTTCCTCGAACAGCGTGCCGGGCGAGATCATGCCCTTCACGTGTTCTTCGACCTTGTTGGCGAACTCGAGCATCGATGGCAGGCCCGACAAGACTTTTTCGCCCGCACGACGTGCGGCGTTGTAGGTACGGCTCGACAACAGGCGAGCAAGATATTTGTTCAACGCACCGACCGGCTGCGAGATCGACATGTCGTTGTCGTTGAGGATGACGAGCAGGTTCGCATCCATCACGCCGGCGTTGTTGAGTGCCTCGAATGCTTGTCCGGCGGTCATGGCGCCATCGCCGATGATGGCAATCACGCTGCGATTTTCCTGCTTTGCCTTGGCGGCGACGGCCATGCCGAGTGCGGCAGAAATCGACGTCGAGGAATGGCCGACGCCAAAGGTGTCGTATTCGCTTTCAGCACGGCGCGGGAAGCCGGAAATACCGTCCTGCATGCGCAAGCGCGCCATGCCTTCGCGGCGACCGGTCAGTATCTTGTGGACATACGTCTGATGGCCCACGTCCCAAACCAGACGATCGCTGGGCGTGTCGAAGACGTAATGCAGCGCAATCGTCAATTCGACCGTGCCGAGATTTGACGACAGATGTCCGCCGGTCTTGCCGACAGATTCGAGCAGGAAGGCACGCAGCTCGTCGGCGACTTGCGGCAGTTGCTCTTTGTCCAGCGCGCGCAGGTCTGCGGGCTGGTTGATCGTGTCGAGCAGTGGTGTTTCCGAGGTCGGTGATGACATGTATGTGGAGCCTCAGAAAGTACGCGCGACGATGAAGTCCGCGAGTTCGTGCAGACGTTGCGCCTTGCTGCCAAAGTCGGCTAGTGCGTGATGCGCTGCATCGCGCATTTCGACGGCGAGCGCCTTGGCCTGGGTCAAACCGAGCAGGCTTACATAGGTCGGTTTGTCGTTGGCTTCGTCCTTGCCTGCGGTCTTGCCCAGCGTGGCGGTGTCGGCTTCGGTGTCGAGAATGTCGTCCACGACCTGGAACAGCAGACCGACGCGATTGGCGTAGTGCGCAAGCTTCTCCAGTGCCGCATCGTCGGCATTACCGCAATGTGCGCCAAGCAATACAGCGGCGCGGATCAATGCACCGGTTTTATGGATATGCATGAATTCCAATGCCTGAAGCTCGATCCGCTTGCCGATCGAATCGAGATCAACCGCTTGTCCGCCGGCCATGCCGCGCGAACCGGAGGCTTGCGCGAGCAGTTCGATCATGCGAACTTGACGTGCGCCATCATGAATCAAACCCGGTGCAGCGATTACGTGGAAAGCGAGCGATTGCAGCGCGTCACCGGCGAGCATTGCGGTGGCCTCGTCGAATTCGATGTGCACTGTCGGCTTGCCACGTCGTAGCGTGTCGTCATCCATGCAAGGCAGGTCGTCATGCACGAGCGAATAGGCGTGAATCAATTCGACTGCACAAGCCGCCGCATCGACCGTCTCGGGTGCTGCATCGAACACGTCTCCTGCCGCATGCGCCAGCAGTGGACGCACGCGCTTGCCACCTCCAAGCACGGCATAGCGCATGGCATCATGCAGGCGCGTTGGCATGAGCGATTTTACCGGCAGGCAGTGATCAAGCGCGGTTTCGGTACGTGCCTGGATGTCTTGCATCCAGGCTGAGAAGTCATGGCTGGCGGAGAGTGTCACTATGAGTGTGCTTCGTGTTTATTCTTCTTCAGTCGGCGTGAAGTCACGCAGTGCGTCTTGTTCGAGCAGTTTGACTTTCTGGTCGGCCGTATTCAGCGATTCCTGGCAATAGCGGAGCAAGGCCATGCCACGCTGATAAGCTGCCAGCGACTGTTCGAGCGCTAGATCGTTCTGTCCGCCTTCCAGCGATTTGACGATGGTTTCGAGCTCGGACAAAGCGATCTCGAACGAAGCGGGCGTATCAGCGGATGTGGCGTTGGCACGGGATGCGGCCATGGCATGAGGGACAAAGTGCAAAGACTGTAAAAATAGCCGAAGCGGGCATGCTGGTCAATCCGCAGATGCGCTAAAGGCTTGATTCTCGTTCGGTTCCGGTATAATCACAGGCCCTGTTTTTCCAGTTCTTTCAAACTGGTTTTCCGGTTCTCCGGGTCATTTCTCTCTTGGAGGTTGGGACTCTCATGTCCGATATCGCGCGCGCAGCGCTGCTTTCACCGGCGGCCTCGCAGCTTCCCGTATCGTTTTATTTCGACGACAAGCTTTTCGAATTGGAGAAAAAGCTGATCTTCGATGCCGGTGCGGGCTATGTCGGCCATGAACTCATGGTACCGAACGTCCACGACTATCGCACTTGCGAATGGCTGGATCACGGCCGCATGCTGACGCACCAGCCCGATGGCTTTTACGACATGTCGAATGTCTGCCGCCATCGCCAAGCCATCATGCTCGAAGGCAGCGGCAATGCCGAGAACATCGTTTGCCCCATTCACCGCTGGACATACAACGCTGGCGGCGAATTGATTGGTGCGCCGCATTTTCCGGCTAATCCGTGCCTGAACCTCAACAAGCAAAAGCTTGAAAGCTGGCAAGGCTTGTTGTTCAAGGGGCCGCGTTCGGCAAATACGGATCTTGCCGGCATGCGCGTGGCAAAGGAGCTGGATTTCAGCGGCTACCGTTTTCACCATGTCGAACTGCACCAGTGCAACTACAACTGGAAGACCTTCATCGAGGTTTACCTTGAGGATTATCACGTTGCACCGTTTCACCCGGGTCTGGGCAATTTCGTCACCTGTGATGACCTGACCTGGCAGTTCGATGACTGGTATTCGGTACAACGTGTTGGTGTGACCTCGCTCGCCAAGGCCGGCTCAAAAGCTTATGAGAACTGGCACAAGGCCGTGCTGAAGTACTACAACGGCAAGTTGCCGCCTCACGGTGCGATCTGGCTCACCTACTACCCGAACATCATGGTCGAGTGGTACCCACACGTGCTGGTCGTGTCCACGCTGGTTCCGCAGGATGTGAACAAGACGCTCAATGTCGTCGAGTTCTACTATCCGGAAGACATTGCGCTGTTCGAACCTGAATTCGTTGCCGCCGAACAGGCCGCCTACATGGAAACCGCCATCGAGGATGATGAAATCGGCGAACGCATGGATCGCGGCCGTCATGCCTTGTGGAAGCAAGGCCGTAATGAAGTCGGTCCGTATCAATCACCGATGGAAGATGGCATGCAGCATTTCCACGAGTTCTATCGCCGCACGATGGCGGAAGCGTTGCGCTAACGCCATAGTCGCGCATGGCGATGGCATCACATGCCATCGCCATTTCCTGCATGGTTTATAGTGCCTTCGTCATCTTCCCGTTCGGAAAGGCACGGCCATGATTGCCATCGACCACAAAGGCACGCACATCAATGTCACGGTTCTCGGCGAGTTCACGCTGGCGGACTATCGCGAATTTGAGGAGCTGGTCAATTACAAGGTCAACTTCGAAGGCCCGATCGACCTGTACATCGATTTGCGCGAGATGCTCGATTTCACGGTCGACGTGATGTGGGAAGACATCAAGTTCATGCGCAGCCACGCCGGCGATTTTCGTCGTATCGCCATCGTCACCAACAGCCAGTGGATTGCCTGGAGCGCCTGGTTGAACAATGCGTTCATGAAGGCTGAACTGCGTGTGTACGACAATGAAGCCGAGGCAAATGCCTGGCTGGGAGCAGCATGATGGCCCTGATTACTGCCGCGGCGTTGCACGAGGAAATGCACAGCAGTGTGCCTCGCCATCTCTTCGATTGCCGCTTCGATTTGCGCGACCATTGCGCAGGTGCCAAAGCCTATGCCAACGGGCATATCCAGGGCGCGCAATACCTGCATCTTGAACATGATTTGTCCGGCGACAGAACTGGCCTGAACGGCCGCCATCCTTTGCCGGATGCGCAGAATTTCGCCACGCGTCTTGGCTCGTTGGGGCTGGCCCCCGACATGCCAGTCGCCGTATACGATGATGCTGGCGGCATGATTGCTGCCCGTGTGTGGTGGATGCTTCGCTGGATCGGGCACCGCGGCGATGTTGCTGTGCTCGATGGCGGTATTCAGGCATGGACGGCAGCCGGATATGCCTTGTCGCAAAAGCCGCAGACTTTTCCCGCGCAGCCCTATCCGCTGGTCAAGGCCGGCGATGTCGTCGGTGTAAGCGATGTCTTGTCTTTCCTTGGTGCATCGAGCACATATCTGCTTGATGCACGGAGTCCGGATCGCTTCCGGGGTGAGAACGAAACGTTGGATCCTGTCGGCGGCCACATCCCGGGCGCACACAATCGTTTCTTCCGCGACAACCTCACTGACAATGGGCATTTCAAATCACCCCATCAGTTGCATGAAGAGTTCACGACATTGCTGGGCGGTGTGACACCGGCGAGCGTGGTGCATTCATGCGGCTCCGGCGTAACCGCTTGCCATAACCTGCTGGCGATGGAGGTCGCCGGTTTGGCTGGCTCGCGCCTTTACGCCGGTTCGTGGAGTGAGTGGAGCAGCGATCCGGCGCGACCCGTCGAGAAAGGCTAACTGCTGAGTCGTTGCAGCGCCCACTGCACATGCTCACGCACCATGGCATCGGGATGATCGATGCGCAGCTTGAGTGCGTCCATTGCCGGGGCTGCACTTGCGTGATCGGGCGGAATGTTGCCCATGCCGACCGCCAGGTTTCTCAGCCAGCGCGCATGCCCGATACGGCGAATGGCCGAGCCTTCCAATCGATGTAGAAATTCTTCTTCCGCCCATGCAAAGAGTTCGATCAAGGTGCTCTGATCAAGCCCGTTTCTGATTTGGAAATCTTCTTCCTTCGTGCGTGGCGCGAAACGATTCCACGGACAGGCTACCTGACAATCATCACAGCCATAGACGCGATTGCCGATGAGCGGCCGCAGCTCGATGGGAATGCTGTCTTTCAGTTCGATCGTGAGATAGGAAATGCAGCGACGCGCATCAAGCTTGTACGGCCCGACAAAAGCCTGCGTCGGACAAGAATCGAGACAAGCGTGGCATGTCCCGCAGTGATTACTTGTTGGAGTGTCAGCGGG
Organism: Rhodocyclaceae bacterium; assembly: GCA_035492055.1. Lineage (GTDB taxonomy): Bacteria > Pseudomonadota > Gammaproteobacteria > Burkholderiales > Rhodocyclaceae. The sequence continues at coordinate 7,992 of DATJJR010000061.1, read as the reverse complement.
CAAGGGCAGATTGGTGAACAGTTCGCCGAGAAAGAAATACGAACCGGCCGTGCGATTCAGTAACAGCGTGTGCTTGCCACGCCAACCGAGACCGCTCATGGCGGCAAGTTCGACCTCCATGACCGGAGCCGAGTCGGTAAAGGCGCGATACTGGAATTCGCCAATCTCTGTCTGGATGCGGTCGGCCAGTTGCTGCAACCGATTGCGCAAGACCTTGTGATAGTCGCGACCGAAGGCATAGCGCGAGATGACCGCGCGATCAGGTGCATCGGTGTTTTCGGAAGCGGCGGCGGGCAAATAATCGAGCCGCGCCGTGATGATGGACACCGTGCCCGGTATGAGCTCGGCCGGGCGTGCTCGGTTGAGTCCGTGCCGTGCCATATAATCCATCTCGCCGTGATAACCGGCGGCAAGCCAGTCCAGCAGGCCAGCTTCGGCATGCGACAGGTCGGTGTGCGCGATGCCGATGTCGGCAAAGCCCAATGCCCGCCCCCAGCCTTTGATGGTGTCGGCTAATTGCCGCCAATCTCTTGAATTCTCAACCATACGCAATGGTATGACATCCGCCCTGCCGCCTTCTCAAGAAAAAACGACCGTAATGCTAACGCTTCCCGACGAGGCCGCGACGTTCGCGCTCGGCGCGAAGTTGGCGCCCGCTTTGGTACCAGGCCTCGTTGTTACGTTGGAAGGCGATCTCGGTGCCGGCAAAACTACGCTAGTGCGCGGATTGCTGCAGGCGCTGGGCTACGGAAATAAGGTCAAAAGCCCGACCTATACGTTGGTTGAAGTTCATCCGGTTTCTGGATTAAACTTCTATCACTTTGATTTTTATCGATTCAATGAGCCGGAAGAGTATCTCGATGCAGGTTTGGATGAATATTTTCAAGGGGATGGCGTCTGTTTGGTCGAATGGCCGGACAAGGCTGGTGTTTACCTTCCCAAGCCTGATGTACGCGTGCATCTCTCTGTTGACGGCGCAGGGCGTCGTGCGGAATGCGTGGCCGAGACTGTTGGAGGTGTCGCATGTCTGAGGCGCGCGGGCCTTTCTTCCGTATCACCGACACCGGTGCCTTGACCGAGCCCGATGAGTTCAGCCTGTCACGACCGCTTTCCCGTCGTCAGGCGCTGAAATTTGCCGCCGCATCGCTGACGCTGCTGGTCACACCGGTGGCATTGGCTGCGACCGACAAGGATGCGAGCATTCTTGGTGTCCGCGTCTGGCCCGCACGTGACTACACACGTGTGACGCTGGAGTATCGCGACGACCTCAAGTACACGCAGATCATGGTGACCAATCCACCGCGTCTGGTGGTCGATATTGAAGGCGTCGAATTCAATTCCGTGCTGCAGTCGCTGCCGGACAAGATTTCCGACAGCGATCCGTACATCAAGCTGATTCGCGCCGGCCGCAATCGTCCAGGGGTGGTGCGTCTCGTCATCGAGTTGAAGACCGAGGTCAAGCCGCAGGTCTTTACGTTGCCACCCGTCGGCGAGTACGGTCATCGTCTCGTGCTTGATCTTTATCCGGCGCAACCGGTCGACCCGCTGATGGCGATGCTCGACCAGAACGAGAAGGCCGCGCCCGATACCGGCGGTAAGCCAATTGATCAGGGCAAGCCTGCGAAGCTTGAGAGCAAGCCGGATAGCAAGGCAGACAAAGCGACAGACAAATCGGCCAACGATGGCTCGCCAGCGGTTGCACGCCTTGTCACCATCATGCTCGACCCGGGGCATGGTGGCGAAGATCCGGGCGCGATCGGTCAGCGTGGAACATACGAAAAAACGATCGTGCTGGAAATTGCCAAGCGCCTGCGCGCCAAGATCGATGCCGAGCCAAACATGCGCACGGTGATGACGCGCGACAGCGATTTCTTCGTGCCGCTCGGCCAGCGCGTGCAAAAGGCGCGGCGCATCAATGCGGATCTGTTCGTATCCATCCATGCAGACGCTTTCATCAAGCCGACGGCCCGCGGTTCCAGCGTGTTTGCCTTGTCCGAGAACGGTGCATCGAGCGCTGCCGCACGCTGGATGGCGAACAAGGAAAACTCGTCCGACCTGATTGGCGGCGTCAGCATCGGTGCCGGCAAAGACCCGTATCTCGCAAAGACACTGCTCGATCTCTCACAGACGGCGACGATCAACGACAGCCTGAAACTGGGCAAGGACGTGCTCAAGGAAATCGGTGGCGTCAACGATCTGCACAAAGGTGTGGTTGAACAGGCCGGATTTGCCGTACTGAAGGCGCCGGACATTCCGTCCATCCTGGTGGAAACCGCCTTCATCTCGAATCCCGAAGAAGAAGCCCGGCTGCTTGACGACGACTACCAGGACAAATTGACCGACGCACTTTTGCGCGGCATCAAGCGCTACTTCGCGAAGAATCCCCCGCTGGCGAAATCGAAGCAGGCGTAAGCGCTTTCATCGCTCTGGGGCAGGGTCTTCGGCTGATATAATTGCCGGTTTTCGCACGGGATTTTCCGTGCGGCCTTTCTTCCCGTTTCCGGCATGATCGTTCATCGCGGCATTCCTCATCAGGCAACGTTCGCCTCGGTACTCACCATCGGCAATTTCGATGGCGTGCACTTGGGCCATCGCGCCATGTTGTCGCGTGTCGTCGAGTTGGCAAGAAAATCGGCCATGCCTGCCGTAGTGCTGACTTTCGAGCCGCATCCGCGCGAATACTTTGCGCCGGCCTCCGCCCCGGCACGCCTGACGCGCTTGCGCGAGAAGCTTGAATTGCTGGCGGCGTGCGGTATCGACCAAGTCTATGTTTGCCGTTTCAATGCAAAAACGGCCGGCCTTGGCGCTGATGAGTTTATCGATCAGGTCTTGGTGCGCGGTCTTGGCGTACGCCACCTGCTGATTGGCGATGATTTCCGTTTCGGCAAGGGCCGTAGCGGCGATTTCGCGCTGTTGCAGGAAGCCGGCCGGGCGCACCGTTTTACGGTCGAGGCGATGACGACCATCACGCTGGACGACGAGCGCGTGTCGAGTTCTTCCATTCGTGCTGCGCTTGCTGCCGGCAATCTTGCTCGTGCCGAGCATTTTCTGGGGCGGCCGTTTTTCATGTCCGGGCGCGTGATGCACGGCGACAAGATCGGTCGCACACTTGGCTTTCCGACGGCAAATATCCAGCACGCGCGTGAGCGATTGCCCTTGTCGGGCATTTATGCCGTCAGCGTCGATGGCTTGGACAAACAATCCATGTTCGGTGCTGCGAGCGTGGGTGTTCGGCCGACGATTGCCGATGGATTGAAACCGGTACTGGAAGTGTATTTGCTGGATTTCAATCGGGACATTTACGGCGAGCATGTGCACGTCAATTTTCATCACAAGCTGCGTGATGAAGCAAAATTCGCCGGCCTCGATGAACTCAAGGCGCAGATTGCGCGTGACGTCGATGCGACCCGAGACTATTTTTCACACGCCGACTGGCGTCAAGAACTGGACGAGTAAAGTCTATGAGCGACTATCGCAAAACCCTGAACATGCCGGACACGCCGTTTCCGATGCGCGGCGATTTGGCCAAGCGCGAACCGGCGTGGATTGCCGACTGGCAGCAGCGCCAGCTCTACAAGAAGATTCGCGCGACCGCGAAGGGACGCCCAACGTTCATCCTGCATGATGGCCCGCCTTATGCCAACGGTGCACTGCACCTCGGCCACGCGCTCAACAAGATTCTCAAGGACATCATTGTTCGCGCAAAAACCTTGTCCGGATTTGATGCGCCGTATGTGCCCGGCTGGGATTGCCATGGCCTGCCGATTGAACACAAGATCGAAGTGACGCACGGCAAGAACCTGCCGGCCGACAAGGTGCGTGAGCTGTCGCGCGCGTATGCCGCCGAGCAGGTTGAGTTGCAAAAGGCCGGCTTCATTCGTCTCGGTGTGCTGGCCGATTGGGACAGCCCCTATCTGACGATGAACTTTGCCAATGAAGCCGGTGAGATCCGCGCGCTGGCCGAAATCGTCAAGGCCGGTTTCGTCTTCAAGGGCCTGAAGCCGGTGAACTGGTGCCTCGACTGCGCTTCCGCGTTGGCTGAGGCCGAAGTCGAATACGAAGACAAGACTTCCGACGCAATTGACGTTGCCTTCAACGCCGTCGACAGTGCTGCCGTGGCCAAACTGTTTGGCGTTGATGCAGCAGCGATCAATGACGATGCTCCGATCCATGCCGTCATCTGGACGACGACACCATGGACGTTGCCGGCGAACCAGGCGATCAGTGCGCATCCGGATTTCGATTACGACCTGATCGAAACCGATGCCGGACTGTTGATCCTCGCGCATGATCTGGCGGAGGCCTGCCTGCAGCGGTTTGGATTGACGGCCAAGCGTTTGCTCGGTTGGGCCAAGGGCGCAAAACTTGAAGGCCAACTGTTCGACCATCCCTTCCTTGATCGTCAGGTGCCGTGGATTCTGGGCGAGCATGTCACGTCCGAAGGCGGTACGGGCCTTGTGCATACGGCCCCGGCGCATGGTATGGACGACTATATTGTCGGCCTCAAATACAAGTTGCCCGTTGAAAATCCGGTGGGCGACGATGGCCGTTTCCTTGGCAATGTCGAGCATTTCGCCGGTCTCACCGTGTGGGAAGCGAATCCCAAGGTCGTCGACCTGCTCACCGAAAAAGGCGCGCTGCTGAAGCACGTCAAACTGCGTCACAGTTATCCGCATTGCTGGCGCCACAAGACGCCGATCATCTTCCGCGCCACGGCGCAATGGTTCATCGGCATGGATGTCGCATCGAAGGACGGCGATACGCTGCGCGAGCGCGCCTTGAAGGCCATCGAAGAAACCGCTTTCCATCCGGCTTGGGGCAAGCCGCGTCTGCACGCCATGATTGCCGGTCGTCCGGATTGGTGTATCTCGCGCCAGCGTAACTGGGGCGTGCCGATTCCTTTTTTCATTCACAAGGAAACCGGCGAGCTGCATCCGCGCACGGTTGATCTGATTGAGGCTGTCGCACAACGTGTTGAAAAGGCCGGCATCGAGGCATGGTTCAAGCTCGATGCTGCGGAGTTGCTCGGTGACGAGGCTGCGCAATACACCAAGATCAGCGACACGCTGGATGTGTGGTTCGATTCCGGTACGACACACTGGCACGTGTTGCGTGGTTCGCATCCCGACGCGCATAGCGAAGGCCCCGCTGCTGACCTTTACCTCGAAGGCTCCGACCAGCATCGCGGCTGGTTCCACTCTTCGTTGCTGACGGGTTGCGCCATCGACGGCCACGCACCCTACAAGGCACTGCTCACGCACGGTTTCACCGTGGACGAGAAGGGCCGCAAGATGAGCAAGTCGCTGGGCAACACGATTCTGCCTGACGAGATCAGCAGCAAGCTCGGCGCCGAAATCCTGCGCCTGTGGGTGGCAAATACCGATTACTCGGGCGAGCTCGCAGCCTCGAAGGAAATTCTCGATCGCGTCGTCGAAATCTATCGTCGCTTGCGCAACACCGTGCGTTTCCTGTTGGCGAACACGGTGGATTTCGACATTGAAAAACATGCCGTTCCGCTGGATCAATGGCTGGAAATTGATCGCTACGCCCTGGCCATGACGCGACAACTGGCAGCGCGTTGTGAAGCCGATTACAACGCGTACGAATTCCATCGCACCGTGCAGGCGTTGCAGCTTTTCTGCTCCGACGATCTTGGCAGTTTCTACCTCGACATCCTCAAGGATCGTCTCTACACCACGGCGGAAAACTCGGTTGCGCGCCGTTCGGCACAGACCGCGTTGTGGCACATCACACAGACCCTAACGCGATTGATGGCACCGATCCTGTCGTTTACGGCCGAAGAGATTTGGTCCTATGCAGGAAACAAGAAACTCGAAAGCGTCATGCTCAGCACGTGGCATGCACTGCCGACGCAAGCGGACGAAGCTGCGTTGATCGACAAATGGCAACGTATCCGCAACGTACGTGACGAAGCCGCGAAAGTGCTGGAGGCCTTGCGTACCGAAGGGAAGATCGGCGCATCGCTGCAGGCCGAAGTTGAAATCCGCGCAAGTGGCGAAAACTACAATGCGCTTGTATCGTTGGGCGACGACTTGCGCTTCGTGCTGATTTGTTCGAAGGCGACGCTTGTGAAGGCGGAGCAGGATGCAATTGTGGCCATGCCAACGCAGCATCAGAAATGTGAGCGCTGCTGGCACTGGCGTGCCGATGTCGGCCACGATGCCGCACATGCAACGTTGTGCGGCCGCTGTACGAGCAATCTCTTCGGCGACGGCGAGAAGCGCAGCCATGCTTGATCGCAGATTCATTGGCTGGTTGCTGCTTGCTGTTGTTGTCATCGTCCTAGATCAGGTCGTGAAGGCGATGGTCGCGTCGCATTTCGCTTATGGCGATGGCGTGATCGTGACGTCTTTCTTCAATCTCGTTTACGTGCGCAACCACGGTGCAGCTTTCAGCTTCTTGGCTGATGCGGGTGGCTGGCAGCGCTGGTTCTTTGTTGCGCTGGCGGCTGCAGTGTCAGCCTGGCTCATCGTGACGCTGTATCGTCATCGCCGCGAAGCCTTGATGGCAGCGGCATGTGCCTTCATTCTTGGCGGTGCAATCGGCAATGTGATCGATCGCGTGACACTCGGCTCGGTGGTGGATTTCCTCGACTTTCATACCGCGGGTTATCACTTTCCTGCCTTCAATCTTGCCGATAGTGCAATCACGCTGGGCGTGATTCTGATGTTGTTGCACCAGCTGCTTGAAGGCCGCAAGCATGTCTGAGCGCGTGACCATGAACAGCTTGGTGACGCTGCGTTATCGCTTGAGCTGCGATGGCCGCGAGCTGGTCAGCACCATGGATGGAAAGCCGTCCACTTTCCAATTGGGCACGGGCGAATTGGCGCCGCCGCTGGAGGTTTGCATGCAGGACATGCAGCCCGGTGAACACAAGGACGTCGAGCTGCCCGTCAATGCCTTCGGCGCGCATAATGCCGATCTGGTGCGCACTGTGTCACGCAATGAATTTCCGGCCTCGGCCGTGCTGTCCGTCGGTGAAGTCGTGACCATGGCGATCAAGCCGGGCCAACAAGCCAGCGGCCTGATTCGTGAAGTATATGACGACACGGTTGTCGTCGATTTGAACCATCCACTCGCGGGCAAACCGGTCCGTTTTGAAGTGGATGTGATCGGAGTGTTGTAATGCAAACCATCGTCTTGGCCAATCCTCGTGGCTTTTGTGCTGGCGTCGAACGCGCCATTGCCATCGTTGAACGTGCGCTCGAAAAATACGGTGCGCCAATCTATGTGCGCCATGAAGTCGTGCACAACAAGTTCGTCGTCGATGGCTTGAAGGCCAAGGGCGCGGTTTTCGTCGAAGAGCTGGATGAAGTACCAGCCGGCTCCACCGTCATCTTCAGCGCGCATGGTGTGTCGAAGGCGGTGCGTGCCGAAGCCGAGTCGCGCGGTCTGAATGTATTCGACGCAACTTGCCCGCTCGTGACCAAAGTCCACGTCGAAGTCGGCAAGATGCGCGAGCAGGGCAAGGAAATCGTCATGATCGGCCACAAGGGTCACCCCGAAGTCGAAGGCACGATGGGCCAATCTGCCGGCGGCATGTACCTGGTCGAAAGCATCGAGGATGTTGCCGTTCTCACTGTGCGCGATCCGATGCAGCTTGCCTACGTGACGCAGACCACATTGTCAGTCGATGACGCTGCGAGCATCGTTGCAGCACTCAGAACACGTTTCCCCTTTATCACTGGTCCGAAGAAAGACGACATCTGCTACGCCACGCAAAACCGCCAGGATGCGGTGAAAAAACTGGCGCAGGAAAGCGATGTTGTCATCGTCGTCGGCTCCAAGAACAGTTCCAACTCGAACCGCCTTGCAGAGGTCGCGAAAAATCTCGGCATCCCGGCTTATCTTGTTGATGGCGCCGAACAAATCAACGCTGATTGGATTACTGCTGATGCCCGTGTCGGTCTCACTGCGGGCGCTTCCGCCCCCGAGGTTTTAGTCGAGGGCGTAGTGACCCGCTTGCGCGAA
>DATJJR010000060.1:0-7554 GCA_035492055.1 Rhodocyclaceae bacterium | reverse complement strand
CCGCGCCTGCCGTGGATTGTGGAGCGCAAGGACACCGAAGAACTGACCGGTCCGACCTCCGAGTACGGTATGGCGCGCCTGAACGATCCGCAACTGGCGGAACTGCGCTTCAACCTGCATCGCAAACCGCGTCGTGCCGTTGCAGGATGCAATGTCACGCAGATGCATTACGCACGCCAGGGCATCGTCACGCCGGAGATGGAATTCGTCGCGATCCGTGAAAACATGAATCGCCGCGCTTACCTGGAAGAGCTGAAAAACTCCGGTGAGAAGGGCGCCAAGTTGGCCGAGCTGATGGGCCGCCAGCATCCGGGGCAATCGTTCGGCGCGTCGATTCCGCTGGAAATCACGCCGGAATTCGTGCGCGACGAAATCGCCCGCGGCCGCGCCATCATTCCTGCCAACATCAATCACCCGGAAGTGGAGCCGATGATCATCGGCCGCAATTTCCTCGTGAAGATCAATGCCAACATCGGCAACTCGGCGGTGACCTCATCGATCGGCGAGGAAGTCGAGAAAATGACTTGGGCGATTCGCTGGGGCGGCGACAACGTGATGGATCTGTCGACCGGCAAGCATATCCACGAAACGCGCGAATGGATCATCCGCAATTCGCCGGTGCCGATCGGCACTGTGCCGATTTATCAAGCGCTGGAAAAGGTCAACGGCAAGGCCGAAGACCTGACCTGGGAAATGTTCAAGGACACCCTGATCGAACAAGCTGAACAAGGCGTCGACTACTTCACCATCCACGCCGGCGTGCTGCTGCGCTACGTGCCGATGACTGCCAACCGCATGACCGGTATCGTCTCGCGCGGTGGCTCAATCATGGCCAAGTGGTGCCTGGCTCACCACAAGGAAAACTTCCTCTACACGCACTTCGAGGAAATCTGCGAAATCATGAAGGCCTACGACGTGGCCTTCTCGCTCGGCGACGGCCTGCGTCCTGGTTCGATCTACGATGCCAACGACGAAGCCCAACTCGGCGAACTCGCGACCCTGGGCGAACTGACCCAGATCGCCTGGAAGCACGACGTGCAAGTCATGATCGAAGGCCCGGGCCACGTTCCGCTGCACCTGATCAAGGAAAACATGGATCTGCAGCTGGACTGGTGCAAGGAAGCTCCTTTCTATACCCTTGGCCCACTGACCACCGACATCGCGCCGGGTTACGACCACATCACCTCCGGTATCGGCGCTGCCACTATCGGCTGGTACGGCACCGCCATGCTCTGCTACGTGACGCCGAAGGAACACCTGGGTCTGCCGAACAAGGACGACGTCAAGGAAGGCATCATCACCTACAAGCTGGCCGCTCACGCCGCCGACCTCGCCAAGGGTCACCCCGGCGCGCAGATCCGCGACAACGCGTTGTCCAAGGCCCGTTTCGAGTTCCGCTGGGAAGACCAGTTCAACCTCGGTCTCGATCCTGACAAGGCAAAGTCCTTCCACGACGAAACCCTGCCCAAGGATTCCGCCAAGGTTGCCCACTTCTGCTCGATGTGCGGCCCGCACTTCTGCTCGATGAAGATCACGCAGGACGTGCGCGAATTCGCCGCCCAGCAGAACATTGAAGAAGGCAAGGCACTCGAAGCCGGCATGCAAGCCAAGGCCATCGAGTTCGTCAAGAACGGCGCTGAAATCTACAAAAAGCAGTAACTAAGACGCAAAGGGGCTTGCCCCTTTGGAATCCCTTACTCGTTAAAAACAAAAAGCCCCGCATCTGCGGGGCTTTTTGTTTTTGCTCGCTTAGGTCAGCGGTCAGCCACCGCCCACTGCGACGACAATTTCGATCTTGTCGCTCGCAGCAATGGCCGTTTCAGCATGTTGGCTTTTGGGCACGATCTCGCCGTTCTTCTCGACCGCCACACGCTTGCCGGCGAAGCCGAGTTGTTCGAGCAGCTGACTCACCGTGGTCACACCTTCGACCTGTACCGGCTTGCCGTTAACGATCATGTCCATCGCGCTGTTGCTTTCGCTTTAACCGACCAGCTTGTTCGACAGCGTGCCGATACCGTCGATGGTCACGCTGGTCACGGCGCCGTCCTTGATCGAGCCGATGCCGATCGAGGTGCCGATGGCGATGCAGTCGCCCGGGTTCAGGGTCATGTCTTGCGAGATGCGCGACACTTGCTCGTAAGGATTGAAGATCATGTCGGACAGCGGGTAGTTCTGACGCTCTTGATCAGCCATCACGGTCACGACGCTCTTCGAGGCCCAGTCGAGTTCGGTCTGGATGACCGGACCGATACAGGAGAAGGTATCGTGGCCCTTGGCACGGGTCCATTGTGCGAAATTCGGATCTTCGTTCAGCACTTCGCCGGCGGTCACGTCGTTGATGATGGTGTAGCCGAAGATGTAGTCCTTGGCTTCTTCAACCGACACATTCTTGGCAGCTTTGCCGATGACGATGCACAGTTCGCCTTCGTAAGCGATCTTGCCGGTATAAGCCTTCGGACGGACGATGTCGTCATTCGGGCCGGCCAGTGAGGACACCGGCTTCAGCAGGAACAGCGGATGTACCGGCGCGGCCTTGCCGAGCTTTTCGCCCAGCGCCTTGAAGTTGTTCCACAGCGCCAGGATCTTGGTAGGCTGGGTCGGGGCGAGCAGCTTGACGTCGGCCTCGGCAAAGGTCTTGCCGGTGGCCTTTGGGCTGTTGAACATGTCGCCGCTGTATTCGGTGATTTGACCGTTTGCAACGGTACCGAAGCTGGTGTTGCCTTCCTTGGTGGTGAAACGTGCCCACAGCGCCATAGCTGTCTCCTTGAAAGTGGGAAAGTTTTAAAAGTCGAACCATGGATTTTAGCCTCTGACACCGGCTTTCCGCACCCCTTGAGCTGGATTTTCTGTCATCCGAACGGGCTACGGAGTAATGACGCACTGCACCATAGCTGTGGCTTTTGCACGCATCAAATCTTTTGCAATGGTGACGCGAGCTTATCGCTTCGATTGACTTACCAAAGCGCTGGCGAAAATCAACACTTTGGCTTAGACTTGCAAACCCTGAACGCGGCGGGTCGCACAACGCCCCGCCGCGTTTCCGCGCCTGAAGGTTCCGTTACCGATCCGGTTGCCGGTCGTGTGCCTTGTGCTCATGCCAGCCCTTCGTGCGCTGCGTCGTTTCTTTCCGCGTCAAACCCCCGTCACGGAAATCACGTCATCGTGCGCACCTTTTAACGCGAACATCGCGCGAGGCTGCGGCATTTACCAATAACGAAGATTTGAGGAAAGAAGTATGAGCAAAGCGCTTGCAGGCGTGCGCGTTCTCGACATGACCCACGTACAGGCTGGCCCCGCCGCCTCGCAGATGCTGGCATGGATGGGCGCCGACGTTATTAAGCTTGAGCCGCCCACCGGCGACATCACCCGTACACAACTGCGCGACATCCCCGATGTCGACAGCCTTTATTTCACGATGCTGAACTGCAACAAGCGTTCGATCACCGTGAACATGAAGAGCGAAGAGGGCAAGGCCACCTTCATCGAACTGCTCAAGAAGTCCGACATCCTGATGGAAAACTTCGGCCCGGGCGTGCTGGACCGCTTCGGCTTCAGCTGGGAAGAAGTTCACAAGCTGAACCCCAAGCTGATCATGGCATCGGTCAAGGGCTTCGGCTCGACCGGCCCGTATGCTGAATTCAAGGCCTATGAAAACGTTGCGCAAGCCATGGGCGGCGCAATGGCCACTACCGGCTTCAACGACGGCCCGCCGTCCGTGACCGGCGCCCAGATCGGCGACACCGGCACCGGCATGCATTTCACCATCGGCATTCTCGGTGCGCTGTATCACCGCACTCATTCCGGCCTCGGCCAGTACGTCGAAGTCGCGATGCAGGATGCCGTGTTCAACCTCTGCCGCGTCAAGATGCGTGACCACCAGCGTCTGCAACACGGCCCGCTGATCGAATTCTCGGTTCCGACCGAAGGCCTCACCGACGTGCCGCGCGGCGGTAACGACTCCGGCGGTGGCCAGCTTGGCAACGCGCTGAAGTGCAAGGGCGGCGGCATCAACGATTACCTCTACGTCGTTGTGCAGGAAGTCGTGTGGCCTGCGCTGGCCAATCTGGTCGGCGGTGAAAAGCTGGTCAACGACGCACGTTTCGCCAAGATTGGCGATCGTCGCGCCAACCAGAAGGCCATGTGGCGTATCCTCAACGAATTCGCTTCGCATCACACCAAGCGCGAGCTGATGGCGATCTTCAACGAGATCGACGTGCCGTGCGGCCCAGTCCTCGGTACCGAAGATCTCGCCAACGACGAGCATCTGCGTGCCCGCGAAATGTATGTCGAGATCGATCATCCGAAGCGCGGCAAGCATTTCACCGTCGGCATGCCGATCAAACTGTCGGCTTCGCCGGCTGTGATTACGACTGCGCCGCTGCTCGGTCAACACACCGATGAAGTGCTGAAGGAAGTACTCGGTTACAGCGACGAACAGATCGCTGCCAAGCGCGCCGCCGGTGCGTTCGGCAAGGTCTGAGTTGTCATGAAGGATTCACCGCTCCCGAACGAAAATGTCGGGAGCGGTTTTGTTTTGAATTAAGCAACAAGGGAGTTCGCTCCCTTGTATATCCCTGGTAATCAGGGAACAGTTTTGTAATTGAATCAGGAGTGTTGTTATGAAAATGAGAGCATGTGAAGCCGCCGTGCGCGTGATGGAGCTGGAAGGCATTACGCAAACCTTCGGTATCCCCGGCGCTGCCATCAATCCGCTGTACTCCGCGATGAAGAGCCGCGGTACCCTCAAGCATGTGCTGGCCCGCCACATGGAAGGCGCATCGCACATGGCCGAAGGCTACACTCGCGCCACGCGCGGCAACATCGGCGTGTGTATCGGTACCTCCGGCCCGGCCGGCACCGACATGATCACAGGCCTGTACTCCGCCATTGCCGACTCGACCCCGATCCTGTGCATCACCGGTCAAGCGCCGCGCGCCCGCATGTACAAGGAAGATTTCCAGGCCGTTGATATCGAATCGATCTCCAAGCCGGTCACCAAGTGGTCGGTCATGGTTCGCGAAGCCGCCCTCGTGCCGCAAGTGTTCCAGCAAGCTTTCCACCTGATGCGCTCCGGCCGTCCCGGCCCGGTCCTCATCGACCTGCCGTTCGACGTGCAGATGACCGAGATCGAATTCGATCCGGATACCTACCAACCGCTGCCGGTCTACAAGCCTTCCGCTTCGCGCAAGCAAGCTGAAAAGGCCATCGATATGCTGCTGGCCTCGCATCGCCCGATCATCGTTACCGGTGGCGGCGTCATCAACGCCGGCGGCGAAAAGCAACTGGTCGAACTGGCCGAGCTGCTGAACGTGCCGGTCGTCCCGACCCTGATGGGCTGGGGCACCATCGCCGACAAGCACCCGCTGATGATCGGCATGGTCGGTCTGCAAACCGCTCACCGCTACGGCAACGCTTCGCTGCTGGCTTCCGACTTCGTCATGGGCGTGGGCAACCGCTGGGCCAACCGCCACACCGGTTCGGTCGAGGTCTACACCAAGGACCGCAAGTTTGTGCACATCGACATCGAGCCGACGCAAATCGGCCGCGTGTTCGGCCCTGACCTCGGCATCGTTTCCGACGCCAAGGTTGCGCTCGAATTGATGATCGAAGTCGCGAAAGAGCGCAAAGCATCAGGCAAGCTCAAGAACTACGGCACCTGGGTTGCCCAGTGTCAGGAACGCAAGCGCACCATGCTGCGCAAGAGCGACTTTGACAACGCCCCGATCAAGCCGCAACGCGTGTACCACGAAATGAACAAGGCCTTCGGCGAAGACGTTTGCTACGTCGCCACCATCGGCCTGTCGCAGATCGCTGCCGCCCAGTTCCTGACCGTGAACCATCCGCGTCACTGGATCAACTGCGGTCAGGCCGGCCCGCTGGGGTGGACCATCCCGGCTGCCATTGGTGTTGCTACCGCCGAGCCGACGAAGGAAGTGGTTGCCATCTCCGGTGACTTCGACTTCCAGTTCATGATCGAAGAACTCGCCGTCGGCGCCCAGTTCAAGACCGGCTACATCCACGTGCTGGTGAACAACGCCTACCTCGGCCTGATCCGCCAGGCTCAACGCAACTTCGAAATTGACTACTGCGTGCAGCTGTCGTTCGAGAACATCAACTCGCCGGAACTCGGCGTGTACGGTGTCGACCACGTCAAGGTTGCCGAAGGTCTGGGTTGCAAGGCCGTGCGCATCACCAAGCCGGAAGATCTGGCTGCCGGCTTCGCCGAAGCCAAGCGTCTGCGCGATGAGTTCTCGGTGCCGGTCATTGTTGAAGTCATCCTCGAACGCGTGACCAACATCGCCATGGGCGTCGAAATCAACGGCGTCAATGAGTTCGAAGAAGTCATCGACCTGCCGGCCAAGATCGACCTGACCCCGGTCGAAGCGAAGTAAAAACTTCACGGGGACTGCAAATGCAGTCCCCGTTTTTCTTGCCACATCCATTCGGAGAATTCACATGCCCAAACTCGCTGCGAACCTCACGATGCTCTACAACGAAGTCGATTTCCTCGACCGCTTTGCCGCGGCCGCCAAGGATGGCTTCAAGGGCGTTGAGTACCTGTTCCCCTACGCCTACGACAAGAATGAACTGGCCGACAAGCTGAAGAGCAACGGCCTCACCCAAGTGCTGCACAACCTGCCGGCCGGCGACTGGGCTGCAGGCGAGCGCGGCATCGCCGCCAATCCGGATCGCGTTGGCGAATTCCAGGACGGCGTCGGCAAGGCCATCGACTACGCCACTACGCTGGGCTGCAAGCAAGTGAACTGCCTCGTCGGCATTCCGCCCAAGGGCGCCGACGCAGACAAGGTGCTGAACACCGTTGTCTCGAACCTTAAGTTCGCCGCTGATGCTTTGTCCAAAGTGGGTATCAAGCTGCTGGCCGAGCACATCAACACCTACGACATCCCCGGCTTCTACCTGAACCGCACGTCGCAAGTGCTCGACGTGTTCAAGGCCGTCGGTTCCGACAACCTGTACATCCAGTACGACATCTATCACATGCAACGCATGGAAGGTGAACTGGCCAACACCATCAAGGCCAACCTGCCGCGCATCGCGCACATGCAGTTGGCCGACAACCCGGGCCGCAACGAACCGGGCACCGGCGAAATCAACTACGACTTCCTGTTCAAGTTCATCGACGGTCTGGGCTACAACGGCTGGATCGGCTGCGAATACAAGCCGGCTGGCAACACCAGCGCTGGTTTGAGCTGGGCCAAGGGTCTGCTGTAATTACGCACAACACGTTTTGTCTGCGCTTAACTAATTCATCAAGGAGTTTGCAATGGCTAAAGTAGGTTTTATTGGCACCGGCATCATGGGCGCCCCGATGGCAGGCCACATCAAGGCCGGCGGCAATGAACTGTTCGTCTTCGACCTGGCCCCGATCTCGGCTGAACTGACCAACGCCGGCGCTGTTGTTTGCGCCAGCGGCAAGGAAGTCGCCCAGAAGGCCGACATCATCATCACCATGGTGCCCGACACCCCGCACGTCGGCGCTGCCCTGTTCGGCGAAAACGGCGTTGCTGCCGGCCTGTCCGCTGGCAAGATCGT
>DATJJR010000059.1:0-7861 GCA_035492055.1 Rhodocyclaceae bacterium | reverse complement strand
GTGGTCTATTTGCCCATCTTCAGCCTGACTGGCGTCGAAGGGAAAATGTTCCACCCGATGGCCTTTACGGTAGTCACGGCCTTGATTGGCGCAATGATCCTGTCGGTTACATTCGTGCCGGCAGCGGTAGCACTCTTCATTGGTAATAAGGTTGCCGAGAAAGAAAGTCGCTTGATGCAGGTGGCACGACAGCGTTATGAACCATTACTGTCGAAAACCATGGCACAAAAACCATTGGTACTCACGGTTGTCGGCGTCCTGATTGCCCTGACGGGGCTGCTGACAACGCGCATGGGCAGTGAGTTCATTCCCAGTCTTAGCGAGGGGGATTACGCCATTCAAGCGATGCGAATTCCAGGCACCAGCCTCACGCAATCGCTGGAAATGCAGGAGCAGCTGGAACGCACCTTGAAGGCCAAACATCCGGAAATAAAACGTGTCTTTGCGCGTACGGGGACGGCGGAAATCGCATCCGATCCAATGCCACCCAGCGCTTCGGATGGATACATCATGCTGAAGCCGGAAAGCGAATGGCCTTCTCAACGCAAATCGCGAAATGAGCTACTAGCGTCAATTCAGGAGACATTGGAATCGTTACCAGGCAATACCTATGAGTTCTCGCAGCCGATTCAGATGCGCTTCAACGAACTGATTTCCGGTGTTCGCAGCGATGTGGCCATTAAGGTATTTGGCGACGATATGGCCACGATGAACGAAGCCGCCAACGCCATTTCGAATGATCTGAAAAAGATCCCCGGCGCATCCGAAGTCAAGGTTGAGCAGACGACAGGCTTGCCTATGCTGACCGTCAATATCGACCGCGATAAAACCGCACGCTACGGCCTTAATGTTGCTGATGTACAAGAGAGTGTTGCGATCGCCATTGGTGGGCAAGTTGCCGGTACGTTATTCGAAGGTGATCGCCGCTTTGGCATCGTTGTGCGTCTTTCGGATACACAACGTACCGATCTCGATGCGCTGAGCCGTTTGCCGATTGCTCTGCCGAAGGACGGCAATCGGACGAATGCAGAAGCCCGTACCAATTTTGTTCCGCTTGGTGAGGTTGCCACACTGGAAATGAGTTCGGGCCCGAACCAAATCAGCCGTGAGAATGGAAAGCGTCGTGTCGTAGTCAGCGCCAATGTACGCGGCCGAGATATTGGTTCTTTTGTTCGCGAAGCCGAAGATCGTCTGCAAAAAATTCAAATTTCGGCGGGCTACTGGGTTGCATGGGGTGGCACCTTCGAGCAGCTTGAATCAGCGAGTCGGCGCTTGCAGATTGTCGTACCGGTCGCCTTACTGCTGGTACTCACACTGTTGTTCATGATGTTCGGTAACCTCAAGGATGGATTGCTCGTGTTCACAGGTATTCCATTCGCGCTGACGGGCGGTGTCATTGCACTCTGGCTGCGTGGAATTCCCTTATCGATATCAGCAGCAGTTGGGTTCATCGCACTGTCAGGCGTAGCCGTACTGAACGGTCTGGTGATGATTTCCTTCATCCGACATCTGATTCAAGAAGGCCGTTCGCTCGACCAAGCCATTCATGAAGGAGCGCTGACGCGTTTACGTCCAGTACTGATGACAGCGCTGGTTGCTTCACTCGGCTTTGTGCCCATGGCGCTCGCGACGGGTACCGGTGCTGAAGTACAACGTCCACTTGCGACGGTTGTCATTGGCGGGATATTGTCTTCGACTGCGTTGACGCTGTTGGTGTTGCCGATGCTGTATCGGCTCGCTCATCGGCGTGACAGTGACTAAAGGTTGATATGCCCTGATTACTTCGATAAAGACTTTGTGCTTATAATTTCTTCATGCGATTGCTTCGTCTTGTCCTCGCCCTGTTGCTGTCTGTGATGGTGCCGCTTACGGCAACGTCGGGGTTTGCCATGGGCGTGGATATGGCTAAGTGCTCGGAACACTCCGTCGTCGAGATGTCCATGGCGACGGATCATGGCTGCTGTGATAGCGAGCACAAAGCAGCGCATAAGGACGACAGTAACTCCTGCAAGGCAGGAGGGTTGTGCAAGATTTGCACGGCCTGCTACCCATCCGCTGCAATCATCTCGGTTCCATCCTTTGTTCCGCCTTCTGCCACGCAGGTGGCTTCGCTGCCAGATCGATTTATCCCTTCTCACGACCCGTCCGGGTTGTGGCGACCTCCTCGGTTTCTCTAATTAGGTTCTGATCCATCACGACCGAAGCTGCTTCGGTCGTTATCTGCGTTCGCCTGCGGCTTGGCCTCGAGTGTTCACGCGCCTAATTCAAAGAGATTTCCATGAAACCAGTTTCCATGATTCCCGTCTTCGTCGTTTCCGCGCTTTCGCCCGCTATCGACGTAGCGCAATAGCCCGCCTCCAACGAGCCTGCTTGTCGGACCGGCGTTCCTGCCGAACCGATCTTTTTCATTTCGTCGGAGCGCATCATGCCCATACGCCGGATATTGCTCGCCCTGCCATTGGCAGGGCTGTCCCTCATCGCCCATGCCGAGCCATTGAGTTTCAATGCGGCACTCGACCTTGCCGAGCGCCAATCACCCAATCTCGCCGCCTCAAACGCACAACTTGATGCCTCACGCTCGGCCGCCATCCCCGCGGGTGCACTACCCGATCCGAAACTGATCACCGGTGTCGATAATTACCCGGTCTCCGGTATGGACGGTGGTCATCTGAAGCGTGACTTCATGACCATGCAGAAGATCGGACTCATGCAAGAGGTGCCCAATGCAGATAAACGTCGTGCGCGCGAAGACGTAGCGGCAGCAGACATCGAGGCTTCTGCTGCACGTCGCGAAGTCTCGCGCCTGCAAGTGCGTCGCGATACGGCCATCGCCTGGCTGAACCGCTACTACCTCGAACGCAAGCTGGATCTATTCACTCAGCTTGAGCGCGAAAACCGTACGCTTGATGATGCAGTCCGGGCACAAATCGCCGGTGGTCGGAGCCCGGTCGCCGATGCAGTCATACCCAAACAGGAAGCTGCACGACTGGCTGATCGGCAAGATGATTTAAGCCGTGATCTCGCCAAGGCACGCGCTGCTCTGCGCCGTCAGATCGGCAGTGCCGGCGACGACGTCTTGATCGGCGATGCACCGGCATGGCCAATTGATGCCAACCATTTCCATCAGCATCTGCAGCGCCATCCAGAACTGCAAGCCTCGGCGGCTGATGTACAACGCGCCGCCGCCGAAGTACGCGAAGCAGATGCTGGCAAGAAATCAGACTGGGGAGTCGAGGTGGCTTATCAGAAGCGTGCGCCGGAATTCGGCGACATGGTGTCGGTGCAGTTCACCTTCGACCTGCCTGTATTCACTGCTCGCCGACAGGAACCACAGGCTGCAGCCAAGCGCGCGGAGCTTGATCGCGCCGAGGCAGAGCGCGATGACATGCTGCGTGAGCACGTTAATCAGCTCGATAACGATCTTGCCGATTACGCCGCACTCGAACGCCAACTCGATCGCGCCGAAAACACCTCCCTCCCACTCGCAAGCCAGAAAGTTGATTTGCTCACCGCTGGCTACAAGGCGGGCCGTGTCGACCTGTCCAGCGTTATCGCCGCACGACGCGAATTGATCGACGAACACTTGCGCCTTATCGACTTGCAACGCCAGCGCGCCATCACAGCGGCGCAGCTTCATTTCGCCTACGGAGACGAAACGCAATGAATCCGAATAAATTCAAACTTGCCGCCCTCATCGCCGCTGCTACTACTGCCGGTGGTGGCATTGGCTACGCACTCGCGCCAAGACAAGATGCGGCGCACATCGCATCGGTACCTGCGGCTGACGACAAACAAGCGCTCTACTGGTACGACCCCATGGTGCCGACCCAGCATTTCGACAAGCCGGGCAAATCGCCTTTCATGGACATGCAGCTGGTGCCGAAATACGCTGGCGAGGCCGATGACGGCAATACCGTCAAGATCGATCCTGCTGTTGTCCAAAACCTTGGCATTCGCACAGCGCCAGTCGCGCGTGGCGAACTGTCGGACACGGTCGATGTTGCTGCTTCCGTCATGCTCAACAATCGCCAGCTTGCCGTCGTGCAAGCCCGTACAGGTGGCTTTGTCGAACGTGTGTATGCGCGTGCGCCGGGTGATGTTGTCATGCGTGGCGCACCATTGGTGGATGTCCTTGTCCCTGAATGGGCAGCAGCACAGAACGAACTCATTGCCGTCCTGAGAAGCGGCGATGCCGGCCTGGTCCAGGCCGTCCGCGAACGCCTGCGTCTCCTCGGTATGTCGCCGGACTTGATTGCCCGCGTTGAAAGAACCAAACAGGCGCAAACCACCATCACCATCACGGCGCCGACGAGTGGACTGATCCAGACATTGGATGCGCGTACCGGCATGACGCTGGCGCCGGGGGCAACGCTGGCGCAAATCAATGGTCTCGATACGGTCTGGATCGAAGCCGCCGTACCGGAAGCGCAGGCCGGCAAGATTGCTGTCGGTCGCAACGTCACCGTGTCGCTGACGGCATATCCTGGCGAAACCATCACTGGCAAGATCATCGCCGTACTGCCAGAAAGCGATGCCGCCAGCCGTACCGTGCGGGCGCGTATCGAACTACCCAATCGCGACGGTCGTCTCCGACCCGGCATGTTTGCTCAGGTTCGTATCGATGGCGGCAAGCACAAATCCGCACTACTGATCCCCGACGATGCCGTGATCCGTACTGGTACGCGCAACGTCGTCCTGCGGGCACTGGATGGCGGCCGCTTTGAGCCGGTTGAAGTAACGCTCGGCGAAGCCGGTAACGGCAAGATTGCCGTACTCGACGGATTGGCGGAAGGCCAGCAAATCGTCGTGTCCGGGCAATTCCTGATCGACTCGGAAGCCAGCCTGCGTGGTGTCATGGCTCGCCTGAACAATGGAGAGACAAGTGCAGCCAAGCCCGCCGCAACACCGGCAGAGCACGAAGGGGTGGGCAAAGTCGAGGCTGTTGAAACCACCAGCCTGACGATTTCGCACGGCCCGATCAAATCCCTGAGCTGGGGCGCCATGACTATGTCCTTCGAGCTGGCGAATCCTGAGCTGGTGAAATCCATCAAGGTAGGCGACCGAGTGCATTTCTTTATGCACCAGAGCGAGA
Organism: Rhodocyclaceae bacterium; assembly: GCA_035492055.1. Lineage (GTDB taxonomy): Bacteria > Pseudomonadota > Gammaproteobacteria > Burkholderiales > Rhodocyclaceae. The sequence continues at coordinate 2,769 of DATJJR010000059.1, read as the reverse complement.
CTGGCTACGTCATCGACAAGCTTCAGTTGGAGGCCGCGCAATGATCGAGAAACTCATTCGCTGGTCGGTCGGCAATCGCTTTTTGGTACTGCTTGCCACGCTCTTTCTCGCAGCATGGGGTATCTGGGCGATCAAGACGACACCTGTCGATGCGTTGCCTGACCTCTCCGACGTGCAGGTCATCATTCGTACCAGCTATCCCGGGCAAGCGCCGCAGATCGTCGAAAACCAGGTCACCTATCCGCTCGCAACGACCATGTTGTCGGTCCCGGGCGCGAAGACAGTACGTGGTTACTCCTTCTTCGGTGACTCCTTCGTCTATGTACTGTTCGAAGACGGCACCGATCTGTACTGGGCGCGCTCACGCGTACTCGAATACCTGAATCAGGTACAGGGCCGCCTTCCGGAAACAGCCAAGGCTTCACTCGGGCCAGACGCAACAGGCGTGGGCTGGATTTATGAATACGCATTGACCGACACCAGTGGTAAGCACGATCTTGCGCAACTACGTAGCTTGCAGGACTGGTTTCTCAAGTACGAACTAAAGAGCCTACCCAATGTCTCGGAAGTCGCCACTATCGGCGGCATGGTCAAGCAGTATCAGATCGTGCTCGATCCGGCAAAGCTGGCGGCGTACCGAATTCCATTGGCTAAGGTCGTTGAAGCCATCCGTAATGCCAATCAGGAAACAGGCGGCTCGGTGCTGGAAATGGCCGAAGCCGAATACATGGTGCGTACTTCCGGTTATCTCAAATCACTCGATGATTTCCGCAACATTCCGCTTGCAGCATCTGGAGGCATACCCATCACGCTGGGCAATGTCGCCACCGTGCAAGTCGGCCCCGAGATGCGACGCGGCATTGCCGAACTGAATGGACAAGGCGAAACGGTCGGCGGCGTGATCGTCTTGCGGTCTGGCAAGAACGCTCAGGAAACCATTGCCGTCGTGAAGCACAAGCTGGCCGAACTCGAAAAGAGCCTGCCGGAAGGCGTGAAGATTGTCACAACTTATGATCGCAGCCAGTTGATCGATCGTGCCGTCGAAAACCTCAGCCACAAGCTGATCGAGGAGTTCATCGTCGTCGCACTCGTCTGCGGTGTTTTCCTGTGGCATCTGCGTTCCGCGCTCGTTGCCATCGTTGCGTTGCCGCTGGGCGTGATGAGTGCCTTCATCGTCATGCACTACCAAGGCGTCAACGCCAACATCATGTCGCTCGGCGGCATTGCCATCGCCATTGGCGCCATGGTCGATGCGGCAGTCGTAATGATCGAGAACGCACACAAGCACATCGAGGCATGGCGACACGCGCATCCGGGACAAGATTTGGTTGGCGAAGCGCACTGGTACGTAACAATGGAGGCGGCAGTCGAAGTCGGACCGGCGCTGTTCTTCAGCCTGCTCATCATCACGCTGTCGTTCATTCCGGTCTTCACACTTGAAGCACAGGAAGGAAGGCTGTTCGGCCCACTCGCGCTGACAAAGACCTATGCCATGGCCGCCGCCGCTGGCCTGTCAGTGACGTTGATTCCGGTGCTGATGGGCTACTGGATACGCGGTCGTATTCCCGATGAGAACGCCAATCCACTCAACCGCACGCTGATCCGCCTCTATCGCCCGTTGCTCGACCGCGTGCTGCAACGCCCCAAAGCAACACTCGGTATCGCCGCGCTTGCGCTGCTGACAACGCTGTGGCCGCTCTCACATCTTGGCGGAGAATTCATGCCACCGATGGATGAAGGCGATCTGCTGTACATGCCATCCGCCTTGCCAGGCCTGTCCGCTTCGAAAGCGGCGGAATTGTTGCAGCAGACCAACCGCATGATCAAGACCGTGCCGGAAGTCGAGACTGTATTCGGCAAGGCCGGCCGCGCGGAAAGTGCTACCGATCCAGCGCCCTTGGAAATGTTTGAAACCACCATCCAATTCAAGCCGCGCGATCAATGGCGTCCCGGCATGACATCGAAGAAACTGGTTGAGGAACTTGATCGAACGGTCAAGGTACCGGGGCTCGCCAATCTCTGGGTACCGCCGATCCGCAACCGTATCGACATGTTGGCGACCGGTATCAAGAGCCCCATTGGCGTCAAAGTGTCGGGGACGAATCTGGCCGACATCGACCAGGTCGCGCAAGCCGTTGAACAAATCGCGAAGCAGGTGCCAGGCGTCAGCTCGGCATTGGCAGAGCGACTGACCGGCGGACGTTACGTCGATATCGATATCGACCGCAATGCCGCTGCGCGCTACGGTCTCAATATCACCGATGTCCAGATGATTGTGGCTTCCGCCGTGGGTGGTGAGAACGTCGGTGAAACCGTGGAGGGGCTAGCGCGCTATCCGATCAACGTACGCTACCCGCGCGAGATACGCGACTCATTAGAACGGCTGCGAGATTTACCTATCTTCACTGACTCCGGGCAGCAGATCACACTTGGCACCATAACGAAGATCGGCATCAGCGATGGCCCCCCCATGCTGAAGAGCGAAAACGCACGGCCATCCGGATGGGTTTATGTGGACGTGCGCGACCGAGATCTGGCTTCCACCGTTGACGACTTGCGCCGTGCTGTCGCCGACAAGGTGCAGCTCAAGCCCGGCATGAGCATCGCGTACTCGGGGCAGTTTGAGTATCTTGAGCGGGCTAATGCACGCTTGAAACTGGTAGTCCCGGCAACATTGCTCATCATCTTTGTGCTGCTGTATTTGACCTTCCGCCGCCTCGACGAAGCGGTCCTCATCATGGCGACACTGCCTTTCGCGCTGGTCGGCGG